>NZ_CP011487.1:918870-1225160 GCF_001653475.1 Helicobacter pylori | reverse complement strand
CGCAGTCTTGAAAACTTTAAAATCGGTACCGAAAAAATGCCTAAAGAACTCATTGGCGCGTTTGCCAAACTCAAAAGGAGTCTGGCGGTTGTCAACCACAAGTTAGGGAAATTAAGCCTAGAAAAATCCCAAGCCATTATCAAGGCGTGCGATTGCATTTTAAAAGGCGAGCTGTGCGGCGAATTCCCGTTAGCGATATGGCAAACAGGGAGCGGGACTCAGACGAATATGAATCTCAATGAAGTCATTGCCAATAAGGCTACAGAAATTTTAGGGGGTAATTTTAGAGAGAAAAAACTCATCCACCCTAACGATGATGTGAACATGTCTCAAAGCTCCAACGACACTTTCCCTACCGCTATGCACATTGTGAGCGTGCTAGAAATCACGCGCAAGTTACTGCCCAGTTTAGAGAATCTGTTAAAGACCTTTAAAGACAAAAGCCAACAATTTAAAGAGATTGTCAAAATCGGGCGCACGCATTTACAAGACGCTACGCCTTTAACTTTGGGGCAGGAATTTAGCGGGTATGCGAGCATGCTAGAGCATTCTAAACAACAAATTTTAGAGAGTTTGGAGCATTTAAGAGAATTAGCTATAGGAGGGACTGCCGTAGGCACAGGGCTAAACGCTCATAAAGAATTGAGCGAAAAAGTGGCTGAAGAATTGAGCCAGTTTAGTGGGGTCAAATTCATCTCAGCGCCCAATAAATTCCACGCGCTCACTAGCCATGACGCTATCGCTTATGCGCATGGGGCTTTTAAGGCTTTAGCGGCGAATTTAATGAAAATCGCTAACGATATTAGATGGCTTGCGAGCGGGCCGCGCTGTGGTTTGGGCGAGCTTAATATCCCTGAAAACGAGCCGGGTAGCTCTATTATGCCTGGTAAAGTCAATCCCACGCAATGCGAAGCGATGACAATGGTGGCCGTGCAAGTGATGGGGAATGATACCGCTATTGGCATTGCGGCCAGTCAGGGTAATTTTGAATTGAATGTGTTTAAACCGGTGATTATTTATAATTTCTTGCAAAGTTTAAGGCTGTTGAGCGACAGCATGGAAAGTTTTAATACCCATTGTGCGATTGGTATTGAGCCTAATAGAGAAAAGATTGATTATTATTTGCACCATTCTTTAATGCTAGTAACCGCCCTAAACCCGCATGTGGGCTATGAAAACGCCGCTAAAATCGCTAAAAACGCCCACAAAAAAGGCATTTCTTTAAAAGAAAGCGCGGTGGAATTGAAACTCCTAAGTGCTGAGGATTTTGACAAATTCGTGGTGCCTGAAAAGATGATCGGGCCTAAGGCTTGAAAACCTGGGCACATGAGATGAATCCTGAAAAAGCCACTCATCCCTCATCGCCAAGCGACAGAAAAAGCGTGAAAAACTTTGAAAAAGGATTAACAGAGTTTATTAAGAAGCTGAGAGAAAACAGGATAACGCATGGAGTGCATGAGTAGGAATACCGGTTTGGTTGCGTATCAATGACTTTAGGCATTGATGAAGCAGGGAGGGGGTGTTTGGCCGGTTCGCTTTTTGTGGCTGGGGTGGTGTGCAGTGAAAAAACAGCGGCAGAGTTTTTGAGCATGGGCTTAAAAGACAGCAAGAAGCTCAGCCCAAAAAAGCGCTTTTTCTTAGAAGATAAAATCAAAACGCATGATGAGGTGGGATTTTGCGTGGTTCAAAAAAGCGCAAATGAGATTGATAACTTAGGCTTAGGGGTGTGTTTGAAGCTCGCTGTGCAAGAAATTTTAGAAAAGGATTGCTCTTTAGCCAACGGGATAAAAATAGACGGCAACACGGCGTTTGGCTTGAATAAACAATACCTCAATATACAAACCATCATCAAGGGCGATGAAAAAGTCGCTCAAATCGCTATGGCGTCTGTTTTAGCGAAAGCCTTTAAGGACAGAGAAATGCTAGAATTGCACGCTTTGTTTAAGGAATACGGTTGGGATAAGAATTGCGGGTATGGGACTAAACAACATATAGAAGCGATCAACAAGCTAGGAACTACGCCCTTTCATCGGCGTAGCTTCACGCTTAAAAACAACTTATTTTCTTAAGTATCCGTATCATTAAACAGCGTTTTATTTAAAATCATGCTCAATTTTTTAGCGCTCGTTGGAGAAAGGTTGATGCGTTTTGCTTTAAAGTAAGCGATCAAATCTTCAGGCTGAACGAAAGGGAATTGCACCATGACATACACACGATGGTTGATGGCATCCACGAACCTTTTAGCTAAAATGGATTTAGATGCTAAAAAATCAACTATTCCAAACAGATTGTTGACGAATTTGTCTTTATCTTGAAACTCCCTATAAATGCGTTCTCGTATTTTCTTGGTCAATAAGACAATCTCTAAAGCGCTATAAGCGTTCATTTTAGCCCTTAAAAAAGCCACTTTTTCAGCATTCTTTTCAGGGGGCAATTTGTCATCATAGGGGATGTAGTTGGAATAAAAATCGTTCCTTTTACCGGAAATAGAAGCCGATCCTACATATTGATTGAGCGGGTTCTTGTCGTTAAAAAGATTGATTTTAAGCCAATTAGGATAGTTAATCGTGTCTTTCAAACTATTAGTATGCGCTGTTTGAGCGAGGAGACCTAGGGATAACAAGGTGCAGAAACTTAATCTTTTCAATGCGTTCATTACAACTTCCTTTCTATAAAAGAATATTAAAAACGCCCTACGCTTTTGGGGTAGGTGGTATTTCCCAAAAAAGCGAAATACTAGGACAGCTTATAGTGTGTTAGCTTAAGAAAAAATAAAAATATATAATAATCATTTAAAAATTTGAATAATAATTATAAATACATAAATACATAAATACATAAATACATAAATACATAAATACATAAATACATAAATACATAAATACATAATAATTATTATACCAAAATAGATTGAATATCCAAAGAAAAATCAATGAAATTAAGGTGTTTGTAGGGGGTATGAGTTGCTAAAATGGGGGCATTGATAGAAACGATTACAATTTTTAAAAACCCATGTTTATGGCACCATAGAAGCTGTTTTTCTAAAAAATGGGGCGTGGGGAAAGCATGGGCGATGAGAGCGAGCTTGTTTGTAGAATTTTTTTGCAAGATAAAAATCCCATTATCATGGGAGTAAAGCTCATGGTTTGGGAATTGCTTGTAAAGCTCTAAAAAAACCATGTTTTCAAAAACATTTAAAAGCGAGGGGCTAGGAGTCAGGCTATAAGGTAAGGCAAAATCGCACAGATACAATTTATTTTTATTATTTTCAAAACTAGGGACTAAAAAAATGATGCGTTGTTTTTCTAGCGCGTGTAAAAATTTATAAAGGGTGTCTTTAGAGATCTTAAGTTCTTTTTTGAGTTGCGTATAAAGATAAAAAGCGCTCACAAACTTAGACTGATACGAGCAGATTTTAGCCATTAAGGGGGCGTAAGCTTGAAAAATTAATTTAATATTTTCTTGTTTTTTTAGGATTTTTTCTTGCTCGTTTTCTGCAAAAAGCGAATCTAAAGCGTTGCCGTCTCTTAAAAAGCGGTTAAACAGAGTGTTTTTAGGGGTGTTGGGTTTGAAAAAGCTAGTATATTCTTTAAAATCCAACCCTAACGCATAGCTCAAGCTGCAATCGGGCGTTGTTATGGGGCTTAAATAATTAGGGATGAGAACGACTTTAGGAAGCTTAGGCAGGCTGAAATCCAAGCGATCAATATGATCTAAAATGAGTAAATCCATTTTCTTTTCTAAATGCCATTTTAAAAGCCATGAGCTCAGAATGTTTTTGTTCAAACGCATGTCATTGTAATTGATATACACAGGGTTTTTAAAACCCTTCGCTAGTTTGAGGGCGAAAGTGGTTTTACCGGATTTCATCGGCCCTAAAAGACAGATTTTATCGCTTGAGTTTAAAAGCGGGTTGTTTAAAGTCGGCTCTTTAGGGGTTTCAAAAGGCCCAAAAGGGTGCAAGCAAGAAAGGGGCATGGAACTTCCTTTCAAATGAGATTGAATAAGACAATCGTAGCGCCTTTTTTTATATTTCCTTATAAAAAGGAAGTAAAAATCTCTAAAAAGCCCTAAAAATAGCAAAAGTTATTGACTAAGTGGCGCATTTTGAGTAGTATTTCAGTTTTTATTTTATTGTTTTATTCTGTTTTTAGTAACGGATGAGACGAGTTCTTTTAGGAGAGTTTATGGAAAAAATCAGGTTGAAGCTCAAAGCTTATGACCATAGAGTGTTGGATCGCTCTGTTGTGGCTATCGTGGAAGCCGTAAAGCGCTCAGGTTCTGAAATTAGAGGGCCTATCCCTTTACCGACTAAGAATAAGCGTTACACCGTTTTACGCTCCCCGCATGTCAATAAGGATTCAAGAGAGCAGTTTGAGATTAGGGTTTATAGCCGATTGATTGATATTATCTCGGCCACCCCAGAAACCGTGGATAGCTTGATGAAGTTGGATTTAGCTCCTGAAGTGGATGTAGAAGTAACTTCTATGGAAACGAAGTAGTCCTAACGCATTGAGATCATAAAATAAGGGTTAGATATGGAATTTTTAGTTCAAAAGATAGGCATGAGCCGCACTATTGACGCTAACAGCACGCCTGTAACCTTGCTTAAAGTCTTGCAAGCGAAAGTGTGCCAGCTAGAAAACGGGAAAGCTTTAGTGGCCTATGCGATGCATAAAAAACACAATAAGGCGATTGAAGGCCAGCAAAAGAAATACCAACTCAGTAAAGAGTTTAACCATTTCGCTACCTTAAAAGCTTCCCAGCAACAAGAGTTGGGCGATTTGGATTTGAGCGCTTTAGAAACGCTTAAAAGGGTTAAAGCGAGCTTTAAAACTAAAGGGAGAGGCTTTGCGGGGGTGATGAAGCGTTGGAATTTCCAAGGCGGGCCTGCCGCTCATGGGAGCCGTTTCCACCGCCGCCCTGGTTCTATTGGTAACAGAGAATGGCCAGGAAGAGTGCAAAAGGGTAGGAAAATGGCAGGGCATTATGGCAATGAGCTAGTTACTTGCCAAAACGAGGTGCTCTCTTTTGATAAAGAAAGTATGGTGTTAGTGCTAAAGGGTTCAGTGGCCGGCTTTTCTGGGGCTTATGGACGCATTAGAGCGGTATAAAACCATACATTGAATATAAAATATAAAGGGTTTGATATGAGTAAGGCCATCGTTTTAGACAGCCATTTGAAAGAAAAGGGTAGCGTGGAGTTACCTAAAAGATATGAGGGTATCAACAGCCATAACCTCTATCTTTATGTGAAACATTATTTATCTTCTGCGCGCGCTAATACCGCTAAAAGTAAAAACCGTGCTGAAGTGAGTGGGGGCGGTAGGAAGCCTTGGGCGCAAAAAGGGGGCGGAAGAGCCAGAGCAGGGAGCATCACTTCGCCTGTATTTGTGGGTGGGGGTGTCTCTCATGGGGCTACGAATAAGCGCAACTACAACCTTAAAATCAATAAAAAACAAAAACGCTTGGCTTTAGAATACGCTTTAGAAGAAAAAGCGCAAGCGAACAAGCTTTTTGTGGTGGAAAAAATCGCTATAAAAGGCGTGGTTGAAGACAATAAAAGAAAGCATTTGACTAAAGAAGCCAACCAAATGTTCCAAGCTTTAGAGCAACGAGACACTTTGTTTGTGTGCATGAACATGGACGAATACACCGAGTTAGCTTTTAGTAACCTTAAAAAATGCCTCATTATTGATACGAGCGAGTTAAACGCTTATCTTTTAGCGGCGTTTAGCTCTGTGGTGATGGAAGAAGCAGCGTTTCAGCATGTGGTGCAAGATAAGACAGAGGAGTAAAAAATGGCAGACATCATGGATATAAAGTCAATTCTTTACACTGAAAAGTCATTAGGATTGCAAGAAAAAGGTGTTTTAGTGGTCCAAACGGCTCAAAATGTAACTAAAAACCAGCTCAAAGAAGTGTTTAAAACTTACTTTGGCTTTGAGCCTTTGAAAATCAATTCTTTGAAACAAGAGGGTAAAGTGAAACGCTTTAGAGGGAAGCTTGGACAAAGAAAGTCGTTTAAGAAATTTTATGTGAAAGTTCCAGAGGGCGCTAGCATTGCCGCCCTTGGTGCGTAGAAAGGAGAAAGCGTTATGGCGATTAAAACTTATAAGCCCTACACCCCAAGCAGACGCTTCATGTCGGTGTTGGACTCTAAAGACATTACCGCAAAAAGCAGTGTCAAAGGCTTACTCACTAAGCTTAAAGCAACAGCAGGGAGAAACAATAACGGGCGTATCACTAGCCGCCACAAAGAGAGAGGGGCTAAAAAACTCTATCGCATTATTGATTTCAAACGCAACAAATACAATATTGAAGGGAAAGTGGCTGCGATTGAGTATGATCCTTACAGAAATGCGCGCATCGCTCTTGTAATCTATCCTGATGGGGATAAACGCTACATTTTACAGCCAAGCGGTTTGAAAGTAGGCGATAGCGTTATCGCTGCTGAAGGCGGTTTGGATATTAAAGCGGGCTTTGCGATGAAGTTAAAAAATATCCCTATAGGAACGGTGGTGCATAATATTGAAATGCATCCAGGGGCTGGCGGGCAATTAGCCAGAAGCGCTGGGATGAGCGCTCAAATCATGGGTAGAGAAAATAAATACACCATTCTTAGGATGCCAAGTTCTGAAATGCGCTACATCTTAAGCGAATGCATGGCGAGTATTGGCGTGGTAGGGAATGAGGATTTTATCAATATCTCTATCGGTAAGGCAGGGCGTAACCGCCACAGAGGTATTCGCCCACAAACTCGTGGAAGCGCTATGAACCCAGTGGATCACCCGCATGGTGGGGGTGAGGGTAAAACAGGGACAAGCGGTCATCCTGTATCGCCTTGGGGTACTCCAGCTAAGGGCTATAAAACTAGAAAGAAAAAAGCTAGCGACAAGCTCATCATTTCCAGAAAGAAACATAAATAAAGGGTTAAAGAATGTCTAGGTCAATTAAAAAGGGTCCTTTTATAGACGACCACTTGATGAAAAAAACGCTCAAGGCAAAAGAGGGTAAGGATAACCGCCCGATTAAAACATGGTCTAGAAGAAGCACCATTTTGCCTGAAATGATTGGTTTTACTTACAATGTGCATAACGGAAGGGTTTTTGTCCCTGTGTATATCACAGAAAACCATGTGGGTTATAAGTTAGGGGAATTCGCTCCTACAAGAACTTTTAAAGGGCACAAAGGCAGTGTCCAAAAAAAGATTGGCAAGTAAGGGGGTAGAATGAGTAAAGCGTTATTAAGATTTGTGCGGTTATCTCCTACTAAAGCCAGATTGATTGCAAGACAGATTCAAGGCATGAACGCTGAACTAGCGATCGCTAGTTTGGAATTTACGCCTAATAAAGCGGCTAGAGTGCTTTCAAAAGTGGTTGCTTCTGCAGTCGCTAACGGCTCTTTAGACGCCAAGAGCGCTCTGATTGTTTCTTGCAGAGTGGATGCTGGTCCTGTGCTTAGGCGCTCCATTCCAAGAGCTAAAGGCAGAGCCACAGCCATCAGAAAGCCAACATCTCATGTATTCGTAGAAGTAGCAGAAGGGAAAGAAATGAAATCTTCTAAAAGCCATAAAAAAAATCAAGCAGAAGGTAAGTAGGGAATGGGACAAAAAGTTAATCCGGTAGGTTTAAGATTAGGTATTAATAGGAATTGGACTTCCAGATGGTTCCCTAACGCTCGCACCGCTCCAAGCAATATTGATGAAGACAATAAGATTAGGAAATTCCTTAAAAAAGAGCTTTATTATGCCGGCGTGAGCGAGATTGTGATTGAAAGAGCGGCTAAAAAACTGCGCGTTACGGTCGTAGCGGCTCGCCCAGGGCTTATCATTGGTAAAAAAGGCGTGGATATTGAAAAAGTCAAAGAAGGCTTAAAAACGCTCATCAAAAAAGAAGTCTCCATTAATATCAAAGAAGTCAAACGCCCCCAAGCTGACGCCCAATTAGCCGCAGAAAATGTAGCCACCCAGCTAGAAAAAAGGGTCGCTTTCCGCCGCGCGATGAAAAAGGTCATGCAAGCGGCGTTAAAATCCGGCGCTAAAGGGATCAAGGTGCGCGTTTCTGGCCGTTTAGCAGGGGCTGAAATCGCTCGCACCGAATGGTATATGGAAGGGCGCGTGCCTTTACACACCTTAAGGGCTAAGATTGATTATGGCTTTGCTGAAGCGATGACGGTATATGGTATTATTGGCGTGAAAGTGTGGATTTTCAAAGGGGAAGTTTTGCAAAAAGGCATCCAATTTGAGAAAAAAGAAGAGGCTAAAGAAGAAAGAGAGCCTAGAAGAAGCAGAAGAGGGAGGCAATAATCATGTTAATGCCAAAAAGAACAAAATACAGAAAGCAAATGAAAGGGCGCAATCGTGGGAAAGCCCATCGTGGTAACTCTATTGCGTTTGGGGATATTGCGATTAAAGCCATAGAGCATGGGAGGATTGATTCACGCCAGATTGAATCCGCAAGGGTGGCCATGACAAGACACATTAAAAGAGCGGGTAAGGTGTGGATTAGAGTGTTTCCTGATAAGCCTTTGACCGCTAAACCTTTAGAAACCAGGATGGGTAAAGGTAAAGGCTCTGTGGAAAAATGGGTGATGAATATCAAGCCGGGCAGAATCGTTTATGAAATGCTAGGCATTGAAGAAGGACTAGCGAGAGAAGCTTTAGCATTAGCTCAGAGCAAACTTCCTTTTAAAACCAAAATTGTAACTTGTGAGAGCGAAAATGAAATATACTGAATTGAAAGATAAAAGTATCAAGGAATTAGAAGAGTTGTTGCATGCTAAAAAAGCGGAGCTTTTTGAGTTGCGCGTTAAGTTAAAGGCTATGCAATTGAGTAATCCTAACGAGATTAAGAAAGCCAGAAGAAATATCGCTCGCATTAACACGGCCATTAATGCGTATTATTCTTCTAGCGTTAAGTAAAAAAGGGTAAGCAATGAATACGAAAGAGCCGCATAAAAGGCTGGTGCAAGGCAGGGTTATCAGCAAGTTTGCTGAAAAAAGTGCTGTGATTCTTGTGGAAAGAAAAGTGGTGCATGAAAAATACCGCAAGATTGTTAAAAAATTCAAAAAATACACCATCCATGATGAAAACAATCAGGTGAAAGTAGGGGATTTTGTGAGCGCGATTGAATGCAGACCGCTTTCTAAAACCAAGTCTTTCACGCTTAAAGAAATTTTAGTAGTGGGAGTATAAGCATGATACAGAGTTTTACAAGATTGAATGTCGCTGACAATAGTGGCGCTAAAGAAATCATGTGCATTAAGGTGTTAGGAGGCAGTCATAAACGCTATGCGAGCGTGGGTAGCGTGATCGTGGCTTCCGTGAAAAAAGCTATCCCTAATGGTAAGGTGAAGCGCGGTCAAGTGGTCAAAGCCGTTGTGGTGAGAACGAAAAAAGAAATCCAAAGGAAAAATGGTTCTTTGGTGCGTTTTGATGACAATGCAGCAGTGATTTTGGACGCTAAAAAAGATCCTGTTGGCACAAGGATTTTTGGGCCAGTGAGCCGAGAAGTGCGTTACGCTAATTTCATGAAAATTATTTCTCTAGCGCCGGAGGTTGTATAATGAAAAGCGAAATCAAAAAAAATGACATGGTGAAAGTCATTGCAGGAGACGATAAGGGTAAGGTTGCTAAGGTTTTAGCGGTGTTGCCTAAGACTTCTCAAGTGGTTGTTGAAGGGTGTAAAGTGGTGAAAAAAGCGATTAAACCTACTGATGATAACCCTAAAGGGGGCTTTATCCATAAAGAAAAGCCCATGCACATTTCCAATGTAAAGAAAGCCTAAGGAGTTTGGATACATGTTTGGTTTGAAACAATTTTATCAAAATGAAGTGAGAGTAAAACTCGCTCAAGAATTAGACATCAAAAACCCCATGCTTTTACCGAAGCTAGAAAAAATCGTTATCAGCGTGGGCGCTGGGGCTCATGCAAAAGACATGAAAATCATGCAAAATATCGCGCAAACGATTTCTTTGATTGCAGGGCAAAAAGCGGTTATCACTAAAGCGAAAAAATCCGTTGCAGGCTTTAAGATTAGAGAAGGCATGGCGGTAGGGGCGAAAGTTACCTTAAGGAATAAACGCATGTATAATTTCTTAGAAAAGCTGATTGTGATTTCACTACCCAGAGTGAAAGACTTTAGAGGGATTTCACGGAATGGTTTTGACGGGCGCGGGAATTACACCTTCGGAATCAATGAACAGTTGATTTTCCCGGAAGTGGTTTATGATGATGTTATGGTAAGTCATGGCATGAACATCACTATGGTAACTTCTACAGACAACGATAAAGAAGCGTTCAAGTTGTTAGAATTGCTTGGATTGCCTTTTGCAAAAGTGAGATAAGGGGTTAATATGGCTAAAAAATCAATGATAGCAAAGGCTCAAAGGAAACCAAAATTCCAAGTAAGAGCCTATACTAGATGCCGCATTTGCGGGAGACCTCATTCGGTTTATAGGGATTTTGGACTTTGTAGGGTGTGCCTAAGAAAAATGGGCAGTGAGGGACTCATCCCAGGCTTGAGAAAAGCTAGTTGGTAAGGATAAGATATGGTAAATGATATAATTGCGGATTCATTAACTCGTTTGAGAAACGCTTCTATGCGCCGATTAGAATTCACACAGCTTTATTATGCAAAGATCGTGGTTTCTATTTTAGAGATTTTTAAAGAAAAAGGTTTCATTAAAGATTTCAATGTCAAAGATAAAGACAAGAAACAATCGGTTTATGTGCAATTGGCTTATGATGAAAAAGGGCATTCAAAAATCAGCGAAGTGAAGCGCTTAAGCAAGCCTGGTCGTCGTGTGTATAAGCAAAAAAACGAGTTGAAGCGCTTTAAAAATGGCTATGGCGTGATTGTGGTAAGCACTTCTAAAGGGGTGATCACCAACGAAGAAGCTTACAGACAAAATGTCGGTGGCGAAGTGCTTTGCAGCATTTGGTAAAGGATTGAAAATGTCAAGAATTGGGAAAAGAATCATTGAAATTCCAAGCTCTGTGCAAGCGAGCGTTGAAGGGAGCAAGCTTCTTTTTAAAAACAGCAAAGAAAAGCATGAGTTAGAAACTCACAACCGAGTGAAAATCACGCTTGAAAACAACCAATTGAGCTTCCAGCCTGTGGGCGAAGACGCGCAGTCTAGGGCTTATTGGGGGACTTATGGGGCGTTAGCTAACAACATTGTAATAGGCTTAAGCACCGGTTTTGCTAAGACTTTAGAAGTCAATGGCGTGGGCTATAAGGTGGCTTTGGGCAATAAAACTTTGGATTTGAGTTTGGGTTTTAGCCACCCGGTGAAATACCCTATTCCAGCGGGGATTGAAATGGTGGTGGAAAAAAACACGATCACTATCAAGGGAAGCGATAAGCAAAAAGTAGGGCAAGTCGCCGCTGAAATCAGGAGCTTCAGACCCCCAGAGCCATACAAGGGCAAGGGCGTGAAATACAGCGATGAAGTCATTATTAGAAAAGCTGGTAAAACAGCTAAAAAATAAATAAGGTGAAGTGATGAACGCAAAAGCATTGTATAAAAAGAAAGCCTTAAGAGATCGCAGGAAATTAAGGATTAAAAGCAAACTCTTGGGCGATGCGTTAAGGCCTAGGGTGAGCGTTTTCCGCTCCAACCGCTATTTCTATGCGCAAGCGATTGATGATGTTAAACAAAGCACCATAACGCATATTGACGGCAGGAAGATGGGCTTTAAAAACACGCAAGAAGACGCTAAAAAATTAGGCGCTCTCTTTGCTGAAGAATTGAAAAAAGCAGGGATTGAGCGAGCGGTTTATGACAGGAATGGTTACCTCTATCATGGCGTGGTGGCAGTGTTTGCTGAAAGCTTGAGAGAGAATGGGATCGCTCTATGACAGAAAGGAAAGGTATGGAAGAGATTAACAGGGAAGAGTTTCAAGAAGTCGTTGTGAATATTGGTCGTGTAACCAAAGTGGTTAAGGGCGGTAGGCGGTTTCGTTTTAACGCTTTAGTGGTTGTGGGCAATAAAAACGGGCTTGTAGGCTTTGGTTTAGGCAAGGCTAAAGAAGTTCCTGATGCGATTAAAAAAGCGGTAGATGATGCGTTTAAAAACCTGATTCATGTAACCATTAAAGGCACGACTATCGCTCATGACATTGAGCATAAATATAACGCAAGCCGTATTTTACTCAAACCGGCCAGTGAGGGAACGGGAGTGATTGCTGGGGGTTCAACGCGCCCTATCGTGGAATTAGCAGGCATTAAGGATATTCTAACCAAATCTTTAGGCTCCAACAACCCCTATAATGTGGTGCGTGCGACTTTTGACGCTTTAGCGAAAATCAAGGCGTAGTTAAAAAGGATATGATGATGGGATTAGAAAATTTAAAACCGGCTAAAGGTAGCGTTAAAAGAATCAAACGAGTGGGCCGTGGTCAAGGAAGCGGGATGGGAAAGACTGCCACAAGAGGCGGTAAAGGCCAAACTGCAAGGACAGGCTATAAGGCTAAAAGAGGCTTTGAAGGGGGTCAGCAACCTTTACAACGCCGTTTGCCTAAAATAGGTTTTAGGACTAAAGATTCTCATATCTATTCTATCAATGTAGAAAAGAATGAAGCGATTAAGGATTTAGAAGAAATCACTTTTTCAAGCTTGCGTGCTTTGCACCATTTCCCCCTTTATATTGAAGGCGTGAAATTGATTGGTAAAGACGCTAAAAACTTGGCTTCTAAAATTAAAGATGAGAGAATCAAAACGAGCGGGCAGAAGTAATGCCCTTATTGTATCAGCTTGATTGGAGAGGAATAAGTTAATATGAATAAAGCTATTGCTAGTAAGATACTCATCACTTTGGGTTTTTTATTTCTCTACAGAGTCTTAGCTTATATCCCCATTCCTGGCGTAGATTTAGCAGCGATCAAGGCTTTTTTTGACAGCAATTCCAACAACGCTTTAGGGTTGTTTAACATGTTTAGCGGGAATGCGGTTTCTCGCTTGAGCATCATCTCTTTGGGTATCATGCCCTATATCACTTCTTCAATTATCATGGAGCTTTTGAGCGCGACTTTCCCCAACCTGGCTAAAATGAAAAAAGAGCGAGACGGCATGCAAAAATACATGCAAATTGTGCGCTATTTGACTATTTTAATCACTCTAATCCAAGCGGTGAGCGTTTCAGTGGGGTTAAGGAGCATTAGCGGAGGAGCTAATGGAGCGATCATGATTGATATGCAAGTCTTTATGATCGTTTCAGCGTTTTCCATGCTTACAGGGACGATGCTGCTCATGTGGATAGGGGAGCAAATCACGCAAAGAGGCGTGGGGAATGGGATCAGTCTCATTATTTTTGCCGGGATTGTTTCAGGGATCCCATCGGCTATTTCAGGCACATTCAACTTGGTCAATACGGGTGTGATCAATATCTTAATGCTCATTGGTATTGTGCTGATTGTTCTAGCGACTATTTTTGCGATTATCTATGTGGAATTGGCTGAGCGCAGGATCCCTATTTCTTACGCGCGTAAAGTGGTGATGCAAAACCAGAACAAGCGCATCATGAATTACATTCCTATTAAGTTGAATTTAAGTGGGGTGATCCCCCCTATTTTCGCTTCAGCTTTGCTCGTGTTTCCTTCTACGATTTTACAGCAAGCCACAAGCAACAAAACCTTGCAAGCGATTGCGGATTTTTTAAGCCCGCAAGGGTATGCGTATAATATTTTGATGTTCCTACTCATTATCTTTTTTGCTTACTTTTATTCCTCTATCGTGTTCAATTCTAAGGATATTGCGGATAATTTAAGGCGTAATGGCGGGTATATTCCAGGGCTTAGGCCTGGAGAGGGGACTTCATCGTTTTTAAATTCTGTAGCGAGCAAGCTCACTTTGTGGGGTTCATTGTATTTAGCACTCATTTCTACCGTGCCTTGGATTTTGGTTAAGGCTATGGGCGTGCCTTTTTACTTTGGAGGCACGGCGGTGCTGATTGTGGTTCAAGTCGCTATTGATACCATGAAAAAGATTGAAGCGCAAATTTATATGAGCAAGTATAAAACTTTAAGTGCGGTAGGCTTTTAATGGCAATCTCTATTAAAAGCCCAAAAGAAATCAAAGCTCTAAGAAAAGCCGGGGAATTAACCGCTCAAGCGTTAGCCCTTTTAGAGCGAGAAGTAAGGCCTGGGGTTTCACTTTTAGAGCTGGATAAAATGGCTGAAGATTTTATCAAATCCTCTCATGCCAGACCTGCTTTTAAGGGGTTGTATGGATTCCCCAACTCTGTGTGCATGTCCTTAAATGAAGTGGTTATTCATGGCATTCCTACGGATTATATTTTACAAGAAGGGGATATTATAGGCTTGGATTTGGGGGTGGAGGTGGATGGCTATTATGGCGATTCAGCTCTCACGCTTCCTATAGGCACGATAAGCCTACAAGATGAAAAATTGCTCGCTTGCTCTAAAGAGAGTTTGATGCATGCCATTAGTTCAATTAAAGTGGGCATGCATTTTAAGGAGTTGAGTCAGATTTTAGAGGGTGCTATTGTGGAAAGGGGCTTTGTGCCTTTAAAGGGATTTTGCGGGCATGGCATTGGTAAAAAACCCCATGAAGAGCCAGAAATCCCTAACTACCTAGAAAAAGGCGTCAAACCTAATAGCGGTCCTAAAATCAAAGAGGGCATGGTATTTTGCTTAGAGCCTATGGTGTGTCAAAAACAGGGCGAGCCTAAAATACTAGCGGATAAGTGGAGCGTGGTTTCAGTGGACGGGCTTAACACAAGCCACCATGAGCATACTATCGCCATAATTGGTAATAAGGCAGTGATTCTTACGGAGCATTAATGGCAAGAGATGATGTTATAGAAGTGGATGGGAAAGTGATTGAGGCGTTGCCTAACGCTACTTTTAAGGTGGAATTAGACAATAAGCATGTGGTGTTGTGCCGTATTTCTGGAAAGATGCGCATGCACTATATTAGGATTGCTTTAGGCGATAGGGTCAAGCTAGAGCTTACACCCTATAGCTTAGACAAGGGTCGGATAACTTTTAGATATAAATGAATTTAAGGGTTATTTCAATGAAAATATGTTAGTATAAAAGTTTTTAGTAGTGCCTAATTTTTTCAAAGGAGAAAAATCATGAAAGTCAGGCCATCAGTGAAAAAGATGTGCGATAAGTGCAAAATTATTAAAAGAAGGGGCGTTATTAGAGTGATCTGCACTACCCCTAAACACAAACAAAGACAAGGATAAAGCATGGCAAGGATTGCTGGTGTAGATTTACCAAAAAAGAAGAGAGTAGAGTATGCCCTTACTTATATTTATGGGATTGGGCTTAAGAGTTCCAGAGAGATTTTAGAAGCAGTAGGCATTTCTTTTGACAAGCGCGTGCATGAATTGAGCGAAGATGAAGTGTCTAGTATCGCTAAAAAAATCCAACAAAGCTACCTGGTAGAGGGCGATTTGCGTAAAAAAGTTCAAATGGATATTAAATCTTTAATGGACTTAGGGAATTATCGTGGGATTAGGCATCGTAAGGGTCTTCCTGTGAGAGGCCAAACCACTAAAAATAACGCTAGGACTCGTAAGGGTAAGAAAAAAACCGTGGGTAGCAAGTAGCAAATAAGGAGATGATGATTTAATGGCTAAGAGAAATGTAGCGGCTAAAAAGAAAGTAGTCAAAAAGAATATCGCTAGAGGGGTTGTTTATATTTCAGCGACCTTTAATAATACCAACATCACTATCACTGATGAAATGGGTAATGTGATTTGCTGGAGCACGGCGGGCGGTTTAGGGTTTAAAGGCTCTAAAAAATCCACCCCTTATGCGGCCCAACAAGCTGTAGAAAGCGCTCTAAGCAAGGCTAAAGAGCATGGCGTTAAAGAAGTGGGCATTAAGGTTCAAGGACCAGGTAGTGGGCGTGAGACCGCTATTAAGAGCGTGGGCGCGACAGAGGGCGTTAAAGTGCTTTGGATTAAAGACATCACCCCGCTCCCTCACAATGGTTGCAGACCCCCTAAAAGAAGAAGAGTGTAAGGAGGCTTTATGGCAAGGTATAGAGACGCAGTAGAAAGACTAGAAAGGCGTTTTGGGGTTTCTTTAGCCTTAAAAGGTGAAAGGCGATTGAGTGGGAAGAGTGCACTAGATAAAAGGGCTTATGGGCCAGGCCAGCATGGGCAAAGGCGTGCTAAGACTTCTGATTACGGGTTGCAATTGAAAGAAAAGCAAAAAGCTAAAATGATGTATGGCATTTCTGAAAAGCAATTCAGGAGTATTTTTGTGGAAGCCAATCGCTTGGACGGCAATACGGGTGAAAACCTTATCCGCTTGATTGAAAGAAGATTGGACAATGTCGTTTATCGCATGGGGTTTGCGACCACTAGAAGCTCTGCTAGGCAATTAGTAACGCATGGGCATGTGCTTGTGGATGGTAAGCGTTTGGATATTCCCTCTTATTTCGTGCGTTCAGGGCAAAAAATTGAGATCAAAGAAAAAACCAAGAGCAACCCTCAAGTGGTGCGTGCGATGGAATTGACAGCTCAAACAGGGATTGTGCCATGGATTGATGTGGAAAAAGATAAAAAATATGGAATCTTCACCCGCTACCCTGAAAGAGAAGAAGTGGTTATCCCTATTGAAGAAAGACTCATTGTAGAATTGTATTCTAAGTAAGGGGTTAGAGCATGAAAGTTATCAAAACAGCACCTTTGATCCCATCAGAAATTAAGGTGCTAGAGAAAGAGGGTAATCGGGTTAAGATTTCTCTGGCTCCATTTGAGTTTGGTTACGCTGTTACGCTCGCTCACCCTATTAGAAGACTCTTGCTTTTAAGCTCTGTGGGGTATGCTCCTATAGGTTTAAAGATTGAAGGCGTCCATCATGAGTTTGACTCATTAAGGGGGGTTACTGAAGATGTGTCGCTTTTTATCATGAATTTAAAGAATATCCGTTTTATAGCCAAAGCGTTAGTGGGGCAAGATAGCTCTTTAGAAAACCAATCGGTTGTGGTGGATTATTCTTTTAAAGGGCCTATGGAGCTTAGGGCTAGGGATTTGAATTCTGAGCATATAGAAATCGTCAATCCTGAAATGCCTCTAGCCACAATCAACGAAGACGCTCAATTGAATTTTTCGCTCATTATCTATAAAGGAATGGGGTATGTCCCAAGCGAAAACACAAGGGAATTGATGCCTGAGGGCTACATGCCGCTAGACGGCTCTTTCACGCCGATTAAAAATGTCGTTTATGAGATTGAAAATGTTTTGGTTGAGGGCGATCCCAACTATGAAAAAATCATTTTTGATATTGAAACAGACGGGCAGATTGACCCCTATAAAGCGTTTTTATCAGCGGTGAAAGTGATGAGCAAGCAATTGGGTGTTTTTGGTGAAAGACCCATTGCTAATACGGAGTATTCAGGCGACTACGCCCAAAGAGATGACGCTAAAGATCTGAGTGCTAAGATTGAAAGCATGAATTTGAGTGCTAGGTGTTTTAATTGCTTGGATAAAATCGGCATCAAGTATGTGGGCGAACTCGTGTTGATGAGCGAAGAAGAGCTTAAAGGCGTGAAAAACATGGGTAAAAAATCCTATGATGAAATCGCTGAAAAATTGAATGATTTGGGCTATCCGGTAGGCACAGAATTAAGCCCTGAACAAAGAGAGAGTTTAAAGAAAAGATTAGAAAAATTAGAAGATAAAGGAGGTAACGACTGATGAGACACAAACACGGATACCGCAAGCTTGGGAGAACCAGCTCGCACAGAAAGGCGTTATTAAAGAATTTAGCGATCGCTTTGATTGAGCATAACAAAATTGAGACAGGGGTTTATAAAGCTAAGGAATTGCGCAGTTACATTGAGAAATTAACGACAGTGGCTCGTGTGGGCGATTTTAACGCGCACCGCTATGTTTTTGCTTATTTGCAAAACAAAGAAGCCACTCACAAGCTTGTAACCGAAATCGCGCCCAAATACGCACAAAGGAATGGCGGATACACCAGGATCCAACGCACCACTTTTAGAAGAGGGGACGCTTCCACTCTAGCCACCATTGAATTTGTGTGAAATTTGATGGACTGCTAGCCAAGATTTTAGTCTTGGTTGGTAATTACCGCCTTGATTTTATCTTTTTAAAAGAAGCGCTTAAAAGCTTTGGTCTTGTTTTATTGAGCAATTATAAAATTTAAAAAATACTAAAAAGCGTTTTTTGTAATCAAAATATAAAAGAGCTTGGCGTTAGTTAAGCGATAGTCTCCAAACTGCAAAAATAAAGTAACTAAAACCCCATTTTTTAAAAAATTAAAATAAATTCAAAACTCGCACCGGCTTCTATCCCACCCTTTAATTGAGCGGTATTTCTTGCATTTTTATTGAGATTTCCAATTGGTTTGATAATTTTAAGAAATCCAAACTACTGAAGATTGAATCAGATGGATTGTGTTTTAGACATGCGAGATATTGGTTATTCCTTTATACTAAACCGCTTTGGATTTTAGCCGATATGAGCGATTGGTTGGTTTATTCGCTTTGGAGTGTTTTCGTTAAAAAATGATGAATTCCTAAAAAACTTGCCTAGCAAAAACCCATTCATATTTTTTTGCAAAATTTAAAATATTCCAACAATAAAAAAGTGTTCGCTAAAGCGTGGTCTTCTCGCTTGCCATTCAATCCTAAAAAAATAAAATCATCACAGCCCCTATTCAAAGCATAAAAAAAGGCTTTGGATAAATCGTTGCTGTTTTGTTCGCTCACGCATATAGGGTTATACAAGGCTTTCAAATACGAATCAATGCTATCCAAATCACCTATAACAACGCTGGGTTTGAGTTTGAGTGTATGCAATGCCATAACAGCCCCATCGCATGCGATTAAAAAGGGAGCGTTTTTTAAAATGTCTAAGCATTTTTGAGATTTAGGAAACTCCCCATTCGCTAAAATCACTGCTTGCATGACTTGTTCCAGCGGTTAAAATAATACATACCAATAAAAAGGTATAGAATCGTTGTGAAGAGTTGCACCAAGCTTTCTGCAGAAATTTGGAAAATACAAAACCACACGACAATAGACACGATATTCCCCAAAGTTACTAGCACATAATTCTCCATATAACGCAAAACCTGTAAAATAAAAGCAATAATAAAGATGACGAAATTAAAACTCTCTGCCCATAAAAAATTCGTTTTAATCTCTTTAAAAAACAAAGCACTCACGCAAGTTAAAACCCCTATGCCTAAAATGAGCGCCAAACGCCAATTTTTGGAAAGTTTTTGAGCTTTAATAGCGCCTTCATGCTGCTCTGTCTTTTTCCACGCAAATAGCCCATAAATCGTTACCGGCATATACAAAAAAAGGCATAAAATCACATCAGCGTTTAATTTCCACTGATAAGCGACATAAGCGTAACTCAAATTATAAACAAGACCAAACACAAAGCAAATCGTTTGCCTTTCTCCGGCAAAAAACGCATATAAAACCCCACTAAGCCCTGCTAAAAGATTGATAAACGAGCCTTTGACAAGAATATTAGTGGTGATCAAAAACACGCAAGCGAGAATGAGTGTGGCGTAAAATCGTTTGGGTAGTTGGGTGGTTATCAACATATTATTTCCTTA
The DNA here is from genome assembly GCF_001653475.1 of Helicobacter pylori. Lineage (NCBI taxonomy): Bacteria > Pseudomonadati > Campylobacterota > Epsilonproteobacteria > Campylobacterales > Helicobacteraceae > Helicobacter > Helicobacter pylori. Next base: position 1,205,579 of record NZ_CP011487.1, on the reverse strand, counting down.
CGCAAGAATTACCTTGACAAGTTCTACGGGTTTAATCTCAGCCTTTTAAAAACTTGAGCGTTTTTAAAAAGCACCCCTTTCTTTTGATTGTAGCACAAATCAATGAGAATTAGTTTTTTTGATACGCCATATCCCAAAACAGATATTCATATTTGCTTGTAGCGATAAAAATCTCCTTTAATTTTTCAATTTCTTGTTTTGAAGAAGTGAGGGTGAGGGAATCAAGCAAATTAATATTCCACGACACACACGCTTGAAATTTTTTTGAGCTATAGCCCTTAATCCAATACCCATAAAAGGCATGTTCTAAAGCGTTTGGGATTTGGCTTAAATTTTGCGCGATCACTAAATAGCTCCAACCACAGGCCAGAACAGCCACCGTAACTTCTTTAATAGAGCCCTTAATCCCTTCAGCGAGCATGTAGCTTGTATAGGATTGATTAGCTAGAGTGGGGTGCGTGTTTTGCAATTCTATTTGAGTGATTTGAAGTTCTCTAATGTAATGGTTATGGATACTCATCTCGTTATTCAAAATATCTTGTATAGCGTTAGAAAACTCTCTCATCACCGCTTCATCATAAGCTTTAACTACGCCTAAAGCAAACACCTTAGCGTATTCTAAAAGAAACAAATAATCCTGAATAATATAAAAACGAAATTTATCTCTTTCTAAAGTCCCATGCCCTATGCCTTGAACAAACGGATGGGAAATACAATCCCCCCAAATAGATCGCGCGTTTTTATACAGATATTGTGAAACTTGCATTTTTACACTCCTAAAGTCAATTCAACGCATTTTAACACGAAAGCTTGTGATATGGTATAAAAATTTGTTTTTAAAAAGGTTTGTAAGTAAGCTTCTTGCTTTCAAAAATTGAACGCTGTATTAAAATATCTGTGATTTTGAATAGCGATTAATAATATTGCAAGGCTTGTATTGCCTTTATGTTGTTTAAGACTGGCTATCATTTGTAATCACAAAAAGGTTAATTCCATCTCGCTCTGTAGGTTTTTATTTTTAGAAGTTTTTATTATGGGAACTTGCAGTATGGCACTTACAAGATAGGAGTCAATCTTAGATGCATGGTTTCAAACCTAATTACAGAGCGAGATGGAATCAACCTTACTATTTATGATTGGCTTAATCTCTGTATCAAGTGATATCGGTTGAAATCTCAAATAGTTTAGCATAAAAATAAAAAAGCGTCTAATATATTTAAAATAGGCGTTCAATTTTTTAAGCGATTGGTGTAAAAACGCTATTAAAGTGATGTTTTGAGATATCGGGCAGAATAAAGACTCTTATTAGAAAAGAAAGCCACAAGAAACAAAAAATTGTTTCTTGCAAAAAGTTTATTGAGCGTAAGCTTCTAGTTTGATTTCAATCTTTACCTCATCTCCAACGACAGCATCGCTAAATGTTTTACCGATGCCAAAATCCTTGCGGTTGATTTTGCCTTCAGCTTGTAGCACCATGAATTCTTTTTTATTCATGGGGTTTTGCAAGGGGGCTTGGATTTTTGCTTCCAACACGACCGGTTTGGTTACGCCATGAAGGGTCAAATCCCCATGGATTTTACCATCTTCGTATTTTGTCATTTTAAAGCTCCCTTTTGGGTATTTTAGCGCATCAAAAAATTCTGCTGTCCTTAGGTGGTCATCTCTTTTTTTGTTCCTAGTGTTGATGCTTTTAATATCAATTTTGCCTTCAAGAACATTGAGAGCTTTGGTATTAGGATCGGCATCAATTTTGCCATCAAAACTATCAAACACGCCTCTTGTTTCATTGAATTTGAAATGTTTAACCTCAAACCACACGCTAGAGTTTGCCTTATCAATCGTATAAGGTTTTGCAAACACCAAACTAACACCAAAAAGGGTGGATATTAACGCTTTTTTCATTGTTTCCTCACTTCATTCTGAATTAAAAACGCTAACTATACAACAATTCGGTTAATGGTAAAAATACTCCTAATCATCTGTTTTAAGGTATAATACAAAAAATCCCCATTAGGTAGGTGTTGTTATAATGAAAAAGACCCTTGCATCAGTTTTATTAGGATTGAGTTTGATGAGTGTTTTAAATGCCAAAGAATGCGTTTCGCCCATAACAAGAAGCGCTAAGTATCATCAGCAAAGCGCTGAGATTAGAGCCTTGCAATTGCAAAGTTACAAAATGGCGAAAATGGCACTAGATAATAATCTCAAGCTCGTTAAAGACAAAAAGCCAGCCGTCATCTTGGATTTAGATGAAACCGTTTTAAACACTTTTGATTATGCGGGCTATTTGATCAAAAATTGCATTAAATACACCCCAGAAACTTGGGATAAATTTGAAAAAGAAGGCTCTCTTACGCTCATTCCTGGAGCGCTAGACTTTTTAGAATACGCTAATTCTAAGGGCGTTAAGATTTTTTACATTTCTAACCGCACGCAAAAAAATAAGGCATTCACTTTAAAGACGCTCAAAAGTTTTAAACTCCCCCAAGTGAGTGAAGAATCCGTTTTATTAAAAGAAAAAGGCAAGCCTAAAGCCGTTAGGCGAGAGTTAGTCGCTAAGGATTATGCGATTGTTTTACAAGTGGGCGATACTTTGCATGATTTTGACGCTATTTTTGCCAAAGACGCTAAAAACAGCCAAGAACAACGAGCTAAAGTCTTGCAAAACGCTCAAAAATTTGGCACTGAATGGATCATTTTACCCAACTCTCTTTATGGCACTTGGGAAGATGAGCCCATAAAAGCATGGCAGAATAAAAAATAAAATTTATCCATCGCATAAGAACGATTTTTGCTAACATGACAAAAAATTTGATCTCTTAGGAGAGCTATGGATTTTGTAGGGTTTGAAGATTTAAAATGTAAAGATAAGGAAAACTCTCAAAAAGTTTTTGTGATCCGTAACGATAAGTTAGGCGATTTTATTTTAGCCATTCCCGCTTTAATCGCTCTAAAGCATGCTTTTTTAGAAAAAGGCAAGGAAGTGTATTTGGGCGTGGTTGTGCCTAGCTATACCACCCCAATAGCATTAGAATTCCCCTTCATTGATGAAGTCATTATAGAAGACAATCATTTAGCCACCACTCTTAAAAGTAAATCCATTGACGCTCTTATCTTTTTATTTTCTAATTTTAAAAACGCCAGACTCGCTTTCAGACTAAGAAAATCCATTCCTTACATCCTAGCCCCTAAGACCAAAATCTATTCTTGGTTTTATCAAAAGAGCGTGCGCCAAAGCCGATCGCTGTGTTTAAAAACCGAATACGAATACAATTTGGATCTCATCTGTGTTTTTTGTAAAGATCACAATCTCCCTAACGCTCAAATGAAAAAAATCGCATGGAAGCTTAAAGACAAATCCAAAGAGCGATCCATCATCGCTTCAAAACTCAACGCTAATGCTGGTTTATTGTGGATTGGCGTGCACATGCATAGCGGAGGCAGTTCGCCCGTATTGCCTGCTCCACACTTTATTAAACTGATTGATTTTTTACACAAAAAGTTAAGTTGTGAGATCATTCTTATTTGCGGGCCAGGCGAGAGAAAAGCCACAGAAGAACTCCTTAAAAAAGTCCCTTTCACTCACCTTTATGATACGAGCCATAGTTTAGTGGATTTAGCCAAATTGTGCGCGAATTTGTCCGTCTATATTGGGAACGCTTCAGGCCCTTTGCATGTGAACGCTTTATTTGACAACCAATCTATCGGGTTTTATCCTAACGAACTCAGCGCCTCTATTGCCAGATGGCGGCCTTTCAATAGGCGTTTTTTAGGAATCGCCCCACCTAATGTCTCAAACGATATGAGTTTGATTGATATTGGAAAAGAGAGCGAAAAGATTATTGAATTTATTGCACCAAATCTTTCTTGCCACATACAAGAAAAGTAACGGCAACAAGCATCGCACAAACGACCTTAACAACGCTCAAAAGTTTGATCTGATTAAATAAGGCTATTAATTTATTGCCCGTTTATCTATTTCTTGTAAGATAGAAGTTTATTTTTAGCATAAAGAAATTGATGATCAGTTTAATAGAAAAAGCTCCTTACATTCCCTATCCCCTAGCTCTTTATGAAAAATTAGAGCAACAGTACACCTTGCTTTTTGAAAGTGCTGAGATTGAGAGCAAAGCACACACCAAATCCCTTTTAATGGCTAAAGCCTGTTTGAAGCTGATTTGCAACCACAATATCGTAACTATCACTAGCCTGACGCCTAATGGCGGGGCGTTTTTGCAAAAATTGAGTGCGTTTTTTAAAATGCCTATACAAGACAATGCCCTAACTTTAACCTACACCAAAAATAAAAAAACGCAAGATGAGTTTTTAAAACTCTTTGAGCCTAGCCCTTTTGACGCTTTAAGGGGTCTTTTTAAAAGCGTTAAAACCAAACCCAAACACCCCTTTACGCTTTTAAGCGCTGGCGTTTTTTCTTTTGAAATGCTCAATTTTTTTGAAGATTTGCCCCACTTAAAAGCGCAAGACAACACAGCGCATGACTTTATTTTTTTTGTTGCGCAAAATTTGATCATCATAGACCATAAAGAAAAAAGCGCTGAAATCTTGGGGGCGTGTTTTGATGAACGCTTTAAAACAGAGATAGCCCAAGAATTACAGGATTTAAAAGAGTTGGCTCAAAACATCAAAAGCGATTTTATCCCTAAAAAATCCAAGCAAAGTAGAGAAGTTAGCGCTAATTGCGATGATAGCGAGTTTGAAAAAAAGGCGCTATCCTTACAAGAAGAAATCAAAAAAGGCGAGATTTTTCAAGCGGTGTTGTCGCGCAGCTTTTATATGGAGTGCTTGGAGGGTTTGAGCGCGTATTATCATTTAAAGCTAACTAATCCTAGCCCCTATATGTTCTATATCAAAGACAGCGATTTTATTCTTTTTGGGGCAAGCCCTGAGAGCGCCTTAAAATACAATGCTTTAACCAATACGGCTGAAATTTATCCCATTGCTGGCACTCGCTTAAGGGGTAAGGACAAACAAGGGAATATTGATTACGATTTAGATAGTAAAATGGAATTTGACTTGCAACACGACTATAAAGAAAGGGCTGAACACATCATGCTAGTGGATTTAGCCAGAAACGACATGGCCAGAGTTTCAAAAAAACGCTATTGCGATAAGCTTTTAAAAGTGGATAAGTATTCCAATGTCATGCATTTGGTTTCAAGGGTTGTTGGGGAATTGAAAAAAAGGTGCGATAGTTTGCATGCTTACAGGAGCTTTATGAACGCCGGCACGCTTAGTGGGGCGCCTAAAATCTCTGCGATCAAGCTCATTTACCAATTGGAAAATCAAAGGAGAGGCTCTTATGGGGGGAGTGTGGGGTATTTAAATAGTGAGGGTTCTATGGATTCTTGCATCACTATCCGTTCGTGTTTTGTTAAAAACAATAGGGCAGTGATCCAAGCAGGAGCCGGTATTGTGTTAGACAGCGTGCCTAAAAACGAAGCGAATGAAACAAGAGCTAAAGCGCAAGCCCTTATTGATGCGATCAGGAAAACAATCTCATGAAAATCTTTTTTATAGATAATTTTGATTCTTTCTCTTATAACTTGGTGTATGAATTAGAGTGTTTGGGTTATGAAGTGGTTGTTTATCAAAACGATATTGATCCGCATTATCTTATGGGTTTAATGCATAAAGAATCAAAAACCCCTTTATTGTTCATTTCACCCGGACCTGGTAACCCTAGCAGTTCAGGCAATCTTTTAAAAATCATTGAAATGGCTAAAAAGAAATTCTCCATTTTAGGGGTTTGTTTAGGCTTACAAGCTTTAGCGCAAAGCTATGGGGCTAAAATCATAAGGAGTAAAGAAATCGTGCATGGCAAAGCGACAACCATTGCGCTCAAAAAGCATGCCGTTTTTAAAGGCTTAGGGGATAGCATGGTGGTGGGGCGTTACCATTCTTTAATGGCAAGCCGCTTGCCTAAAAATTTAGAAGTGATCGCAAAGCATGATAATATCCCTATGGCTATTATCAATGAAGAAGATAAAATTTTAGCCTACCAATTCCACCCTGAAAGCATCATGACTTTACAAGGGAGAGTGTTGTTAGAGCAAAGCGTGGGGTTTTTAAGAGGGTTATCATGAAAGATATTTTAAACACTCTATACCATCAAAAAAACTTAAACGATGAAGAAGTCAAGAAATTATTCACCCTTATTATCAACGAAAAAGTAAGCCCAGCACAACTCGGGGCAATTTTATGCGCTTTAAAAATCAAGGGCGAGAGCTTTAAGGAAATTAGCGTTGCTGCAACCACGCTTTTAGAGCATGCCCCTAAGCCTTATAATAGCGGCTTGGATTTAATAGACAATTGCGGCACAGGGGGCGATGGGTTAAAAACGATTAACATCAGCACGATTGCTGCGCTCATTGCCAGCTCTATGGGATTATCTATGGCTAAACACGGATCAAGGAGCGTGTCCAGTCATAGCGGGAGTGCGGATTTGTTGGAAAATTTAGGCGTGAATATTAAAATGAATCCCGCGCAATTAGAGAATTGTTTCAAACAAACGCATTTTGGGTTTTTATTCGCGCCTTTATACCATCAAAGTTTTAAAAAATCCGCTCCTTTAAGAAAAGAGCTTTTCACTAAAACGATTTTTAATTGCTTAGGGCCTTTAATCAACCCCTTAAGGCCAAAAATCCAGCTTTTAGGCGTGTATGACAAATCCTTGTGTAAGACTATGGCGCTAGCGTTAAAGGCTTTAGGCGTTAAAAGGGCGATGGTGGTTAATGGAGGGGGGACGGATGAAATCGTGTTGCACGACATGACGCATGCGTGTGAATTGAAAAATAACGAAATTTTAGAGTATGACTTGAGTGCTAAAGATTTTGATTTGCCCCCCTATGATTTGAAAGAATTACAGATTGAAAACGCGCAAGAAAGCGTTCAAGCGTGTTTAGATATTTTAGAAAATAAAGGCAAGCCTTCGCATACAATGGTGGTTGTGGCGAATGTGGCGAGTTTGTTGTATTTAAGCCATAAAGCTAAAGATTTAAAAGAGGGCGTGAGCATGACTTTAGAGCATTTAAAAACCAAAGCGCCTTATACGCATTTACAAAAAATCATAAGATTAAGCCATGCCTAGCGTGTTAGAAAACATCCTTAAAGACAAGCTCCTAGAAGTCTCTGCACTCAAAAAAAATCACACTTTACCGATAAACATAAGCCCAAGCGACAGGGATTTTAAAAAGGCATTACTGGAAAAAAAGACCAGCTTTATTTTAGAATGCAAAAAAGCATCGCCCTCTAAAGGTTTAATAAGAAAAGATTTTGATCTGTTGAAAATAGCCAAGACTTATGAAAAATTCGCCTCTTGTATTTCAGTTTTAGCCGATTCTAAACATTTTTTAGGCTCTTATGAAAACATTAAGATTGTTTCGCAACATTCCACCAAGCCCATTTTATGTAAAGATTTTATCATTGATGCTTTTCAAATCAAACTCGCTAGGGTTATGGGAGCTAATGCGGTGCTTTTAATGTTAAGCGTATTAGATGATAAAAATTATTTAGAGCTTTTTAACCTCGCTAAATCCTTAAACCTAAGCACGCTGACTGAAGTTTCCAACAAGCAAGAAATCAAGCGCTTGCTCAAACTCCAATACGACATTATAGGCATCAATAACAGGGATTTGCACACCTTAAAAACCGATATTAATCACACGCTAGAATTACGCTCCTTATTGCCTAAAGACGCGCTCATTATCAGTGAGTCCGGTATTCATTCGCATGTGCAAATCAAAACCCTAGCCCCTTATGTGAATGGCTTTTTAGTGGGCAGCTCTTTAATGAAAGAAAAGGATTTGAAAAAAGCGTGCACTAAATTGATTTTAGGCGGAAATAAAGTGTGCGGACTTACAAAAATTAAAGACGCTAAAGCCGTTTATAAAAACCATTTTATTTATGGGGGTTTGATTTTTGAAAAATCTTCACCCCGATACATCAAGCCTAAAGAAGCCCTAAAAATCACGAAAGCGGTTAAAAAATTGGATTTTGTGGGCGTGTTTGTGAAAGATGGGATTAAAAAAATTCAAAAAATCGCTAAAAAGCTTGATTTAAAAGCGGTGCAGCTTTATGGCTATTCTCAAAAAGAAATCGCTCAATTAAAAAAATCGCTCCCTAAAACTTGCGCGATTTGGCAAGTAGTGAATGTGATGAACGCTAACGATTTAGCGCCTAAAGCCAAAGAAGCCTCTCTAATCTTATACGACACTAAGGGGGATAAAATGGGAGGCAATGGCGTGAGTTTTGATTGGGGTGTTTTAGAAAATGTCAAAACGCCTTTCATGTTAGCCGGTGGGCTTAATTTGGATAACATTCAAAAAGCCTTGAAAGTTAAAGCGTTGGGTTTGGATTTCAATTCCGGTTTAGAAATAAGCCCTGGGATTAAAAATAAGGATAAAATCAAGCGATTAGCCCGAATTTTAAGAGAGTATTAAAATGAATAAAAGAGCGTATTTTGGGGAGTTTGGAGGGAGTTTTGTTTCAGAGTTGTTAGTGCCTGCATTAAGAGAATTAGAACAGGCGTTTGATGCGTGTTTGAAAGATGAAAAATTCCAAAAAGAATATTTCCATCTTTTAAAAGATTTTGTAGGCCGTCCTAGCCCTTTAACCTTGTGTCAAAATATCGTTTCTAACCCTAAAGTGAAGCTTTATCTAAAACGAGAAGATTTAATCCATGGTGGGGCACATAAGACTAATCAGGCTTTAGGGCAAGCCCTTTTAGCGAAAAAAATGGGTAAAAAAAGGATTATTGCTGAAACAGGTGCTGGGCAACATGGCGTTGCAACGGCTATCGCTTGTGCATTATTGAATTTAAAATGCGTGATTTTTATGGGAGGAAAAGACATCAAGCGCCAAGAAATGAATGTTTTTAGAATGCGCTTATTAGGTGCTGAAATCAGAGAGGTTCATTCAGGGAGCGCGACGCTTAAAGACGCTGTGAATGAAGCCTTAAGAGATTGGGCGAGCAGTTACAAGGACACGCATTATTTGCTAGGCACAGCCGCTGGACCACACCCTTACCCTACGATGGTTAAAACCTTTCAAAAAATGATAGGCGATGAGGTTAAAAGCCAAATTTTAGAAAAAGAAAACCGCTTGCCTGATTATGTTATCGCATGCGTTGGAGGGGGGTCTAACGCTATAGGGATATTTAGCGCATTTTTAAACGATCAAGAGGTTAAACTCATAGGCGTAGAGCCAGCGGGTTTAGGGCTAGAAACCAATAAACATGGGGCGACTTTGAATAAGGGGCGTGTGGGGATCTTGCATGGGAATAAAACCTATCTTTTACAAGATGATGAAGGCCAGATTACAGAAAGCCATAGCATTAGTGCCGGGCTTGATTATCCAGGAGTGGGGCCAGAACACAGCTATTTAAAAGAGAGCGGACGCGCGATTTATGAAAGCGCAAGCGATCTTGAAGCGCTAGAAGCCTTTAGATTGTTGTGCCAAAAAGAAGGCATTATCCCAGCACTAGAAAGCTCACACGCCTTAGCGTATGCTTTAAAACTCGCTCAAAAATGCGCACAAGAAAGTATCATAGTAGTGAGTTTAAGCGGTCGTGGGGATAAGGATTTAAACACCGTTTATAACGCTTTAAAAGGGGATTTAAAATGAGGTATGAAAACATGTTTGAAACCTTAAAAAAACAAGACAAAATGGCGTTTATCCCGTTTGTAACCTTGGGCGATCCGCATTATGCATTGAGTTTTGAAATCATTAAAACCCTAATTGATAGCGGTGTGAGCGCTTTAGAATTGGGGTTTGCTTTCTCAGATCCCATAGCGGATGGCATTACCATACAAGCGAGCCATTTAAGGGCGTTAAAACACGCTAGCATGGCTAAAAATTTCCAGCTTTTAAAAAAGATTAGAGGTTACAACCATGATATCCCCATAGGGCTTTTAGCGTATGCGAATTTAATTTTTTCTTATGGCGTTGATGGTTTTTACGCTCAAGCTAAAGAATGCGGCGTTGATAGCGTTTTAATAGCGGATATGCCCCTAATAGAAAAAGAATTAGTCATCAAATCCGCTCAAAAACACCAAATTAAACAAATCTTTATCGCCAGCCCTAATGCGAGTGATAAAGATTTAGAACAAGCCGCTATGCATTCGCAAGGCTATATCTACACTTTAGCCAGGAGTGGGGTTACAGGGGCGAGCCGTATTTTAGAAAATGACGCGAGCGCTATTATTAAAACCTTAAAAGCCTTTAGCCCTACCCCAGCCTTACTGGGCTTTGGCATTTCTAAAAAAGAACACATCAAAAATGCTAAAGGCATGGGCGCTGATGGCGTGATTTGCGGCTCAGCGTTAGTCAAAATCATAGAAGAAAATTTAAACAATGAAAACGCCATGCTAGAAAAAATTAAAGTCTTTATAGGAAAAATGATTTTTTAAAGGCTTTTAGGCCTTGTTGCGTCAAAAATTAAAGATCATAGATTAACAATCTCATCAAGCTTTATTGCATGCGCCTTATTATGGCGTTAGAAAATACCGCCATAAGCCTAACAGCAATATAAAGGCAACCTTATAGTGGGTTGATAGCGGCTTAAAATCGCAGGTATTTTGATAATAAAAAAGCTAATTTGATACAAGAAAATTGATACAAGCCCACTAAATTCTATAATAATAGCCCTTATTGTCTCAAAAGATTTTTCTTGATAGAGCAATCTGTATGGAAAATTATAAAGTAGGATTTGAAATAATATGCAATACTCTTTAAATTATCAAGATTGTCAGAACTTTCTTTTTCGTATTCTGGAGTAGGGAGATGATGGATAAAATGATTATACTTGTCTAAACACCAAGACTGATACTCATAAGTATAGATAATAAAGTTATGCCAATATTTATCTATGATTGTAGAAATCATTCCTTAATGTTTAGTATTTAACCAATGTTCAAATTCTTGGTGTAGAATGAGAGGGTTATTCTCTAATATCTCTATAACTTGCTTATGCAAATTATCTTTTTGCAATTCTTTTAAGGTTCTTTGAGTTATTTCTTCAATTCTATAAGTTTTTTCCCATTTATCACCCACTTTTTTTAAGAAAAATGGTGAAGAATGAGCTAGATTTTCTATCTTGTTAACATATTTTTTTAACATTGTGCGGTCTTTAACCACTTCTTCTAGCCTAAAGGGACTAGAAGTTCTATAATTATGAACTTGGTAGTTTAATTTTTTTAAAAAAATCAAGAAACTCAGTGCTTGTGGTTTGCAAAACATTACCAACCTTTCTCGCATTCTGGTGCATCTATTTTGCATTCATCATCATCTGTTGGATAAAAACTTTTGCAACCGTTTGCTTCAAAAATTAATTTAACTTGATGTTTATTTTCAATGTTCTCAACTGCTTGTTTAAAATTTTCTTGTGTCATTTGAATTTCCTTTGTTATTATGGTTTGGTATCTATTCTCTTTCGCTATCTTTAGTAAGTTGGTTAATACCATCCACTAATGTTCGAATTGCACTTTCTGTTTCTTCTTTGCATTGGAACATAACTGTTTTTGTTGTTTCGTAGGTATTGACAACCTCTCCATTACGACTATGAACGACTTGCCTATTTGGTTTCGTTGCGCTTGAAAAACGCAAGAGTTCAAGAAGTTTTCTAAGAACTTCAATACCATTGCATTTGATGGTGTTACTTTTTTATCACCCATGCTAACTTCCTTTTTTTTGGTTTTGCTAATCTAACTTAGATAGCATGTAGTAGTATAGTCAACTTCAACTTCGCTTAAATAATGCAAAAAATTTGAGATCTTATGATTTTATGTGTGGTTTTAAAGCAACTTGTTTAATTGATCTAATATTTTTAAGAGTAAGGGATATAAAATGAGATTATCCCAAGCTCTATTTTAAATTTTTTCTAATAGCCCAAGCAACGCCCTTTTATATTCTAACGCCGTTGTTTCATCCTTGCCTTCAAAACGGCTGACTAAATAGGGGGTGGTGTTGCTTGCACGAATAAGCCCAAAACCATGTTCAAAAACCACTCTCACGCCATCAATGCTGATTATTTCTTTGATTTTAGGGAAATGGCTTGGCGGGTTTTTAAGTGTTTTTTGTAAGTTATGCATGATTTCAAATTTTTCTTCTTCGCTCACGGCGATTTTTTCTTCAGGCGTGGTGTAGGAATAGGGGAGGTTTTTAATGGTGCTTTCCAAATCGCTTGGGGTTTGTTCAAGCAATAATTCTAAAGCCCTTAAACATGCATAAAGAGCGTCATCATAGCCAAAATAACGCTCTTTAAAAAAGATATGCCCGCTCATTTCAGCCGCAAAATGCGCATTGGTTTCTTTGAGTTTGATTTTTAAATTGCTGTGCCCGGTTTTATACATAAGCGTCTTACCAAAAGTATTAATCGTGTTATACATCACTTGAGAGCATTTGACTTCGCCGATCACAAAGGGGGTGGTGCCTTGAGCATGCAAGCGTTTAGCGAATAAAACCGCTAATTCATCGCCCGCATAAATATGATGAGAGCTTAACATCGCAATCCTATCCGCATCGCCATCAAAAGCAAAGCCTACCAAAATAGCGTTTTCTTGCATGTGTTTTTCTAAATCTTTTAAGTTTTTCGCTTCGCTGGGGTCTGGGTGGTGGTTAGGGAAATCCCCATTAGGATCGCTATAAAGGCTGCTAAAATCAATGTTTAAAGCCTCTAAAATAGGCTCTAAGCCTAACGCTCCCACGCCATTACCAAAATCTAGGGCGATTTTGTATTGAAGATTTTTTAAATGCTTAAAATCCTTGATCAAATAGTGGTGATACGCTTCTAGGGCATTGATTTTCTCTGGTGTTTCTTTTAGGGGTTTTATTGCATGCTTTGCGTTTAAAAGCGTGTCTTTTAAAGCTTGAATGTCCTTGCCATAAAACGGGTTTTGATTGAGCGTGATTTTAAAGCCGTTGTATTCTTTGGGGTTGTGAGAGCCAGTGATCATGATAGAATTGGGGCATTGGATGCCATCTATTTCATTAAAGGCCGCAAAATACGCTACCGGTGTGGGGATTAGCCCTAAATCATACACTTTCAAGCCTCTTGATTGTAACCCAGCACTCAAAGCTTCAAACAAAAAGCGCCCATGCGCCCTTGCGTCATGCCCTACAAACACGCTTTTATCGTATTCTCGCATGATCTTCCCTAATTCCACGCCGATACTAAAGGCGCTCTTTTCATCTAAAGTAGTGGGGTAAATGCCTCTAATATCATATTCTCTAAAAATGCTAATGTCCATGTCATGACTCCTTGTTTTTGAATAAATTTAAACCCTGTTCGCATAAATTTTGCCATGCGTTTGTTTGATCTTTTTGTTTTAACTGAACGCATTTTTCTAAACTGGCTTTAGATTTTGCTTTTTGATTGGTTAGATCCAGTAAGCTGGATTGCAAGTATAAGGCTTTTTGGTGATCTTCTAAAGAAAGTCTGCGGTTTAAAAGTTTGTCTAGCGTTTCTAACGCTTTTAAATAGTCTTTGGTGGTTCTGTAAGCGTCAATAAGAGCGAATTCGCTAAAGGGCGTGTAAGAATAGTCCTTATAAGCGTCTTGGAGTTTGAGTAAGCTTGTAGCATAAATTTTGACACTTTTAGGATCTTTTTCATTTTCTAGTAATTTAAAATAAACCAACGCCATGCGTTTATCGTCTTTGAAATGCTTTTCTAAAAACGCATGCAAATTGAGAGCCAATTCTTTTTCATTGTTTTGCATGTAATCTGAAAATAAAACAAAAGCAATATCATAAAATTCTTTTTTGTTTAAGCTTTGAGCGAGAATCAAAGCGTCTTTAGAGGCTAAAGTGGAATTTTTAAAATCCCCTAAGCGGTAGTAATTGCGCCCCAAACGATAAAGCCATACCAATTTCTCGCTAGGGGTTTTAGCCGCTTTGAAAGCGTTTAGGGCAATCATTTGCGCTTTTTCTTTGAGCGATGCGAAATACAAGCAATCAAAGGCCTGGATTTCTTCTTTGGGGTTAAACGCAAAGGCTGTGATTTGGGATAAGTATTTTAAGGCTTCTTCACAACGATCGTCCTCTAATGGGGTTTTAGCAAGGATATTGAGCGTTTTTTGGATCAAAGGAGAATCTTTAGGCAAATTTTTTTGCATGCTTAACACTTCAGCATAACGCTTATTTTCAAACAATAGTTGGGCTTTCAATTCTAAAGCCTTTAGGGCTTCATCAGTGTTAGGGAAATTTTGAATGATTTTGTCATAGTGAGCGATTTTTTCTTGCGTGTTCCCCTCCATTGAAAAAAGGGCTTTTTCATCGCGCGCTCTAACGACAGAGGCTTTATCCAATTCCGCATGGTCTTGCAAATATTGCAGATTGTAAAGGTGGGCGTTTTTAAAGTCCTTGATCCTTGCATACAACGCCCCTAAATCATAAAGCGCTTGCTCTTTAGCTTTCAAATCATCGTCTTGATTAAGGAGCAAGTGAGCGATCTCAATTGCGCTTTCATTCATCTGGTTTTTTTTCAATAACTTGAGCAAGTCTAGGGCTGATTCGCTATGCATAGAAATATAATCAGGGTTGGATTGAACCACCTTATCAATGAGGTATTTAGCGTTATTAAAGTTTTGATAGTTTATCTCTGCTTCAGCCCAATTAAGGGCGATTTCACTCGCGCTCTCTTTGTCTTTAGCGTTAGAAAAAGCTTCTTTAAAAAGCATGCTAGCGTTGCTCAAATCAGAGCCTTCAGCCGCTTCAATGGCTAAACGCATTTGGGCTAAAGGAGCGTAGCGGGAGTTTTTGTATTCTAAAAGAATGCGTTTGTAATAGCGCATGGCCTGTTTGTAATTGTTGTTTTCATCTAAAGCTTTAGCGACATAGTATAGCGCTTCAGGGATATTGGGGTCAGTCGGGTAATTTTTAATCCACTTGGTGCCAATGTCTATGAGTAAGGATTTTTTAATGCCTAATTGGCCTAATGCGATAATTTCCAATAAATACAAATCTTTTTTAAAAATCGTTTGAGGGTAGTTTTTAAACGCACGGCTAATCGTTCGTAAAGCGTCAAAATAGGCTTGCGAATGGATTTGTTTTTTAGCCTCTAAATAAGCGTTTAAATCATAGCCCTTTGTGGTGAGTAGGGGTTTGTTATTCACATCTAGCTCTTGAATGATGGGTGTTTGAGCGTCTTTAATGACAATGGGGAAATTCAAGCCTTTTTGAGCGTTGTCTTTTTCACTCAAAAAAGGGATATTTTGATCATAGCCTATGATTTGCCACATTTTGGCTTTAGGATCGTTTTCCACAAAAAGGGGGATCGCCCTTTTATAATCCCTATCAAAAGAAAAAAGGGTGAGTCTTCGCATCACTTTGGGTTTGATGTGTAAAATGAATTGTTGTTGGCGCATAGAATAGGTGATATGGAAAAAAGCGTTTTCTAAAGGGGTAAAGCCCTCCTTAGGGATGGAGTCTATCACGCATTCTATGGGGCGTTTAGCGCGCGTGATGGACAAAGACGCTTCAATCCCTCTTGGCGGTTTTTCATTAGTGTAAAAACAAGAAAACGCCTTGTTGTGTCGTAAGGTTAAAACAGAAAAATCTTCCCCCCCTTCCTTGCCTTGCGTGAGCGTGAGGCTTAAGGCGTTGAGAGAATAAGAGAGCAAGCTCACACCCATTAAAAGAAAGATTTTTGACTTAAGCCACAAACTCTAAAAGTCCTCGCATCATAAAAACAGAGAACAAGCACGCAAACGCCATGGCAATAATGACCGCATAAATGGGCATGGTAGCGTTTTGGGTGTAAATATCGTTTTGAGCGTAGCTTTGTAAGGGTTGATTGAAAAACATCGCCACGAGCCAACGGAAATAATAAAACGCAGCCACCGCACTATTAACTAACATCACCACCGCTAAAAGAATGTGATTACTCTCTAAAGCGCTTTCAACGGCTAAAAATTTCCCCCAAAACACGCTAAAAGGCGGGATCCCTGCAAGCCCAAAAACAAAAATAGCACCCAAGATCGCCACTAAGGGGTGGGTTTTGATAAGGCCGTTGAATTTAGAATAGGGGTGATCGTAGCGTTCATCCCATGTTTTTTCCCGGCTTTTTAAGAGCCATAAAAGGCCAAAAGCCCCAATGTAAGTGAATGCGAACATGAACCAATAAACAAACATCGCTTGTTGGCTGTCTTGAGTGTGGATAAACACGCATGCTAAAGCGAACCCAGAATGCGAAATGGAGCTATAAGCGAGCATTCTTTTGACATCTTCTTGCCATAAAGCGATGAAATTAGGGATGGTGATAGTCATAAGAATGAGAGCGTAAAAAATGTCTTCTACCCAAGCGATGCGAGTGTCTATAAACGCCCCAAAAAGGCGAGTCGCTACCACAAAGCCAGCGATTTTAGGCACAATGGAAATATAGCTCGCAAAGACCGGGTTATTGCCCTCATACACATCAGGCATCCAGGTATGGAAAGGCACTAGAGAAACCTTAAAACCAACCGCTCCAATCAAAAAGATAGCGCCCATCGCAAAGAGCATGGGGTTTGTAACGCCTTCAGTGTGTAAGTATAGGGTGATGACTTCAAGATTCAAGCTCCCTGTAAGCAAGTAAAAAGCCATAGCCCCCATAGCAAAAAACGCGCTCGCCATCGCCCCCATAGTGAAATATTTGATCCCTGCTTCTAAGCCGTAGCGTTTATCGCTCAACGCCATTAACACACAAAGGGGTAAGGATGCGGTTTCTAACCCGATAAGGATTAGCAATAAATGGTTGCTTGAAACCATGAATTGGAAGCCAGCGACAATGAACAAGTATAGGGAATAAAATTCAGCGGTCTGGAATTCGTTGAAGCGCTCTTTTGAAAGGGCTAAGAAAATGAGCAAGAAGGCTGAAATCAAGACAATGCTTTGAGAAACGAGTGAGAGAGTATCCAAGCTCAAAAACCCAAAAAAGGCGTTTTCTTGCTCTTCTAATCCTAAAACCACCAAAAAATCCAAAACCAAAAAGAGCATGCATAAAAACACATTCAAATTGCGTGAAAACCTAGAAGTGAAAGCGTTGATTAAGAGCGTGAAAATCCCCCCACACACCAACACCAACATGGGTAAAATGCTCTCAAAATTAAAGCTGTCAAAAGAGATGTGGAGACTATCTATTAACATAAGAGACCTCTTTTATCTTAGTATCCAATGAACCTAAAAAAGGGAGCGAGCGGATTTCTATCACCTCTAAAAGCTGCTTAGAGCCTTGCTCAATCGGTTTTAAAAGTATTTTAGGATAAATCCCTAAAATTAAAATCAAAGCTAAAATCACGCTTAAAACCCCTATCTCACGAGCGTTTAAATCTTCAAACACGCTTATTTGATTGCTCCCGGCTTTTAAATTACCAAAGAAGACATCTTTATATGAAGTGAGCATGTAAATCGCTGACAAAATGATGCTTGTTCCGGCAATGATAGCCAAAAGAGGGTAAGTGGCAAAAAACCCTAATAAGCTTAAAAACTCTCCCACAAAGCCAATGCTTAAAGGCATGCCTACATTCGCCATTAAAACGATCATAAAAAAGGCTGCAAAAATGGGAGCGCTTTGAGCGACTGATCCAAAGCGAGCGATTTCTAAACTGCTGGCGCGCTCTTCCAAGATGCCAGCGAGTAAAAACAATCCCATGACGATAACGCCATGCGCAAACATCATAAACACCGCCCCTGAAATCCCCTCAACATTGAAAGAAAAAACCCCAAGCACCACGACTCCCATGTGCGAGAACGAGCTATAAGCGATGAGGGTTTTTAAATCTTTTTGAGCGTAGGCTAGAAAACCTCCATAAATGATCATACATAGCGCTACAATGGCTATGGGGGTTAAATAAATTTCTGAAAGCTCAGGAAAAAGCGGGAGCAAGAAGCGTAATAAGGCGTAAGTCCCCATTTTAGAAAGCAAGGCTGAAAGCATGACAGAGCCTAAAGTAGGAGCGTTAGAATACGCATAAGGCAGCCATGTGTGTAAGGGAAAGAGCGGGATTTTAACCGCAATCCCTATTAAGAAAGCCACAAAGAGCCAGGTTTTAACCTCGCTAGAAAAGTTCAATTGATACCAGTCTAAAATATCAAAACTCATCATGCCGTAATTGTTCGCATAGTCATGCCCGATGTATAAAATGCCTAAAAGCATGCATAATGACGCTAAAAAGGTGTAGAGGAAAAACTTCATGCCGGAATAGATTTTATGGTTACGGCCAAAACGACCGATGAGGTATAAAACCGGCAAGAGCGAGATTTCCCAAAAAGCGTAGAAAAAGATCATATTAAGAGAAGAAAACACGCCCATCAAAATCCCCTCTAACAACAAAAGACA
Source organism: Helicobacter pylori (assembly GCF_001653475.1). NCBI lineage: Bacteria > Pseudomonadati > Campylobacterota > Epsilonproteobacteria > Campylobacterales > Helicobacteraceae > Helicobacter > Helicobacter pylori. The sequence continues at coordinate 1,187,247 of NZ_CP011487.1, read as the reverse complement.
GATCGCAAAGTCTTTACGACGCTCTTTGACATAAATCACGGACAATAACACCACGATAGCGTTTAAAAGCAATAAAAAAAGCACGATGCCATCAACGCCCACATGGTAATTCACGCCAATTTGATAGACTAATTCCTTCATTTCTTCAAACTGCATGCCTACTCTTTGAATATCAAACCCATGCCACAACAACAAGACCAACAACAATTCAATCAAAGCGATGACAATCGCATACGCCCTACTCGCTTGATCGCTCATAAAGAACGCTAATAGCGCGCTCAGCATGGGGAAAAAGATCACCACGCTTAAAAGATGCGCATGTAAAAACTGCATTTCTTATCTCCCAAAAAAAGCTACAAACGCTAATAAGATTAAAACTCCGGCCACCATGAAGCACAACATGGAAGTTAAGTTCCCGTCTTGACTGATCCTAAACACACGCCCTATGACAAAAACGCTTCTTCCTATAGTATCCACTATCGCATCAATGATCCTTAATTCCACGACTCGGTGTAAGAATGAAGCGATGGCACCAAAAACTTTTGCAATCCCTTGATAGAGTTGCGGGATATAGTATTGGTTGAGCAAGAGCTTGTATAAAAAGCCCCCCTCTTTTTTGGAAGTGATACCATTTTTATATTTAAATATGGCATAGGCGATACTCAATAACACCACTATGGTGGTGATGCTGATTAAAAGAGCGAGCGGAACGGGATACTCTTCAACGCTAGGGATCACTTGAGAGATGAAATGAAAAAACGGCTCTTCAAAAAATCCGGCAATGACCGCTAAAATTCCTAACGGCAGCATGCTTAAAAGCATGAAATTTTGAGCCTCATGGGGGTGGTTGATGGTGTGTTGTTTGGGCGCAAAAAACACAAGCATGATGAGCCTGAAGCTATAAAAAGCGGTAAAGATCGCTCCGATTAGAAGCACGAACCATAAAATATGGTGGTGCATCCCAAAAGCCACTTCTAAAATTTTGTCTTTAGAAAAGTATCCTGCGAAAGGGTAAATCCCGCACAAAGCCACTGAACCGATAATCATAAAGACAGCTGTGATTTTCATAGGCTTGTATAAAGCGCCCATTTTAGTAATATTTAGATTGTCTTCCATCGCATGCATGACATTCCCTGAGCCTAAGAAAAGGAGGGATTTGAAAAACGCATGCGTAAAGAGGTGGAAAAGCGCGATCGCATAAGCCCCAAGACCGGCCGCTACAAACATATAGCCTAATTGAGAAAGCGTGGAATAAGCCACAATGCGCTTTAAATCCTTATTGACTAAAGCCATGCTCGCTCCAAAAAGAGCCACAAACGCCCCTAAACATGCGATAAAATAACCCACTTCAAACACCGTGCTATACAAAGGATTGGCTCTGATGACCAGATACACCCCAGCGGTTACCATCGTCGCTGCATGGATGAGAGCCGATACTGGGGTAGGCCCCTCCATAGCGTTGGCTAACCATGTGTGCATAGGGAATTGCGCGCTCTTCCCCATAGCGCCAATGAAAAGAAACACGCTAATGTAAAAGAGCATGGAATAATCGGTGTTATTGATCATGCTAAAGACTTCTTTATACTGGAGAGTGCCAAAATTCCAAAAGATCAAAATAATCCCCATGAGCATGCCTAAATCCGTGATTCGATTCATCACAAAGGCTTCAATAGAAGCGTTATTCGCGCTTGTCTTATGATACCAAAAGCCAATGAGCAAGTAAGAGCATAGCCCCACCCCTTCCCAGCCAATGAAAAGCCCTAAAAAATTATCGCTCAACACCAACACCAGCATGGAAAACACAAAGCCGCTGAGGTAGGAAAAATAGCGGTTAAACCCTGTGTCATGCTCCATATAGCCTATAGAATACACATGCACTAAGAAAGAGACTAAAGTTACCACGACAATCATGACCGCATTGATATTATCCAGCATGAGAGAAAAGCCGACTTTAAAATTCCCTACCACAATCCAGTCAAACAAATATTTTTCATAGCTTTGATTGTGCCAGGCTTGAACAAAAAGAACCACAGCGCCAATGAAAGAAATCAGCACGCACAAAGAATTGAAAACGCCCACATGCAACGCTTTAGCTTTAGCCCCAAACAGCCCCGCATAAAGCGCTCCGATTAAAGGCAAAAACAACACCACTGACAGCAAAGAAGAATATTGCATGCTCAACCTTTCATAGCGTTTAAAGAATCAATATCTAAGCTCTTGTATTTCTTAAACCACAAAATCACCAAGCCCAAACCAATAGCCACCTCACTAGCGGCAATAGCGATAATAAAGAGCACGAACATCTGCCCGTCTAAATTATGCGTGTATTTAGAGATCGCTACAAAACCGATATTGATCGCATTGAGCATGATTTCTGTAGAAAAAAAGAGTAACAGAATGTTTTTGCGTTTCAGCATGCCCGCTAAACCAATACAAAAGAGCAGCCCTGAAACAATCAAATAGTGGTTTAACCCTATCATAGAGATTCCTTTATAAATTGCGTGTGATTTTTCCCATGGATTTTTTGAATCCCTGTAGCGATGCCTCCAACCATAGCGACTAAAAGCATTAAAGCCGCCGCTTCAAAAGGGATGAGATAATTGGTAAAAAGCACATAACCAATGGCTTTAATGTTAGGGATTTGCGCATCAATAGCGTTGGAATTGACTTGCTTAGAAAGGTTTTCGCCAATGCTAGGAGCGCTTAAAATCAAGGTGAGTAATACCGCCACGCCAAACGAAAGCACGCACAAGATTTTAGGGCTTTGTTTGCGTTCAACCACTTCTGCAGCGGAGTTGAAAAACATCATGCCAAACGCATACATCACAATGACTGCGCCCACATACACCGTGATTTGCACCACGCCCAAAAACTCAGCGTCTAGCAAAAAGAAAAAAGCGGAAATAAAAACCATGCTGCTAGCAAGAGCGGTAATGGCATAGAGGATATTCGTGGTTGTGATCACCACTAATGCCATGCTTAAAGTAAGGATCGCAAAGAAATAAAAGGCAATGGTTTCAAACATTCTCATCTCCCTTATTGCTTTCTGGGTTTGCTAGAGTCTCTTCCTTTGATTCTTCTTTTGAGGGCTCTTGGACATAATCTAAAGGGGTGGCTTGCATGCGTTCATTGTAATTAGGGCTTACCGCACCAAAGCCTAAAAACTCGGCATGCGAGCAGTTTTTAGCGTCTTGTTCGCTCGTCAGAAACTCGCTTTTAGAGCCGTATTGGGAGCGTTGGGTGCTAGCGTTTTCAAACCGATTCCCCATAACAATCGCTAATTCTGGGCAAACTTCTGCGCACAATCCGCAATAAATGCAACGCCCCAAATTGATCGTATAAGAATCGATCTTTTTGCGGTTGTCTTCGCCCTTATGCGTGATGATCCTTATGCAATTGCTCGTGCAAATCTTTTCGCACAGCCCACAGCCAATACACCTTTCAGAGCCTGAGTCTAAAAGCCGTTGCAAATGATGCACCGCGCGATAGCGTGGACTTAAAGGGAGTTGTTCCATAGGGTAATGGATGGTTACGCTTGGGCTAAAAAACTCCTTGATTGTAAGCCCTAGCCCTTTGAATAGATCTAAACCCAAGCTCGTTTTAATGGTGTCTTTAAATTGCTCGGTTGCGCTATGGATTTCGGCTCGTTTAGGAAGTTGCTTGTATTCTTGTTTGGCCATAAAACCTCCTTTAAATTAAAATAATAATGCCTGTTAGCACGATGTTCAATACCGCTAAAGGCAACATGATTTTCCAGCACATATTCATCAGTTGGTCTGGACGCACATGCGGATAAGTCGCTCTAACCCACATGGATAAAAAGACAAAAAAGCCCGCTTTAATCAAAATCGCTAAGCCCCCAGGGATAAAGCCCCATGCGTTAAACCCGCCAAAAAACACAATAGAAATCACAAAAGAAAAAGCGAATAAATGCGCGTATTCCGCTAAAAAGAACATGCCCCATTTCAAGCCGCTGTATTCGGTGCAATACCCTGCTACAATCTCGGCTTCATGCTCTAACAAGTCAAAGGGGGTTCGATTCAATTCAGCATAACTTGCGATCAAAAACAAAACAAACGCTAGAGGTTGCTTAAACACAAGCCAGTCTAAAAACCCACCGCTTTGGTAATTATTGATTTCCACTAAAGAGAGCGATCCTACCACCATTAAGGGGGCTAGAATAGTTAAAGTGCTGACCACTTCAAAACTGAGCAGTTGGATCGTCGCTCTTGCTGAACCGATTAAAGAGTATTTGTTATTAGAGGCAAGCCCGGCTAAAATAGGTGCATAAATCCCTGCTGCACCTACGGCTAAGAAAAACAAAAAGCCAATATTAATGTCAGAAATAAGGGGTTTGATCTCATAGCCAAACAGAGTGAAATTAGGGAAAAAGGGGATAGGCGCCATGGACACAAACGCGCTCACCATCGCAATAATGGGCGCTAGTGTGAAAATGAACTTGTTTGCGCCTTGGGGGATAATGTCTTCTTTAGTGAAAAGCTTAATGCCGTCTGCTGCGACTTGCAAAAGCCCAAAAGGCCCCACATAACAAGGCCCTAAACGGCGTTGGAAATAGGCTAACACTTTCCTTTCAATGTAAGTGGCAAAGCCTCCTAAAGCCGAAAAAACAGCGACTAAAATCAAAATTTTAATCAAGGTTTCAATGATATAAGCGCTCATGCTTGCTCCTTTAAATCCACGCTATCAAACACACCCTCTCTAAAAAAGCTAGAATGGTTTTTCAAAAGAGAAGGCGAGATAACAAACACTTCTTGATCCAAGCTTTCATCCAGATACAAAACGCCTGTTAATTCCTCTTCTTCTTTAGATAAAGTGATGTTTTGCCCCACTTCTTTATTCAATTTTTTTAAGAAAGCTTTAGACACATAGACACCGGCTTTTAATTGCAAATTCTCGCTTTTATTGGTAGCGTTATTGAATTGCGTTTCTGGGTATTTTAAATACGCGTTGAAAGCGATTTTTTCTTTTAAAGGCTTGATAGGCTCGCATTCTACGATCTCGCATTCTTTAGCGCTCTTTTCAAAATGGCTTGTTCCTAGCAAATAGCCTCTGTGATTGACTCTGTCGTTAGTGAAATAATTGGTTAGATGATCAAATTCTATGGCTTTAAAGCCCGCTTTGGTAGGGAGTTTATGGGTGCATTCTGTGAGATTTTCTTCCACAAAGCCAAAGCCTTGCATAATATCGCTCAAGTCATAGCCTTCAAACCTCAAAGCCGGTTTTAAGGGTAATACACGCCCTTCAATATTAGTGATCGTGCCTTCTAGCTGGTTGAGACTGGGCAGGATAAAATCCACTTTACTGACAGCGTCTTTTCCAAAAACCCTATCATCGCTATTGATAGTGAAATCCCCTTGAGCGCGAATGCCTACAATTTTTTCATCTTCAAAAACTTCCTCGCTCAATTCGCAAAGGGAAGCGATGCCTAAAGCGTTTGCGCTTGGGGGGATAAGAATGAGTTTAATAGCGCTTTTTTGGGCTAACAAACGCAACATTTTAGCGATATTGTGGGCTTGTTTGTGGCTATAGATTTCTTCGCCAACCACTAGCAGGGTGTTATTTGATTTTTGCAAAAGAGCCAGAATTTTTTCATAAGTTTCTACATTGATGCCCGCTTCTTCAAGCAACAAATAAGTGGTTTTGGTAGGGACTTCAATGGTTTCTTCTTTAACCTCTGTCTTATTTTTTTCTTGATTTTCTTCTTTTGGGGTAGCTGCTTCTATCTTATTCTCTTCTGGATTTTCTGCCTTATTTTCTCCAATACTGCACCCTTGTTCGGCTTGCTCTAAAGCTTTTTTTCGCTCCTCTTCTAAGGCTTTAAGAGCCGCTTCATCTGCAATGCTTTGCTTGGAATCTTCTAAGCTTTTTAGAGCCACGCTTTCAATGTTAAGCATTTTTAAAAGCATGCCTAAAAGGATTTCTTCAGCCCCCACTTCATGGGTGATGCAAAAAGAGCTTCGGCACAAATTCGCTAACGCGTTATCCTTGATAGGGTGCATAGCGATTAAAGAAGCTTTATTGAGTTTGAGAGCGTTATTGATGGCATAGCGCACTAAAGGGTTTTCTGTTTTGACAGAAGAGCCCATCGTAATGACTAGATGAGAAGTTTTAATCTCTTCAACGCTGGGGCGTTTAACTTCGCCCAATACTTTTAAGAATTGTTGGAAATGATACACCTTTTGATTGTAGATTTTAAAATCAAGCTCTTTTCTTAAACGCTCTATTAAAAACGCCTCTTCATTCGTAATGTCTCCTCCTATCCGCACCGCTTTGCATTCTTTGAGGGCGTTTTGTGCTTCTTTAAGATTAGCACTGCCTTTAGGGCTAGAGCTCACATCAAAAGCGAAACGGCCTGCCCCACAAATAGGGTTATGATAAAAATCATTAAGCACTCTAAAAATTTTAGATTCTTCGCCCAAAGTATCAAAATGGCGCACATCATAAGAAATCAAACACCCGGCTGAGCAATGCGAACAAGTAGAATGGATCTTTTTTAGTTCCCATGCGTTAGCCGTGTAAGCGAAATCTTTATAGCTCAAAGCGCCCACAGGGCATACCGCAATGCATTCCCCGCAATCATAACAAGGCACGCTGCCCACAAAAGAAATAATGCCTTTTTGCTTACGACTCCACACGCTAAAAGCGTCTTTGGACATGCTGTCTTTAAATTTATCCGGGGCATGCAAGTCGGCTTTAGTGGCTTTAAGGTTGTTTTCGCCCACATTGTCCTTGCAAGTGGTTACGCACCTTTCGCACATGATGCACAAATTAGGATCATACAAGGCTTTTGCCCATGAATCTAGCGCTTTAAAATCATCAGCCACCGCATAAGGTTGGTGCTCTACGCCGGTTAAATGCGTCATGTCTTGCAATTCGCACTCCCCGCTCTTATCGCACACGCCACACTCTAGGGGGTGGTTGACATCATAAGTTTGCATGATGCTTTTTCTTTCATCCATGAGCGTTGGGGTGTTAGTGAGGATAACGGCATTGTTTTTGGCTTTCGTGTTGCAGCTATAAACCCGTTTGCCATCCATTTCAACCATGCACATCTTGCATGCGACTGTGGGCGAGCAACCGCTTAAATAGCAAATAGTAGGGATGTAGAGCCCAGCACTCCTAGCAGCCTCTAAAACGCTTTGTCCCTCTTGGCATTCAATCATTTTGCCATTGATATTCATTGTGATCATGAAACTCCTTGAGAGTGGGATAAAATAGGGATATAAGGGTAAGCGTTAAAAAACGCCCCCTCTAAAATCGCAATCAAGCCCTTCAAATGGGGGCTTTCTTCTAACTCGCATTCTAGCGTTTTATTTGAGATTTGAAACCCCATTTTAGAATGCTGGATTCTATTAGCGATCTTAAATTGCTTGGAAAAAGATAATCTGGGGACTTCAAGGCTCTTGTAAGAAACATAGACAAACGAGCCGTTAGCCTCACCCATTCGCTCTAAAAGTTCTAAATCTTTTGATTGGAGTTGTGACTCAAAAGGCAAAATACCCTCTTTAAGGGCTGTTTCTAGCAGCCATTCATGATCTTTGGAATCGTAAAAAGCGGTCGTTATATTTGAATCATTGCAAGGGATATGTAAAATTTCTAGGTGGTTTTGCAACTCGCTTAAAAGGGTGTATAAAAAAGCGTTGTTAGCATGCTTAGTGATTTCTCTATTTAAAACAAGCACCCTTTTTTTCGCTTTAATTATAAGAGCGGTAAGTTCTTGTAATTCTTCTTCACTCATGTTCGCTTCAGAGCTTAAATACCCCACATCAACCTCTTCTAAAATATGCCCCTTTAATCGGGAAGTTTTTTCTAAAATACCCCTTAAAATCAAGGCCAAAACCGCCGCTTCCGTGTTGATTTCATACGACGCAAAAAGGCAATTTTCTTGCAAGTCTCTTGTATCTTGTAAGGGCCTTAACAAGGCGTAGGGGAGTTTTAATTGGTTAATGTTTTCTAAAATCAATCGTTCATTTTCATTCAAACAAGCGTTTGAAAACCCCCCAAACAAAACGCACAAACCGCTTTCTTTTAAAAGGTTTAAACTCTCTTCACTCATCTTGTAGTTGATCTTAAACCCTTTTTTAAGAGATAATTTTTCTAAGCAATAAGCTTCTTTCAAGCTGAGAGAAGAACTTGCGATTAAGGGAGAATTTAAGGAGTTAAAGCCGCTCAAAATCAAGCCTTTTTTCTCACGACAATCGTCCAATCCGCTTGATTGAAACGCAAAGAATTGAGAAGCTCATGCCCTTTAGATTGGATAAATTCAGCGCTCTTAGGGATATTGGAAAAATCCCCCACTTCAAACATGAAAATAGCGACTTCATTAGGTTGCATTTCTTTTTCAATCAATTCTTCTAAGCGTTCAAAAATACCCGCTTTTAAGGGGCGTAAATCAAAGCGTTTCATCTATCCACCTCGCCAAACACCGCATTGGTTGAGCCAATCACGGTTACTGCATCCGCTAAATATTGCCCCACTAAAATATCGCTTAAAGCCCCAATGTGATAAAAGCTAGGGGCTCTGATCTTTAATCTATGAGGGTAAGGCTCGCCTTCTGAATGGATAAAAAACCCTAATTCCCCTTTAGGGCTTTCTGTGGGGGCATACACTTCCCCAACGGGCGGGCGCATGCCTTGAGCCACTAAAACGAAATGCTGCATCAAGGCGTAGTTTTGCGTCATTATATCTTCTTTAGGGGCAGAAATATAATGCGGATTTTGAGCCATGATGGGCGTATCGGTTTTAGCATACATGGGAATGAGTTGTTCAATGATGCGAATGCTTTCATCAATTTCTAACATATACAAACAATACCTATCATAGCTATCGCCATAATTGCCCACCGGCACATCAAAATCAAGCTCTTTATAAAGCTCATAAGGCTCTTCTTTTCTAATGTCATAAGCGATCCCGCTCCCTCTTAACATGATGCCGCTCATGCCCCAGCTTTGTGCCATTTTGGGCGTTACAACGCCCACATCCTCCAAGCGCATCCGCCAAATGCGATTCTTGTCCAATAAGCCTTGAATGAGTTTTTTGCATTCCCTCATTTCACCCAAGAACTTTTTTAAGCCTTCTAACCAATTAGGGGGTAAATCCAAAGGCACGCCCCCAATCCTTATAGCGTTATGCGTGAGCCTAGCCCCGCAATAATCCTCCATCAAATCTAGCCCGTATTCCCTCGTTTTAAACGCATACAAAAACACGCTCATCGCCCCCACATCTAAAGCATGCACGCTGATAAAAAAGATGTGTGAGATCATGCGGTTAAGCTCTAGTAAAATCGTGCGGATCACTTGCGCTCGGCGAGGGATTTCTAAATTGAGCAAGGTTTCTACCGCATGCGCGTAAGCGTAATTGTTGCTGGTAGAAGAAGTGTAATCCAATCTGTCGGTAGTGGGCATGTATTCGTTATAGGTCATGTTTTCGCCTAACTTTTCACAGCCTCTATGCAAGTAGCCAATTTCAGGGGTAGCCTTAATGATTTTTTCGCCCTCTAATTCCAAAATCAAGCGCAATTGCCCATGACTACTGGGGTGTTGGGGGCCAAAGTTTAAAATCATTTGGTTGTCGTCATGTTCAAAAATGATGTTTTCAAACTGAGGGTTGAGTTTCGTAAAATTTTGAGCCATTTTATAGCCTCTTTTTTAAGATAGTGGGGGCGATTTTGTGCAAATCTTTGACAAAAGGGATTTTCTTAAACGCATGCTTTTCTTCTGTTTCTTTTAATTCTTCGCCCTTGCCCTGCTCATAGCCAATTTTGGCGAAATTGAAAGTGTCTTTTTCATCCACTCTCGCACTGTCTCGTTGCTCTTTACCCACCACTTCTCGGTATTCTTTACCAAAAATTTTATCCACTTCATACCATTGGGCGAACTCATCGCCTTTGAGCGGGTAAGAACGCAATAAAGGGTGGCCCACCCAATCATGCGGCATGATAAGGCGTTTCAAATAGGGGTGTTTGTCAAACACGATACCAAGCATGTCATACGCTTCCCTCTCACTCCAATTAGCCGATCGGTATAAAAAACTCAAAGAATCCACGCTCTCATTGGGCAATAGAATGCATTTCACGCGCACCCTACGGCGATTCTTACAGCTATCGCTAAAACCCACAAATTGATAAAACAATTCAAAATGCCCTTTTTTAGCGCACAAATCTATCGCGCTCATTTCGCTCAAACACTCATAACCCAAATGCCTTAAAATCGTAGCGACAGAAAAAATATCGTCTTTTTTGATCCAAAACACAGCCATGTTAGTTTCTATATATTTGTCTAAAACCTCATGCTTGTAAGAAAGGTGGTTGTAAATGACCTCATAAGCACTGCCCTCTAAATATTTTTTAGGAGTGGGTTCTATGATTTTATGAGGGTCATGCTGGCGCGATTGTTTTTGCACATCTTCATAGGGGGATTGTTTTCTTACCATCACACTAACCTTTTAGGGGTGTCTTGTTTGATCGCTTTAGAGCGTCTGATTTTATCTTGCAAAACCATAAGAGCGTATTGTAAAGTCTCTGGGCGCGGTGCACAACCGGGCAAATAAATATCCACAGGAACAATCCTATCCGCCCCTTGAACGGTCGCATAAGTGTTAAACATCCCGCCCGTATTAGCACAACTCCCCATAGAAATCACCCATTTAGGCTCAGGCATTTGATCATAAAGCCTGCGCATGAATTCGGCATGTTTTTTAGTGAGCGTGCCAGCGATGATCATCACATCAGATTGCCTGGGGCTCGCTCTAAAAATCGTGCCAAATCTGTCAAAATCAAACCTTGAACCCCCTGTCGCCATCATCTCAATCGCGCAACACGCCAAGCCGTAAGTTAAAGGCCAAAGCGAATTAGAACGCCCCCAATTCAATAATTTATCCAAAGTGCTTAGAACAACCGGTGCTTGTTGCATTATTTCACCTCTAATTTTTGCCAGCTCAAAGCGTTTCGCTTTAAAGCGTAAATAAAACCAATGGTTAAAAAGAAGACAAAGCCTAGCATTTCAACGAGTCCAAACAAGCCTAATTCTTTAAAACCAATCGCCCAAGGGAACATGAAAACGATTTCTACATCAAATAAAATAAAAAGCATGGCCATGATATAGAAATGATGGGACACTCTATTGGGCTGTTTGAGAGCCACAGGCCCACATTCATAGGGAGCGAGCTTGAGCTTTTCGCCCTTTTTTTGAGCCATTTTACGGCTTAAAAACCTTTGAATCCTTAAGGTTAAGTTAAACACCCAAAAGGTGAATACCAACAAAACAAAAACGCCAAAATAGGGGTGATTCAATGCTTCTGTGGCTTGTTGCATCGGACTCTCAAACTCCTTTAATTATTAGCAAATAATGAAAACCAATTAAACCATGTTTTTGCTAATCGTTAGCTGAAAAAATAAAAATTATTTTAACATCTCTTAAGAGGCCATTTCTATGAGTTTGGGCATTAAATCTTGCATGGCATGCACCGCGTTATCGCTAATGCATTGGATATTCTGGGGTAAATGGGCGTTTTTAGCCTTAGGGTCAATGTAATAAATGAGAGCGTCTTTAGGCGTATGCACATAGAGGCTAGCGGCGGGATAGACTTGCAAAGAAGCGCCAATGATGATTAAAAGATGCGTTTGTTTGACTAAAGAAATCGCTTCTTTAAGCAAAGGCACAGCTTCGCCAAACCACACAATATCAGGGCGTAATTGCGATTTGTCTTTAGCCAAGTCGCTTAAATTCAAGTCCTTTTCCCATCTATAAACTAAATCAGGATCTTTTTCGCTGCGAACGCTCAATAATTCCCCATGCAAGTGCAAAATGCGAGAAGAACCCGCCCTTTCATGCAAATCATCTACATTTTGGGTGATGATATTAACTTGATAGTATTTTTCCAATTCTGCTAAAGCCTTATGGGCTTTGTTAGGATAAACTTCAAAAAGCTGTCAGCACCTTTGGTTGTAAAAATCCAACACCTTTTACGGGTTCTTTTTCCAGCCATAAGGCGAGGCGACTTCCATGATGTCATGCCCTTCCCACAAGCCATCAGCGTCTCTAAAGGTTTTAATCCCGCTTTCTGCTGAAATACCAGCCCCGCTTAGGATCACTAAATTTTTCATGTTTCCTCCTTGATGGTTTCAATATGAGTGTTGCTGAGTTTGTCATGCAAAAAAAACTTAAAAATAAAAGGCGTAACAAACCCTATAAGCAACCCCATGCTCAACACCCACAAAATAAAGCGCCACAAAGCTAAAAAAAAGCCCACTTTTTGGCGGTTATTTCTGACTAATTTAAACTGAGCGTAACGCATGCCAGGGCTTTGGGATTTAAAAGCGATAAAAAAGCTGTGCGTTAGAGCATAAAAAAGCAAGCATAAAAAAATCGCGCTCTGGTTTTCCCTAAAATCCTTCGCGCTCCCTAAAATCACATAGGTCATTATATAAAGCATGGGGGTATAAATCATAAAAATATCGGTGATAAAGGCTTTTAAACGCAAAGAGAGATACAGCCCTTTTAAAGGGCTTTCTAACGCTTGCTTTTTTTCTGGAATTTTATTTTTTTTGTTTTTTTAGTTGCCACGACTTCCCGGTTTTATAGCAACGCTAGTGGCGCATAAAGGGCAATGGCTAGGCTCGTGCATGTCAAAAACAAAATCTTCTAAAGCAAAAAGGGGCAAATGGCTGGGCAAACACGCACCCTCTTGGGCCTTTAACTGAGAATGAGTGCGCTTGCAAATGCCCCGATTAGCTAGAGCGCCAAAAGCCACGATTTGAGCGCCCTTTTCTTCTAAAACTTTAGTGCATTCCATAGCGGATTTTCCCGTAGTGATAATGTCCTCACACACTAAAATTTTTTCGTTTTCTTTGACTTCAAAACCACGCCTTAACGCCATGGCATTATCCACTCTTTCAGTGAAGATAAAACGCACGCCCAAAGCCCTTGCAAGCTCATACCCAGCCAAGATCCCCCCAATAGCAGGCGAGCACACGCACTCAATATTCAAATGAGCTTCTTTAATCTGTTTGGCCAATTCTTTGGCTAATTGTTCGGCTAGTTTGGGATCTTCTAAAACTTTAGCGGATTGCAAATAATAATTAGAATGGAATCCGCTACTGAGCAAGAAATGCCCCTCTAACAACGCTTTAGCGTTTTGATAACATGCCTTAATATCCATGGTTTAGACCTTTAAAATCGCATCTTCTTTGTTTTTCACGCTTTCATCAATTTTTTTAATGGCTTCATCGGTGATTTTTTGGATCTGTTCTTGGGCTTTTTTGCTTTCATCTTCGCTGATTTCTTTGTCTTTTTCTAATTTTTTCACTTGATTGTTAGCGTCTTGGCGGATATTCCTTACAGCCACTTTAGCCTTTTCACCCATCGCTTTGGCGTCTTTTGCGATGAGTTTCCTTTGCTCGGTTGTCATGGGCGGGAAAAAAAGCTTGATGGTTTCGCCGTCATTATTAGGATTCACGCCGATATTGGCTTCTTGAATGGATCTTTCAATTTCTTTGAGCAGGTTTTTTTCCCATGGGCTGATTTGAATAGTAGTCGCATCCAAGCTCATCACGGATCCGACTTGGTTTAAAGCGGTGGGCGTGCCGTAATAATCCACTTTGATGTGATCTAAAATATTGACTGAAACTTTCGTGCTCCTTAGAGTGGAAAAATCTCTATTCAAAGCTTGAACGCTTTTTTGCATTAAATCTTTGGTTCCGTTATAAATGGCTTGTAACATTACTTTTCATCCTTTTTTTGGTTGGTATGGGCGTTGGTTTGCGTTGCATGCGTTTTAGGCTTTTGGTGGGCGGTTGGGGGCGTTTTTGTATTCTCTTTGGTTTTTTCAACACCCTTTATATTATTCTCTTTGGCATCATTTTTTCCATTCTGTTTGGGGCTTTCAACAGAAGGCGCTTTAGTTGGCTCTTTAGGAAGTTCGTTAGGCGTTTGTTTTGGCATTAAAGGACTAGAGGGGGCTTGCTCTAAAGGATTGAGCGTGGGGTTTAGAGTGGGATTGAGCGTAGGGTTAAGCGTGCCGGTGGCAGGGACTAAGGGTGAAAGCTCTTTATTGGTTTTAGTTTCATCTAAAATGCTTTTGCCGTATTCTTTGTTATAAAAATAGCCCAAAGCAATGGTGTTGATGACAAATAACAGTCCTAAAAACATGGTCAATTTCGCCATAAAGCTTGCAGGTCCTTTAGCACCAAATAAAGAATCGTTGCTCCCGCTATAAGCCCCTAAGCCGATGCTAGAACTTTTTTGCAACAAAACCACCACCACAATCAATACCGCTAAAACAATTTGTAAGCCTAATAGAGCGCTTGTCATAAACACCGATTCCTTAAATGCCTAAAATTTAGAAAAAATTACCCTTGATCTTATCTAAAATTTGCTAAGAACACACTAAAATTCAGTTTTAATTTTAAGCGTGGCGCATTAAAGGCGGTGGTGTTGGACTCTTTTCATTCATTCAATCAGCATGCATTCAATCGGCATGCCAAAACTTATCCCCTCTTTGCTCATATCCAGCAGCAAATCGCTATCTGCCTTGTCCAATTTTTAAAACAAAAACATTACGCTAAAGTTTTGGATCTAGGATCAGGGAGTGGGGCTGTTTTTAACGCTTTAGAGCGGCAAAATATTTTGATTGAAGAGTTTATCGCTTTGGATAATTCTATGAACATGCTCAAATTACACCCCACGCATTCTATTAATATTCAAAAAACCACTTTAGAGCATGCGGATTTTGAAGAACATGTTTTTTGCGCTTATGATTTGGTTGTGTCTTCTTCCTCTTTACAATGGGCAAGGGATTTAAAAAGCGTTTTAGGAAAAATCGCTCTTTCTAGTAAGGAGGCCGCTCTAGCTATTCATACGGATTTCAGTTTGCATGAAGTGCATGAGTTTTTAGGCACGCCTTCGCCTTTAAGGGATCTCAAAACGCTCAAATCCTTAATCAAAAACGCTTTTAAAAATTTTCAAATAGAATTGGAAAACAAGCGCTTCGCTCTTTATTTCAACCGCAAACAAGATTGCTTGAATTACCTTAAAAAATGCGGTCTTTTAGGGGGTTCAACGCTGAGTTTCAAGCAAAAAAAACATTTTTTTCAAAACATAGCGTTTGAAAAATTGAGCTATGAAGTGTTACTCTTTTCTGGGATCAAGCGTTCTTAAAAACTAAGATAAATTAAAATATTAAAATTAGGTGGTTACAATAACACTAACTAAACCAACGAGAAGCAACATGCACAAAAAACGAGTCTTTTCAGGCATCCAACCTACCGGGCAAATCCATTTGGGCAACTATTTAGGAGCGATCAAGCATTGGGTAGAGATGCAAGATGAATATGAAAATCTTTTTTGCGTCGTCAATTCGCATGCGATTACCTTGCCCATAGATCCTGCATTTTTAAGATCCCAAAGCTATGAGCTAGTCAAATTGCTTTTAGCTTGCGGGATTAATCCTAAGCAATCAGGGTTATTCATTCAAAGTGAAGTTAATGAGCACCCGGCTTTAGCATGGCTATTAAATTGTCAGGTGTCTATGGGGGAAATGCAAAGAATGACGCAATTCAAAGACAAGTCCTTAAAAAACCCTAAAAGCGTGAATGTGGGGCTTTTCAATTACCCTATTTTAATGGCGTCAGATATTTTGTTATACCAAAGCGATTTAGTGCCAGTGGGCGAAGATCAAAAACAGCATTTAGAGCTCACACGAAACATTGCAGAAAAATTTAACAGGGATTTTGGGAACTGCTTTAAAGTGCCAGAGCCTTTGATCGCTAAAGTGGGGGCAAGGGTTATGGGGCTAGATGATCCAAAAGTGAAAATGAGTAAATCGCATAAGGGGGCTAACCATGCGATTTTTCTTTTAGATGAGCCAGACATTATTGTAAGAAAAATCAAAAAAGCGGCCACTGATTCTACGGGCGTTATCGCCTTTGATGAAGAAAGAGAGGGCATTTTCAACCTTTTAAATATCTACATGCTTTTAAGCAATGAAAGCCCAGAAAACATAGAAGAGCGTTTCAAAAATAAGGGCTATGGGGATTTTAAAAAGGAATTGGCTGAAGTAGTGATCCAGGCTTTAAAACCCATCCAAGAAAGATACAAAGAAATCAGCGATGATGAAGTGAAAGCCATTTTAAATGGCGGTGTCAAAAAAGCCAGACCTTTGGCGGAAGCGACTTACCAAAAGGCTAAAGAATTGATGGGGTTGGTTTGAGTGGTCTTTAAAATTTTAGGCTTATGGTTGGGGGTGTTTTGTTTCCTTAAGGCTACGCCTTATTTATACTTGGGCGAAGAGCCTAAATATAAAGACAATTTCACGCATTTTGAATACGCTAACCCTGACGCCAGAAAAGGCGGTGTCTTAAGGAATGACGCTATAGGGACTTTTGATAGCCTTAACCCTTTTGTGCTTAAAGGCACTAAAGCCGAAGGCTTGGATTTGATTTATGACACTTTAATGGTGCAAAGTTTGGACGAGCCTTATGCCGAATACCCCTTGATCGCTAAAGACGCCGAAGTGGCTAAGGATAACAGCTATGTGATTTTTACTTTAGACAAAAGAGCGAGATTCAGCAATAACGCTCCCATTTTAGCGAGCGATGTGAAGTTTAGCTTTGATACGATAATGCAATTAGGATCGCCCATTTATCGGCAGTATTACCAAGATGTTAAAAAGGCGGTTATCTTAGACAAACACCATGTTAAATTCCTTTTCAAAACCACTGAAAATAAAGAGTTGCCTCTCATTTTAGGGCAGTTGCAGATCTTTTCCAAAAAAGCGTTTCAAAAGGATTACTTCACCAAAAACCCTTTACTCATTCCTGTTTCTAGCGGCCCTTATGTGATCGATTCTTTTGATGTGGGCAAGAAAATCACCTACCAAAGAAACCCTAATTATTGGGCGAGGAATTTGCCTAGCAGAAAGGGGCAGTTCAATTTTGATCAGGTCAAATTTGAGTATTATAAAGACGAAACCATTGCTTTACAGGCTTTTTTAAGCGGGGCGTATGATTGGCGCCTTGAAAGTACGGCTAAGGTTTGGGCTAGGGGCTATGTGGGGAAAGCTATAGACAATAAAAAAATCACTAAATACCTAATAGCCCATAAAATGCCAAGCGGCATGCAAGGGTTTTTCTTCAACACGCGCCGGGAAATTTTTAAGGATAAAAGGGTGCGTGAAGCCTTATTTTATGCGTTTGATTTTGAATGGGCGAATAAAAATCTGTTTTTTTCGCAATACAAACGCACCACTAGTTTTTTCAGTAACTCTGTTTATGCGTCCCCTCCTCTTCCAAGCCCTGAAGAAAAAGTTCTGTTAGCCCCTTATGAAAAGAGTTTAGATGAAAGGGTTTTTAAAGAGCCTTATGTCGTGCCTAGAACCGATGGGGCTGATGTTTTAGGCTATAACTTGAGGGAAAATCTAAAATACGCTCAAAAGCTTTTAGAAAGCGCGGGCTTTTCTTACAAAAACATGCGTTTAGTGGATAAGAATAACAAGCCGTTTAGTTTCACTTTGCTTTTAAACAGCCCGGCATTTGAAAGATTGGCTCTAGCCTTTGCTAAAAACTTAAGGGTGTTAGGGATTGACATGAAAATCCAAAGAGTGGATTTAAGCCAGTATGTCAATCGGGTCAAAAGCTATGATTTTGACATGATTGTAGGGGTGATAGGCCAATCGTCTTTCCCGGGTAATGAACAGCGCTTTTATTTTGGCTCTTTGAGCGCTAAAGAAAAAGGCGCAAGGAATTATGCGGGAATCTCTAGTAAAGCGGTAGATGATTTGATTGAAAAAATCATTAACGCTAAAGATTACAAGGAGCAATTAGCCGCCATTCAAGCGATGGATAGGGTGCTATTGTGGGGGTTTTATGTGATACCGCATTTTTATTTGCCTAATTACAGGATCGCGGCGTATAATTACATTGGCATGCCTGAAATCAGCCCTAGTTATGGATTTTCGCCGTATTTGTGGTGGGTAAAAAAAGAAAAGAGTCT
Organism: Helicobacter pylori; assembly: GCF_001653475.1. Taxonomy (NCBI): domain Bacteria; kingdom Pseudomonadati; phylum Campylobacterota; class Epsilonproteobacteria; order Campylobacterales; family Helicobacteraceae; genus Helicobacter; species Helicobacter pylori. The sequence goes on along the minus strand of NZ_CP011487.1, from coordinate 1,169,239 downwards.
TCAATGATTGCTTATATTCTCAAACGCTTGCTTTTGATTATCCCGACTTTATTAGCCATCATGACGATTAATTTCTTTCTGATCCAATCGGCTCCTGGAGGCCCTATAGAGCAGATGATGGCTAAAATCAATAACACGCAGTCCAAAGAAACCCAAGGCGTTGTTAAAGATCGTGCCTATAGGGGGTCTCAAGGGTTGGAGAGCGATTTATTAGAAAATTTAAAAAAACTCTATGGCTTTGACAAGCCCATAGGGGAGCGCTACCTTCTTATGCTCAAAAAATACGCGCAATTTGATTTTGGGGAGAGCTTTTACCGCCAGATTAAAGTGGTAGATTTGATTAAGGAAAAATTGCCCGTATCCATTTCGTTAGGGCTTTTTAGCACGCTTTTGATTTATCTTATTTCTATCCCTTTAGGGATTTTCAAGGCCAAACGCAATAACGAGCCTTTAGATGTGCTAAGCAGCGTGGTGATCATTGTCGCTAACGCTATCCCGGCCTTTTTGTTTGCGGTGGTGTTGATCGTGTTTTTTGCTGGAGGGAATTATTGGCACTGGTTCCCTTTAAAGGGGCTAGTGAGCGATAATTTTGAAAGTTTGAGCGCGTTAGGTAAAATCAGGGATTATTTATGGCATATCACTTTGCCCGTTCTTTGCATTTCTTTAGGGGGTTTTGCAAGCCTTACGCTTTTAGTGAAAAACTCTTTTTTAGATGAAATGGGCAAACTTTATGTGGTGAGCGCTAAGGCTAAGGGCTGTTCAGTGGGGCGTATTTTTTATGCGCATGTGTTCCGCAATGCGATTTTGTTAGTGGTGGCGGGTTTCCCGCAAGCTTTTTTGGGCATGTTTTTTAGCTCAAGCTTATTGATAGAAATCGTTTTTAGCCTGGATGGGTTAGGGCTTTTAGGGTATGAAAGCATTGTGAGTAGGGATTATCCTGTCGTGTTTGGTTCGCTTTATATTTTCACGCTTTTAGGTTTGGTAGCGAGTTTGATAAGCGATTTGCTCTGCGTGGTGATTGACCCTAGGATTGATTTTGAAAAGCGTTGAGGGTAGGAATGAAAACTGAGATGAAATCTTTTTTAAAACTTTTTATGCAGCCTTTTTTGGTGGTCTTAGGGTTTATGTTGTTGTATGCTTTAGCGCATGCTGCGCTTGGTTTTTATGTAAAAAAAGACAGCGCTCAAATAAGCCAGAATTCAGAAAAAACCAAGACAGAGCGTCAAAACAGTGCGCTTTCGCCTAAACAAGAAGCCAACACAACCACCACAGAAGAAAACCTCACCAAAGACCCTCCTTTGCCTTTAGAAACAACCACGCAAGAAAAAGAAACTAAACAAGAGAATAAACAAGAGCCAGAAATCCAAAATGAACCTAAACAAAACAGCGTCTCACCCGTTCAAAACAACCAAAAAACCCCCACAACCCCTGCAATTGGAAAAAAACCTTTAGAGTATAAGGTCGCAGTCAGTGGCGTGAATGTGCGTGCTTTTCCTAGCACAAAAGGCAAAATCTTGGGATCGCTTACAAAAGATAAAAGCGTGAAAGTTTTAGAAATCCAAAACGATTGGGCTAAAATTGAATTTTCTAATGAAACAAAGGGCTATGTGTTTTTAAAACTTTTAAAAAAGGCTGAATGAAAGAATAATGAAATTAAAATCTTTTGGGGTTTTTGGAAATCCCATCAAACATTCCAAATCGCCCTTAATCCATAACGCTTGTTTTTTGACTTTTCAAGAAAAATTAGGGTTTTTGGGGCATTACCACCCCATATTACTCCCTTTAGAAAGCCATATCAAAAACGAGTTTTTGCATTTGGGGCTTAGTGGGGCTAATGTAACTTTACCCTTTAAAGAAAGGGCGTTTCAAGTTTGCGATAAAATCAAAGGTATCGCGCTTGAATGCGCTTCAATCAATACGCTTGTTTTGGAAAATGATGAGCTTGTGGGTTATAATACCGACGCTTTAGGGTTTTATCTTTCTTTAAAACACCAAAACTTTCAAAACGCTTTGATTTTAGGCTCTGGGGGGAGCGCTAAAGCCCTAGCGTGCGGATTAAAAAAACAAGGCTTAGAAGTGAGTGTGTTGAACCGCTCTGCTAGGGGATTGGATTTTTTCCAACGCTTGGGCTGTGATTGTTTCATGGAGCCTCCTCAAAGCGCTTTTGATTTGATTATTAACGCTACTTCAGCGAGTTTGAATAACGAATTGCCTTTAAGTAAAGAGGTTTTGAAAGGGTATTTTAAAGAGGGCAAGCTCGCTTATGATTTGGTGTATGGGTTTTTAACGCCCTTTTTGTCTCTGGCCAAAGAGTTAAAAATCCCCTTTCAAGACGGGAAAGACATGCTCATCTATCAAGCTTCTTTAAGTTTTGAAAAATTCAGCGCTTCTCAAGTCCCTTATTCAAAAGCGTTTGAAGTCATGCGAAGTGTTTTTTGATGCAAGGGTTTTTAAGAAGCCTTTTTTTTGGAGTTAAAAAGATCCCTAAACGATTCGCTCCTCTAATAGAAAAGGGCGTTTTAAAAGAAGCGCTTGGATCCAACAAGGAGCGCTATTTTTTAAAAGAAGGCTTTGATATAGGCAGAATTGAATGGGCAGAAAATAAGGCGTTTTTCATTTCTTTAGCGAAAAATTACCCTAAAGACCCTTTAATCAAAAACTTACCCCCTTCTTTCAAAACAGACGCTTTGATTTTATGCAAAATAGAATGTTCTAAAAAACGCCCCATAGCCTTTTTTAAAGCCGCTCTTTTTGATGCAGATCATGCAGATCATACGATGATAGTTTACCTGGCTAAAGAAAATAACCAGATTGTGGCTATCCCTTTTAAAGAGCCTTTTAAAAAACCCGTTCTTTTAAAACACAGCCAAAAATCCTTATTAGAATTGCCCAGGCATTGCGTGGTAAAGATCGATCTGAAAAAGCGTGAAATCAGCGAAATTTTAGGGGCTTTAGAAGACCCTTTAATAGATGAAAACCTTTCTTTAAGCCTTTTTGACAGGGTTAAGGATTTTTCAAAAGATTGTTTGAATTTAGCCCAACATTACGCGCAACTTAAAGCGAGCGATTTTAAAGATAGGATCAATTATTCCCACATCCCTTTTATCACCATTGACCCTAAAGACGCTAAAGATTTTGACGATGCGATTTTTTATGATCAAGAAAAAAGGGTTTTGTTTGTGGCGGTTGCTGATGTGAGCGAATTTGTGCCGAAATATTCCAGTTTGGATAAAGAAGCTAGGCTTAGGGGCTTTAGCGTGTATTTCCCTAATAGCGTGTATCCCATGCTGCCTTTGAGTTTGTCTCAAGGGGCATGCTCACTGAAAGCATTTGAAAAACGCCTGGCTTTAGTGTATGAGATCCCTTTAGATCATTTGAAAAACGCCCGATTGTTTCAAGGCGTTATTGAAGTTAGGGCTAATTGCACTTATGAAGAAATCAATCATTTTTTAAGCGCCCAACAAAGCTCTTTAGATAAAGATTTGCAACAAAGCCTTTTGGGGTTTTTAGAAATGGCTTTAGCGTTAAAAAAGGAGCGTTTAAAAAAAGGGTTTGATTTCAATTCGTTTGAAAACAAGCTGTATTTAAATCAAGAAGGGCGTATAGAAAAAATTGAAACGCAAAAAGAAAGCGGTGCGCACACCCTTATAGAAGAAGCCATGCTGTTAGCCAACCAATCTAGCGCGAGGTTATTAGATAAGCATTTTCAAAATAAGGGGATATACCGCACCCATAAAGAGCCCAGTTTGGAGCAACAAAAACGCCTCTACGACAAGCTTTTTGATTATGAGATCACACGCCCTAAAAACATGGGCTTTTTGCCTTTTTTAGAGCATGCCTTAAAGACAGCCAAAGAAAAGAAGTTAGAAAGAGAAGTTTCGCGCTTAATCATTAAATCTCAAAATTTAGCCCTTTATAGCCCCATGCAAGAAAGCCATTTTGGTTTGGGGTTTGCCAGCTATACGCATTCCACTTCGCCCATTAGACGATACAGCGATTTAGCCTTACACAGGCTTTTAAAAGAATTGTTGTTCCACCAGGCTAAAGGCTGCTCGTATTTGTTAGAAGAAACGCCCGAGTTGTGTTCTGAGTTGAACGCTTTACAAAAAAAGACCGCTTTGATTGAAAGGGATTTTGTCAAACGCAAATTCGCTCGATTAGCTTTAGAACTTTTAGAAAAAGAATTTTTGGGCGTTGTTTTAGAGGTTAAAGATTGGGTGGTGGTGGGGTTAAAAGAATGGGTAGGGCTTAAAGTTTTAGTCAAAACGAACAAGGTTTTTAAGCCTTTAGAAAAGGTGTGCGTTAAAATCACGCATGCGGATTTGGTTTTAGGGCAAGTTTGGGGTGAAATCACAGAAAGGATTAAAGAGCATGTATCGTAAAGATTTGGACAATTATTTAAAACAGCGTCTCCCTAAAGCGGTGTTTTTGTATGGGGAGTTTGATTTTTTCATTCATTATTATATTCAAACGATCAGCTCGCTTTTTAAAGGCGCTAACCCTGACACAGAAACTTCGCTTTTTTATGCGAGCGATTATGAAAAAAGCCAGATTACGACCCTTTTAGAGCAGGATTCTTTATTTGGAGGGAGCAGTTTAGTCGTTTTAAAACTGGACTTTGCGTTGCATAAGAAATTTAAAGAAAACGATATCAATCTTTTTTTAAAAGCTTTAGAGCGGCCTAGCCATAACAAGCTTATCATAGGGCTTTATCATTCTAAAAGCGACACCACAAAATACAAATACACTAGCGATGCTATCGTTAAATTTTTCCAAAAAAGCCCCTTGAAAGATGAAGCGATTCATGCACGCTTTTTTATCCCTAAAATTTGGGAGAGTTTGAAATTCTTACAAGAAAGGGCGAATTTTTTACATTTAGACATCAGCAACCATCTTTTAAACGCTCTTTTTGAAACCAATAACGAAGATTTAGGCGTTTCGTTTAACGATTTAGACAAGCTAGCGCTTTTAAACGCACCAATCGCTTTAGAAGACATTCAAGAATTAAGCTCCAATGCGGGGGATATGGATTTACAAAAGCTCATTTTAGGGCTTTTTTTGAAAAAAAGCGTGCTTGATATTTATGATTATTTGTTAAAAGAGGGCAAAAAGGATGCGGACATTTTAAGGGGGTTAGAGCGGTATTTTTACCAGCTTTTTTTATTTTTCGCTCATATTAAAACGACCGGTTTAATGGACGCTAAAGAGGTTTTAGGCTACGCTCCTCCTAAAGAGATTGCCGAAAATTACGCTAAAAACGCCTTGCGTTTGAAAGAAGCCGGCTATAAGAGGGTTTTTGAAATTTTCAGGTTATGGCACATTCAAAGCATGCAAGGGCAAAAGGAATTGGGCTTTTTGTATTTGACCCCCATTCAAAAAATCATTAACCCTTGAAAAATAATCAAGGCGTTTTTAGTTTTGAGCTTTAATCTTTCAATAAAACTAAATTTAATCTAAAAACAAGCGAAAGCAAGGTATAATCAAAAGTTTTTTAGACCTTGCTCTTTTTTAGTAAAAAAAGGGCTATACAACCACAAGGAGAATGGATGAGGCATTATGAAACGATGTTTATTCTCAAACCTACTTTAGTAGAAGAAGAGATTAAATCCAAAATTGAGTTTTATAAAGAAGTGATCACTAAGCATCATGGCGTGATTGAAACGAGCCTGGATATGGGCATGCGTAATTTGGCTTATGAAATCAAAAAGCACAAAAGAGGCTATTATTATGTGGCGTATTTCAAAGCAGAGCCGTCAATGATTTTAGAGCTTGAACGATTGTATCGCATCAATGAAGATGTGTTGCGTTTCATTGTGATCAAATACGAAAGCAAGAAAGAAGTAGAAGCGTGGCATGCGTTAGTGGATAGGGCTAATAAAAAGCCACCACACGCCAAGGAAAAACACGAAAAAACCGAACACACGCATTCTCACCACGCAGAGGAAGCAGAAAGCGTAGGATCTCATAGCGAATAAGGGCTTATCATGTTTAATAAAGTGATTATGGTAGGGCGTTTGACTAGGAATGTGGAGTTGAAATATTTGCCTAGCGGTTCAGCGGCAGCTACAATAGGTTTAGCCACAAGCAGGCGTTTTAAAAAACAAGACGGCACGCTAGGCGAAGAGGTGTGCTTTATAGATGCTCGTTTGTTTGGGCGAACGGCTGAAATCGCTAACCAGTATTTAAGCAAGGGTTCAAGCGTTTTGATAGAAGGGCGTTTGACTTATGAGAGCTGGATGGATCAAACGGGCAAAAAAAATTCCCGCCACACTATCACAGCGGACTCGTTGCAATTTATGGATAAAAAGTCAGACAATCCCCAAGCAAACGCTATGCAAGATAGCACAATGCATGAGAATTTCAACAACGCTTATCCCGCTAATGATAACGCTCCTAGCCAAGATCCTTTTAACCAAGCCCAAAGTTATGCACAAAACGCTCATGCTAAAGAGAATTTACAAGCACAGCCGTCCAAGTATCAAAACAGCGTGCCTGAAATCAATATTGATGAAGAAGAAATCCCCTTTTAAGGGTTACAATTAAGGAGACATTATGGAAAGAAAACGCTATTCAAAACGCTATTGCAAATACACTGAAGCTAAAATCAGCTTTATTGACTATAAAGATTTAGACATGCTCAAGCACACGCTATCAGAGCGCTATAAAATCATGCCAAGGAGATTGACAGGCAATAGCAAAAAGTGGCAAGAGAGGGTGGAAGTGGCAATCAAAAGAGCCCGCCACATGGCTTTAATCCCCTACATTGTGGATAGGAAAAAAGTCGTAGATAGCCCTTTTAAACAGCACTGAATTTTTGATTAGGGCTAATAGGGGGCATACCCCCCCTTTAATCTTATTTAATCTTGGCTTGGCTTTTATGGAGCGTTAGCGATAAAAACGATAAAAAGCATTTTTAAGACAAAATGAAAAAGCTTGACTTTAGCGGTGGTTTCTTAAGCTAGGAGGTTAGTGGGAATGTTATTCCTAAAATACCCCCTATCCCCTTACAAAACGCATCAAAAGTAAAAAAATGACAAAATTTTTCCAAAATGACAAAAAAAAAAAACGATTTTCTGCTATAATGCCCCAAATACATTCCAATGCAAATGCATTCAATGTATGAAATCCCTAATATTAAATCCCATTCAATCTAAAAAGGAGAAAACATGAAAAAACACATCCTCTCATTCACTTTAGGCTCGCTTTTAGTTTCCGCGTTGAGCGCTGAAGATGACGGCTTTTACATGAGTGCAGGCTATCAAATCGGTGAAGCCGCTCAAATGGTGAAAAACACCAAAGGCATCCAACAGCTTTCAGACAATTATGAGAATTTGAACAATCTTTTAACCAGATACAGCACCCTAAACACCCTTATCAAATTGTCCTCTGATCCGAGCGCGATTAATGCTGCAAGGGAGAATTTGGGCGCGAGCGCGAAGAATTTGACTGGCGATAAAGCCAACTCTCCGGCGTATCAAGCGGTGCTTTTAGCGATCAATGCGGCGGTGGGGTTTTGGAATGTCGTGGGCTATGTTACGCAGTGCGGAGGTAATGCCGATGGTCAAAAGAGCACCTCTTCAACAACCATCTTTAACAACGAGCCAGGGTATCGATCCACTTCCATCACTTGTTCTTTGAACGGGTATACGCCTGGATACTATGGGCCTATGAGTATTGAGAATTTTAAAAAGCTTAACGAAGCCTATCAAATCCTCCAAACGGCTTTAAAAAACGGCTTACCAGCACTCAATCAAAACAACGGGACGATCAATGTAAATTATACCTACACATGCTCAGGGGAAGGGAATAATAACTGCAAACTAACATTGAATGGTAAAGAACTCAAGCAAGATGGCGGGAGCGAAACCACCACCCAAAATATAGACGGCAAACAAGTGAGCACCACCACAAAATCAAGCGTCGTTCTTTATGGAAAAACATATAATGGACAAGAATGGAAAGGGGCGTCTTACACCGAAATCACTAACGCATTGAACGGGGTGCCTGATAACGCTCAAGCGCTGTTAGCGCAAGCGAGCACGCTCATTAACACCATCAACACTGCATGCCCGTATTTCCACGCTACTAATAGTAATGAGGCTAACGCCCCAAAATTCTCTACTACTACTGGGAAAATATGCGGCGCTTTTTCAGAAGAAATCAGCGCGATCCAAAAGATGATTACGGATGCGCAAGAGCTTGTCAATCAAACGAGCACCATTGATGCTAACGGGCAATCAACTCCGGTAGGCGAGAGCGGAAAGCCTTTCAACCCCTACACAGACGCTAACTTTGCACAAGGCATGCTCGCTAACGCTAATGCGCAAATCAAAATGCTCAATTTAGCTAATCAAGTGGGGCAAGCCATTAACCCTGAAAATCTTACCGGGAATTTTAAGAATTTTGTTACAGGCTTTTTAGCCACATGCAATAACCCCTCAACAGCTGGTACTGGTGGAACACAAGGCACGTCTCCAGGCACAGTTGGCACTCAAACTTTCGCTTCCGGTTGCGCCTATGTGGAACAAACCATAACGAATTTAAACAACAGTATCGCTCATTTTGGCACCAAAGAGCAGCAAATCGAGCAAGCAGAAAACATCGCTGACACTCTATTGCATTTCAGATCCCGATACAGCGAATTGGGCAACACTTATAACAGCATCACTACTGCGCTCTCTAGCATCCCTAAAGCCCAATCGTTACAAAATGTGGTGAGCCAAAAGAACAACCCCTATAGCCCGCAAGGCATTAACACCAATTACTACCTCAATCAAAATTCTTACAACCAAATCCAAACCATCAACCAAGAACTAGGGCGTAACCCCTTTAGGAAAATGGGCATCGTCAGTTCTCAAACCAACAACGGCGCGATGAATGGGATTGGCATTCAAGTGGGCTATAAACAATTCTTTGGCCAAAAAAGAAGGTGGGGCGCTAGGTATTACGGCTTTTTTGATTACAACCATGCGTTCATCAAGTCTAGCTTCTTCAATTCGGCTTCTGATGTATGGACTTATGGTTTTGGAGCGGACGCTCTTTATAACTTCATCAACGATAAAGCCACCAATTTCTTAGGCAAAAACAACAAGCTTTCTGTAGGGCTTTTTGGAGGGATTGCATTAGCCGGGACTTCATGGCTTAATTCTGAATATGTGAATTTGGCCACCGTGAATAATGTCTATAACGCTAAAATGAATGTGGCGAATTTCCAATTCTTATTCAACATGGGAGTGAGGATGAATTTAGCCAGGGCTAAGAAAAAAGGCAGCGATCATGCCGCTCAGCATGGCATTGAACTAGGGCTTAAAATCCCCACCATCAACACCAATTACTATTCTTTCATGGGGGCTGAACTCAAATACCGCAGGCTCTATAGCGTGTATTTGAATTATGTGTTCGCGTATTGAGTTTTTATGGAACTCCCTTTTTAAGGGATTTCTTTTGAACTTTCTTTCTTTTAAGGGATTTCTTTTCATAAGAAAATAAGAACACCATAAAATCGTTCTTAGCTTCTAGGAGGCACTAGTCGGTTTCTTGCTATAGAAGAATCGCTTATTAGCTTGCTCCATTTAAGAGGGTGTGAGTTTGGGTATGAGGAAAAACTTGTATCAAGTTTTATTGAAACGGATTAGAAAGATCTGATTGGATTGACCCTTGCAATTTTTCAAACCAATCGTTTAATAACGATTAAATATGACTATATACACTACAATAATAAGATTTTGATGGGTGAAATTGTTTTTTGAAAGGATTTAAATGCCTGTTATAAGAATTTTAGTGGTGCTTGTAACAATAATGATGAAATTAGCAAAAACGGCAAAAGGAAAGAAGGTTTTGAATAATGTGGGAATACCTATAATGGCGGTTGCTTTTTGGGAAGCGATAAAGGTCTCAATAAAAGAACAAATTAAAAAAAGTAATTGGATATGCGGGAATGTTAAGAATGCGGATGATTATTTAAAAACGCATCCTAACTCATGGCTTCATTCAACAATAGGTGCAGCAACGATAACCGCCATGCTGATGAATGTGTGTTTTGCTGATGACCAATCCAAAAAAGAAGTGGCTGAAGCTCAAAAGGAAGCGGAAAACGCTAAGGATAGAGCGAACAAGAGCGGGATAGAACTAGAACAAGAAAAACAAAAGACAAAACAAGAATATCAAAAAACAATTAATATAGAGAAAGATTTCATTAAAGACCTAAAACAAAATTGCAAAGAAAACCTTGGCCAATTCTTTATTGAAAAAGGAGGGATTAAGGCTGGTATTGGTATAGAAATAGAAACGGAATGCAAAACCCCTAAACCTGCAAAAACAAACCAAACCCCTAAAGAGCCAAAACACCTCCCAAACTCTAAACAACCCCACTCTCAAAGAAGATCAAAAACACAAGAGCTTGTAGCTTATTTGCAAAAAGAGCTAGAATTTCTGCCCTATTCACAAAAAGCTATCGTTAAACAAGTGGATTTTTACAGACCGAGTTCTATCGCTTATTTAGAACTAGACCCTAGAGATTTTAACGCTACAAAAGAATGGCAAAACGAAAACCTCAAAATACGCTCTAAAGCTCAAGCTAAAATGCTTGAAATGAGGCATTCAAAACCATACCCACAAACTAACCTTTCAGCCTTTCAAAGCTTTTCAATCATTCAAGAAATAGCCGCTGATATTCATAAAGAAATAGAAACAGCCGCTCATGCTGAAAAACAAGCAGAAAAAGCGGGTTATGGTTATAGTAAAAGGATGTAGGGAGAATGTGATGAAAAAAACCCTTTTACTCTCTCTCTCTCTCGTTTTTGCTCCACGCTGAAGACGACGGCTTTTACATGAGCGCAGGCTATCAAATCGGTGAAGCCGCTCAAATGGTGAAAAACACCAAAGGCATCCAACAGCTTTCAGACAATTATGAAAAGCTAAACAATCTTTTGAATAATTACAGCACCCTAAACACCCTTATCCAATTATCCTCTGATCCGAGCGCGATCAATGACGCAAGAAACAATCTGGGTGCGAGCTCTAGGAATTTATTGAACGAAAAAACCAACTCCCCCGCTTATCAAGCCGTGCTTTTAGCGTTGAATGCTGCAGTGGGGTTGTGGCAAGTTACAAGCTATGCTTTTACTGCTTGTGGTCCTGGCAGTAATGAGAGTGCAAATGGAGGTATCCAAACTTTTAATAATGTGCCAGGAGAAAATACGACGACCATCACTTGCAATTCGTATTACCAGCCAGGACATGGTGGACCTATATCCACTGAAAATTACGCGAAAATCAATCAAGCCTATCAAATCATTCAAAAGGCTTTGACAGCCAATGGATCCCAAGATGGAGATGGGGTCCCCGTTTTAAGCAACACCACTACAAAACTTGATTTCACTATCGATGGAGACAAAAGAACGGGTGGCCAACCAAATACACCTGAAAAATTCCCATGGAGTCATGGGAAATATATTCACACCCAGTGGATTAACACAACACAAACACCAACAGAAACAAAGATCGACACAACCAATAACGCTCAAACCCTTTTAGAACAAGCGAGCATCATTATCACTACCCTGAATGAAGCATGCCCAAACTTTCAGAATGGTGGTAGCGGTTATTGGCAAGGGATAAGCGGCAATGGGACAATGTGCGGGATGTTTGCCAATGAAATCAGCGCTATTCAAGGCATGATCGCTAACGCCCAAGAAGCCGTCGCGCAAGCCAAAATCGTTAGTGAAAACACGCAAAATCAGAGCAACCTGGACACCGGAAAGCCTTTCAACCCCTACACAGACGCTAGCTTTGCGCAAGGCATGCTCGCTAACGCTAATGCGCAAGCAGAGATTTTAAACCAAGCCGAACAAGTGGTGAAAAACTTTGAAAGAATCCCTAAAAGCTTTGTAAGTGACTCTTTAGGGGTGTGTTATCAATATCAAGGTGGTGAGCGTAGGGGCACCAATCCAGGTCAGACAACTCCTAACACTTGGGGAGAAAGCTTTTCTTTTTTAAAACTCGTTTTTTGGGGGATTTTGATGCAAAATCCTTTTTAGCTTTTTTATATCAGTTAATAAAAAATTTGACGCTTAAAGTTTTTAAAAAAACGCTGTTTTTAGGGGGGATTAGTGGGATTAAAAGGGGGGGAGAATGATTTCAAAAGCGCTTCCTATCCTTTTAAGAAAATAAAATAAAACTTTAAAAAAATGAGTTTTACAATGAAATGAGATTGAAAACGATAAAATAAAGTTTTAAAAACCCATTTTTTAAAAATGCAAAGAACATTAAAAATTAATAAAACTTATGGTAAAAATAAAGCTGAAAACAATCTCCAACTAAGTACCAAAGCAAAAACGCCCTTTAAAAAGCGTTTCAGCATGTTTTTATAAAGATGACTAAACCTTAAGCGCGCTCAGATTTTTGCTTTTCTCTATACTCTATGATCATGCTGTGGATTTCATCTTTTAATTTTAATTTTTGTTTTTTCATGTGGCTGATTTCAGCGTCGCTAGCGTTTTGTTGTTCAGCGGTTTTGATGTCATCATCAAGCTGGTTGTGTTTCTCAAAAATCTTATCAAAATGCGGGTTATTCGCTTTTAACACGCTGATTTCGTCTCTAAATTCATGGAACATGGTTTTCTCCTTTAATTTTGGATGTTTAAAGTATGATAAACTATCTTTTTAAAAAAACAACTTAAAAAAGCTATAAAATAGCCTTAAAATGCGCGATAAAACAACAAAAAGGAATACCTATGGATATTCGCAACGAATTTTTACAATTTTTTCAAAATAAGGGGCATGCTATTTACCCTAGCATGCCTTTAGTGCCTAATGATGCCACCTTGCTTTTTACCAATGCTGGCATGGTGCAATTTAAAGATATTTTTACTGGGATTGTGCCACGCCCTAGCATTCCTAGAGCGACAAGTTCGCAATTGTGCATGCGAGCGGGTGGCAAGCATAACGATTTGGAAAATGTCGGTTATACCGCAAGACACCACACGCTTTTTGAAATGCTAGGGAATTTCTCTTTTGGGGATTATTTCAAAGAAGAAGCGATCTTGTTTGCGTGGGAATTTGTAACCAAAAATTTAGGGTTTAAGCCTAAAGATTTATATATCAGCGTGCATGAAAAAGACGATGAAGCCGTTAAATTATGGGAAAAGTTTGTGCCTTTTGACAGGATTAAAAAAATGGGCGATAAAGATAATTTCTGGCAAATGGGCGATAGCGGACCTTGCGGACCTTGCAGTGAAATCTACATTGATCAAGGCGAAAAACACTTTAAGGGGAGCGAGGATTATTTTGGAGGCGAGGGCGATAGGTTTTTAGAAATTTGGAATTTGGTGTTCATGCAATACGAACGCTCTAATGATGGCGTTTTGTCCCCCTTGCCAAAGCCTAGCATTGATACAGGCATGGGATTAGAAAGGGTGCAAGCGCTATTAGAACACAAGCTCAATAATTTTGATTCTTCATTATTTGCACCCTTAATGGAAGAAATCAGCGCGCTTACAAGCTTGGATTATGCGAGCGAATTCCAACCAAGTTTTAGAGTAGTGGCCGATCATGCAAGAGCGGTAGCGTTTTTGCTCGCTCAAGGGGTGCATTTCAATAAGGAAGGCCGTGGCTATGTTTTAAGGCGCATTTTAAGGCGAGCCTTAAGGCATGGGTATTTAATGGGCTTGAAAGAAGCGTTTTTATACAAAGTCGTGGGCGTGGTGTGCGAGCAGTTTTCTAACACGCATGCGTATTTGAAAGAATCTAAAGAAATGGTAATGAAAGAATGCTTTGAAGAAGAAGAGCGCTTTTTAGAGACTTTGGAATCTGGCATGGAATTGTTTAACTTGTCTTTAAAGCATTTGAATGAAAATAAAATCTTTGATGGCAAGATCGCTTTTAAGCTTTATGACACTTTTGGTTTCCCTTTGGATTTAACGAACGATATGCTAAGAAGTCATGGGGCGTGCGTGGATATGCAAGGCTTTGAACTTTGCATGCAAGAGCAAGTGAAACGCTCTAAAGCTTCATGGAAAGGCAAACAAAATAACGCTGATTTTAGCGCCATTTTAAACGCTTATAAGCCCAATGAATTTGTGGGGTATGAAACGACAGAATGTTCTGCTAAAGCTTTAGGGTTTTTTGGTAGCGATTTTAAAGAAATAACAGATGCAAATCCTAACCAAGAAGTCTGGGTGTTGCTAGAAAAAACCCCTTTTTATGCGGAAGGTGGGGGGGCTATAGGCGATAGGGGCGCGCTTTTAAAGGGCAATGAAAAAACGGCTATAGTGTTAGATACAAAAAACTTTTTTGGGCTTAATTTTTCGCTCCTTGAAATCAAAAAAGCGCTAAAAAAAGGCGATCAAGTGATCGCGCAAGTGAGCGATGAGCGCTTAGAAATCGCCAAACACCATAGCGCGACGCATTTATTGCAGAGCGCTTTAAGAGAAGTTTTAGGCTCGCATGTGAGTCAAGCAGGGAGTTTAGTGGAATCCAAACGATTGCGCTTTGATTTCTCGCATGCTAAAGCGCTCAATGATGAAGAGTTAGAAAAAGTAGAAGATTTAGTCAACGCTCAAATTTTCAAACATCTAACCAGCCAAGTGGAGCATATGCCCTTAAACCAAGCTAAAGATAAGGGAGCGTTAGCGTTATTCAGTGAAAAATACGCTGAAAATGTGCGGGTGGTGAGCTTTAAAGAAGCGTCCATTGAATTGTGTGGGGGCATTCATGTGGAAAATACCGGGCTTATTGGGGGGTTTAGGATCCTTAAAGAAAGCGGGGTGAGTAGTGGGGTCAGACGCATTGAAGCGGTGTGTGGGAAAGCCTTTTACCAATTAACTAAAGAAGAAAGTAAAGAGCTTAAAAACGCTAAGATTGCATTAAAAAATAACGATGTGGTAGCCGGCATCAACAAGCTTAAAGAGAGCGTGAAAAACAGCCAAAAAGCTCCAACCCCTATGGATTTACCGGTTGAAAAAATCCATGGCGTGAGTTTAGTGGTGGGCGTAGTGGAACAAGGCGACATTAAAGAAATGATTGACCGATTGAAAAGCAAGCATGAAAGATTGCTCGCTATGGTGTTTAAAAAAGAAAATGAACGAATAGCTCTCGCATGCGGGGTGAAAAACGCGCCCGTAAAAGCGAACGCATGGGCTAATGAAGTGGCGCAAATTTTAGGGGGCAAAGGGGGCGGGAGAGATGATTTTGCGAGCGCTGGAGGCAAGGATATTGAAAAATTGCAAGTTGCGTTTAATTTAGCGAAAAATACCGCTCTTAAAGCTTTAGAGGGATAGCATGGAGTTGGTTTTAGGCTCTCAATCTAGCGCTAGGGCGAATCTTTTAAAAGAGCATGGGATCAAGTTTAAACAAAAAGCGCTCTATTTTGATGAAGAAAGCCTAAAAACCACAGACCCTAGGGAGTTTGTCTATTGGGCGTGCAAGGGGAAATTAGAAAAAGCTAAAGAATTGCTTGCAAACAATTGCACTATAGTGGTTGCTGATAGCACAGTGAATGTGGGTTGTCAAATGCAACGAAAAGCTAAAAACAAGCAAGAAGCCCTTGAATTTTTAAAACGCCAAAATGGTAATGAAATAGAGGTTTTAACTTGCTCTGCATTGATTTCCCCCAAACTAGAATGGTTGGATCTATCGGTTTTTAGAGCGCGTTTAAAGGCGTTTGATCCTAACGAGATAGAAAAATATTTAGAGAGCGGTTTGTGGCAAGAAAGTGCAGGCTGTGTGCGTTTAGAGGATTTTCATAAGCCTTATATTAAAAGCTCAAGCAAGAATTTGAGCGTGGGGCTAGGGCTAAATATAGAAGGCTTGTTAGGGGCACTAAAATTAGGGGCTAAAATTGCATCATTATAAACGCTATTATTTAATATTTGTTCTATAAAACACTCAATAATACTATTTTTTAGCTAGCCACCCCCTTGACAAACAAAAAAAAACGATACACTCTAGCATTTGATGTAAAGGGTTTGTCGCATGGGGCATATATCTCATGTTTGGGGAGCGCTTAAAAAAAGAGATGGAAGAGATAGAAAATTCTGATCCCAATCAAAACAATTCTTTCATTACTGCTGTTACGAGCATTGGAGAAATGGCTATCAGTGTTATTTACCCAGGTGCCAAACCAATCATTGATGGTGTCAAGCCGTTGGCTGAGAAAGGTTTGCAAGAGGTGTTCAGAAAGGATAAGCTCACAGAGGGGCAAAAGCTTACAATTTCTAGCTTAAGATTCTTATCGTTATTTTTTATCGTTGTTGCAGCAATGATAGGCTTGTGTCTTATTGTTTTGGGTTTCGGATGGTCTTTTTGGAAAGTAACAGGCTACTTTATTGTTTATGCGATCACTTGCATTGGCTCAACATTACCAAATGTAGGGATAGTTGGTCTGCTAAATGACCGATAATGGGTTCATGATAAAAAGCAATGTTTTTAAGGCTTATCCCTACTAAAAGATAAGCATTAAAACCGTTTCTTGCTTATTTGACTATAGGCATTTAATCTTTAAGGAGTTGTCATGGGATCTTGGTCTCATATTTTTGTGTCAATCTTGGTGGTGGTTTTGGGATTAGCGCTTATTACCATGCTTTGGGCTTTGGTATCGCATAATGGAATGCGTCAATGAGGTTAGGAAAGGTAGTTGGCTCACTCAAATTCTTACTGGATTTGGTCTTTGGGGTTGGCTTACAAGGGGTTCGGCATCGTCTTTCACTTTCTTGTTGGCTAAGTTTGGGCTTGGGAGCATGTTTGCTGGTCTTGGAGTGGTATTAGCTATTCCAACGCTAGCCGGCCGGCTTTTCAGCCGCAGTGGTCTTACAGCCGGTGAGAGATTTTGGGTTTTTATTTTAGGGGCTATTTCTTTAGCATGTTTAGTGGGAATGATCTATTTTGGCTATGGCATTATTACAGATTTTAGCGCTCTATCAACCGCAATGTGGTGGTGGTCTTTATCCAAAATAACATGGTTTTGCATAGGTTATATCGCTTTATGGGGGCTTACGCTTATTATGGGTTTTCTTAAATGTTCTACAATAGAAGATTTTTCGTAAAAATAGGGGAGAAACCAGAACCTTTAAAAGCAGGTTCTAGCAAAATACAAGGTTAGGGATTATTTCCCAAAACGCCCACCGGTGGTAGGGTAGCCATAAATAGAGCCGTCTTTGATTTTCATGTGATCTTCCCAAGGCAATTTATATTTACCAGCGGCTAAGTCTTTGATGTAGGTTAAGCCTGCGTCATGTTCTCCGCCCGGTTTAGCCACATACCCTCTATGGCCTAAGTTGTAAATGTTGTTTTCTAATCCCCAACCTAAGCGAGCGTTGTCTGCCATTTTAGGATAGATTTCTCCAGTTACAATCTCCCAAGGGTTGCGGTGCCCTTGAACAAGAGTCGTGCCATCAAAGTTACAGATTTGCCCCTCGCCAAAGTAGTAAAAGACATTGTCATAGCCGGCTAAATTCACGCTCACGGTATACATCAAATTGTGCCACGCATTAGAGCGGTTGGTCAAAATCCATTGATCATTGACTTGAGTGCTATAGCCTGAAATACGGATATACACATTGCACCCTTTATAGGCCGCTTCTCTAGCGAGCTCTGGAATCATGCCGTCATGGCAAATGCACACGGCTAATTTTGATCCGCCCGGACCCTCGCACACAGGCATTCCTAAATCCCCAGGATACCATGGCTCAATGGGATTCCATGGGAATAGCTTGCGGTATTTTAAAATGATTTTACCTTGCGGATCGATGATGATGGCGGTGTTGTAGGGGTTTTTGTTAGAATCAGGATTGCGTTCCATGATTGAAAAAACACCATAAACTTTCGCCTCTTTACACGCTTTAGCGTATAGCTCTGTCTCTTTACCTGGGACATCTAATAAAAACTCTTCGCTAAGCCACTTAGCGGTATTCAAACCTTGCGTGCTATACTCAGGGAAAATGATAAGTTCCACTCCCGGATACCCCGCTTTAGTCGCATGCAAGGTTCTAATAATGCTTTCAATATTGTGATCAATATCCTTACGGCTATTGACAATTGGCACAGGAAATTGAATGGCTGCCACTAAAAACCCTTCAATAGGTTTTCCCATATACCGATACTTCCCATAATAACTCCTTCTAAAAGTTTTGTCGCAATAACAATAATAATTATTGCGAGAGAATACTATTGCAAGAGAACTAATTTAAAGTAAATGCGAGATTTTTTTTGATAAAAAGATTTAAATCTATTTTTAAAGTGCTTTTCAACCTCTATAGGTGTTGTTTTTAAAAACCTCTAAAAATCCTTTAACAATCCCACAAATTCTTTAAAAATATAGTGGCTCTCTTTGGGACCGGGGCTGCTTTCTGGGTGGTGCTGGACAGAAATAATGGGAGCGTTTTTATAACGCACGCCCTCAATGGTGTTGTCAAAAAGATTGCGGTGCGTGATAACAGCGATTTCTTCAATTTCTTCAGGGACGCAATAGTTGTGGTTTTGCGCGGTGATTTCAACGGTGTTTGTTTCTAGGTTTTTAACGGGGTGGTTGCTCCCATGATGGCCAAATTTGAGCTTGTAAGTAGGGTAGCCTTGCGCGATAGAGAGCAATTGATGCCCTAAGCAAATGCCAAACATGGGGATTTTAGCGTTAATGAGTTGTTTGATTTCTTCAATTTCTTGCTGCAAACTCAAAGGATCGCCTGGCCCGTTAGAGAGAAAAATCCCGCTAATTTCTTTTTCTTCATAGGCCTTAATCAGATCGTTAGCTTTAGTGTGGTGCGGGTAAATAAGGGCTTTTAACCCCACATTTTGAAGCTCGTTTAAAATATTGCCTTTAGCCCCAAAGTCCAGCACCGCGATAATTTTATGAGAGGTTTTTTCATCAAAAGGCTTGTAATCTAGGGTTTTGAAATCAAAAGTCGCGCGCTGGTGCGTGGTGATTTTTTGCGTAGAAACGCTAGACACTAGGGGGGAGTGAGAAATTCTAGGGGCGTTTTTTAAAATTTCTTCAAGCTTGTTTTTGTCATGCTCTATCGTGGAAGCGACCATCATCAAGCACCCATGATGGCGTAAGGTTTTGATCAAACTTCTGGTATCAACGCCACAAATCCCTAAAACGCCACGCTCTTTCAAATAAGCGCTCAGGCTAAAATCCGCCCTTGAATTAGAAAAAAATTCGTTGTAATGGCGCGCTAAAATCCCTGCGCATGAAAAAAAGGATTCATCATCTTTAAAATTAGCGCCCACAACCCCAATTTCAGGCATGCTAAAAACCACAAATTGCCCCTTATAGCTAGGGTCGCTAATGACTTCTTGATAGCCGCTCATAGAAGTGTTAAAAACAAGCTCGCCTGCTTGCGTGCCACTAGCCCCAAAACTTTGCGCTTGCAAAAAAAGCCCGTTTTCTAAATAAAGAGAGATCATTATAAAAAGCCTTTGCGCCTTAATTCTTCTTCATAGAGCCTTTCAAACACAAGCTCGTATTCATCGCTCCCTACGGGCAGTTTGCGTTTGTAATGCTTGATTTTTTCATGCACTTCATTTTCAATGCTTTCATACGCTTTAGAATAAGTATCAATGGATTTGTAAATCAAATTCCTTATCAAATTCTCTGACACGCTAAACATGATCAAGTCCTCATCTAAGATTTTATTCAAAATCTGGTGCGACAAATCGTTACACCTTTCTTCCCAAAACAAATGAAAGCCCTCTTTTTGAGCGATCTGTCTTTTAATCATCCAAAAAAGCTGTCTTTCATCCATCCGCATGAATTCTATCTCATCGGTGTTTTCTTCTAAAAGCTCTCTGGCTTGCTCATCTATGGCGTTTTCTTTTTTAACGCTTTTTTCCAAAATCCCTTCTATCAATCCGCACAATAATTCTCTAGGGGCTTTTAATTCTAATAATTCTGAATGGATAAAGTCGTTGGCAATCTTATGGCTTATATGGTTGATATGGGTTAGTTTGAGTCTCATGATTTTTCTCGCGTATTTTATTTATTTTTGGAGTGTATTTTATCATTCTTTAGATAAAATGCTTTTTAAAGAATGGGTTTAATGGCGCACCAAACTATAGGATTGTAGAATTTTATCAGCGTAGATGATTTCAATATCAGGGCGTTTTTTAGAAATTTTTGCGTTAATCAGTCTTAACCTCCCCCCCTCTTTAATGCCATAAAATTGAAGCCTTAAAGCGAGTTGTTTATCGTCAGTGCGGATTTGATGAATGCCCCTTAATTGCAAGGCCGTAGCGACTTCTTTGGCTAAGAAATGCCGGTTTAATAATTTTTCATTAGCGCCAGAAATTTTACTCCCCCATAAAAAAAGCGTTTCAGTGAGCATTAAAAGATATAAACTAAAAACGCGCAAATAATACTGCCCCCTAAATTCCTTTAAACGCACCCTAAGGCTATTTAAAACGCTTTTAACGAACAAGGGCAAACCAATTAAAGCTAAGGGGGCGAAAGTTCTTAAATCTATCTCTTGGCGCATGCTCAAAAGCAAAGGGAAAAGCCAACCGCTCGCGCTCATAAAGGCTAGTAACGATGGCTTTTTATCAAAAAGGGCTTTATAGATCGTATAAGGGTAGTAGAGGAACAATAAGGGCGAATATAAAAGCATGAGTTCTAAGCATGTGTCTATAAAATACCCACTAGGCAAGCCCTTATTGAAACTCCCGCTAAAAAGAGCAATATTCACGCCTAAACCCACCAAAGCAAAGATCGCGCTTTTAAAATAGCGTATTCTTAAAGCGTAGGTAAAAACCCCTAGTAAAAGCGGGATAAACGCGCCGTCTAAAAACGCGCAAGCGCTAAGGGTTAAATAAGGGATTTTTTGGGTTTTGATATATAAATAGCTAACCAAAAGCCCAAGGCTTAACACCAGCACGCTTTTAGCCAATAGAATCGCAAAGAGATTCACTCCAGGCAATAAAGTGTAAGTCAATACCACATAAAGGGCGTCTTTAGGCTTTTTTAAAATCTTTCGCCCTATAAAATAAAATAAAAACATGTTAATGATATGAGCGATCAAAAAAGGCAATCTTAAAGCCAAGTCGTTTTGGCCTAAAATGGCGGTGCTTTTTTGAGCGATTTGAACAAACCATGCACTGCTGTAAAAAAAATCCTTCGCTTCATTGTAGCTGATAGAAATTTCTCCACTCATCAACAGCCCCAAGGCTAGGACTAAAAAAACCATGACGATAAAGACTAAATCGCTTAAATCAAAGCTCCTTGTTTTTTTCTCTGGATAAATAAAGTAGCGGAAGTATAACGGAGCGCTTTGTAAGGGGCTTAGTCGCATCACTTAAATTTTTTTAATTCTTTTAAAAGAGCGGGCAAGGCAATGAGTAAGCCTGAACATAAAATCAAAGCCACCCCTAAAGCGCTTTTAAGATCCAAAAATGTATCGCCTAAATACAGCCCAAACAATAGCCCCCAAACAATGCGGGTGTATTCAATTGGGGCAATGATCCCAGCAGGAGCGTTCATGTAAGCATAAGTTAAGAAATACTGCCCCAAAGTCCCGCTAATCCCTATTAAAGAAATCCACAAAATGTCTTCTTTTCTAGGAATATGAATGCCTGTGGATAAAAAAGGAATATCAATAAACATGCCTAATAGCCCAAGAAGGCTCATGCCAAAGGCGAACGCTAAAATCACGGCTTGCTTGTCATAATATTCCCTCAAATCCCTTAAAGTAATATACGCTAAAGACACAAAAATCCCGCTCAATATGCCCATAAAGATTTCAACCGGCCCCACATTTTCCACGCTAGGATCTGAAATCAACACCACCCCCACTAGCCCAATGCATGCGGAAATTAACGCGCTTCTTTTGAGTTTTTCTTTCAAAAGCAAAGGGGAAAGAAGCACCGTGTAAATAGGCGCGCATTGCGAGAAAGCCGTCGCTGTAGCGAGCGAAATTTTTTCAATATTATAAAAAAACGCTAGCATGGCCAAGCCCCCTACAACGACCCTAAAAGCGAGCTTTTTAAAACCGCCTTGTTTGTAACTCTTCAAGCGGTAGGGTTTGAAAGGATAAACGAGCAAGAGTAAGAGCGTCATGGTAATGGAGCGGTAAAACACATTTTCCATAGGGGAAAAATAACCCGCTGTGATCTTCACAAACGCGCTCATGATTCCAAAGCATAAATTCGCCAAGAGTATCATTGAAACGCCAAATAAAATGGTATTACGCATGCCCTTTGCCCATAAAGATTTTTAGGGTAGTTTAACCTAAAATCTCTAATTAAGACTTAAAGTTTTTAAGCTTTAAAAGCATAAAAGTTGCATTGATTGGTAAAATCATGCTATAACAATGTTCTAGGAGTTTTACCTTGTTTGTTTTGTCTAGAATGATTCTAGAAACTTCAGCATTTCAAACTCCTTATAGAAATATGAAAACATAAAAACACGGATCCTTTTTGAAAATAAACTCCTAGACCCTTTTTAAAGGGTTTGAATGCATCGCTTAGAAAACTCTTTTAACCCATCGCTTTGTCTCTTGTTTTGTTGAAAACCCCTGCCAGAAAATTAGTCTCATTAGGGAATGGATTTTGCTTAATTTAGCGTAAAATTCAATTTTAGGAAATTCGCATGGCTGTTTCTTCTATCAATCAGTTTGATTCTAATCTCTATGGGCTTTTGAACGCTAAAAGCGCTCCTAAAGAAGACCTAGCTCCTGTTGAAAACACAGAAAAAATAGATAAAGAAAAAAAGGACGCTCCCACAGAAAACCTCCCCTTTAACCCTGACAAGAGAGAGACTTACGGCTTTTTGGTTTTAGAATTGATGAGCGATAGAGAGTATGAGGCTTTTTTAAGGGCTACGGCCGGAATGGATGAGAGCCAAAAACGCCTTGCCGCTCAGTCGCTCTATAGTTTGACGGATTTTTATAACGGGAAATTCTCTAAAGAAGTGGAAAACGCTCCCAAACAACCGATGAATGGCTTGCACAAAAAAGCCCTACAAACCTTTAACGCTACCAACCATAACGCTTTTTTGCAACGCTACCAAAACGCTTATAACAACCCTTCCTCTATGGATGTTACCCTTTAAAATGGGGGTGAGACGCTTTTTAATCCGTTTCTTCCAAACTCTTAAACACCTTGATGAGATCGATATGCTCATCAATATCATGCACTCTTAAAATACTTGCTCCATTTTGCAACGCCATTAAATGCAAGCTTAAAGTGCCAGCGAGCCGGTTTTGAACTTCACGCCCGGTGATAAGCCCGATCGTGTTTTTACGACTCGCTCCCACTAATAAGGGTTTTTTGAATTTGAGGAAGTGGCTTAAATGCTTGATTAAGGCTAAATTATGCTCTTTTAATTTAGCGAATCCAAACCCAATATCTAAAATAATATCTTGAAGCGCGTATTTTTCTAAAACCTCTAGTTTTTCCTTAAAAAAGCGATCCATTTCATCAAATAAATTGTGGTAAAAAACATTTTCTTGCATGTCTTTGGGGGTTTTTTGAGCGTGCATTAAAATGCAAGTAGGCTTGTAATCTCTTGCGACTTCTAGCATTCCAGCGCTATTAAAACCGCTCACATCATTAAGGACAGAAAAATAATGCTCCAAAGCCATTTGGGCTGTTTTGGCATGGTAGGTGTCTATACTGAATTTAGCGCATTGGTAGAGTTTTTGGGATTTGATTTCTAATAAAACTTCTTTTAAGCGATCTTGCTCTATTTTTGGATCAATGATTTCACTCTGCGGCCTTGAACTGGCCGCGCCTATATCAATGAGCGTGATACCCTTTTCTAGCAATTGATAGATTTCTTCAAGTGCTTTTTTGCTATCAAACCGGCTCTTTTCATAGAAGCTATCCGGAGTCAGGTTTAAAACCGCCATGATCTGCGGGTTATTAGGCTTCTGGGCTTTGAGGTGGCTTTTTAATTCTTGCGCTAAATTTTTAAGCCCAAAGGGTTGGGAATGGCACTTAACAATAAGGCGTTCTAATTGGTTAGTGCTCGCAATCAACACCCCATCATAAAAAGGCTCTTTAGCTAAAATGCAATCTCTTGGCGTGGCAAAATCGCCCCCAACGCTTATGGCTTCTTGCTTTAAAATGAGTGCAGCACTTAAGGGCAGATGTTGGATTTCAAAAACAAAGCTAACGCCTTTTTGGCCCATACGGATTTGCGCGATCTTTTCTGGACCTATTTTTTGTAAAGCGTTTTTTAGTGCATCAGGGTTAAGGCGTTTTAAAATCATGGCGTTTTCTTTTTAGATAAAAGGCTTAAAAGTAGGGGTAAAAGATTATAGCTGAGCTTGTAATAAGAGCTATTAGCCTTGATCGCTAAATCAAAGGCTTGCAATTCTTGCTCATTTAATGGGATTTGGTGCCTGTTAACACTCTCTAACAGGCTTTCAATTTTTTCCCTCTGATTTTCTCTAGAATCAAAACTTTCTTTGTCTGAATTTTTTAAAAACGCATAAATGTCTTTCAAATCCAGCCTTGATAAATCCAAATCTAAAGGTTTTAGGGGGATTTTTTGGCGTTTGTCTTCTTTGATTAAGCGGGATTTAATGGTGGCTAAAACATGGCTTGGGCTTTTAGCAAACATGATAAAACAAACATTATTCGGGGGTTCTTCTAAGATTTTTAAAAGCGCGTTTTGGGCTTCTATGCCATAACTGGGCGCGGCGATTAAAAAGGCGTTCAGTTCACTGTGTTTTAAGTGGGCCTTTGAAATAACTTCTTTGGCATGCTCTATTTTAAAGTCCTTGTTAAAAGTTTTGATCACCTTTTTGTCTTTTTCAATAATCTCCGTGTAGAATTTAATGTGGCGTTTAAAAAGGCTTGCAGTCTCTTCTAGGCTCTCTTCAAGATTGTCCGTATAAATAAGGCGGTTGAAATTTTTCACAGAGTAACCTTATTGTATAGCGCGCTAAAAAGCGCGTTTTCAAAGAGTTTGAAGAGCTGCAATAATTTATAATCCAGCAAGCTGTCATGCTCTTTTAAAAGCAAGCAATCTTCTTTAAGCTCTTCAAAAAGCCATAAAAAACTAGGGATTTTACTCAGTAGTATCGTTTTCAAGCCTTCATTTTCAACCCTCCCAACATGCCAAAACATGGGGTTTTGATAAGTCATCTCTATGGTGGCTAAAGAGAGATTCGCATCGTTTTTGGGGTAGAAAGAAGAAGCGTTAAAATCAATGACTGGCAATAAGGGGCGCTCTTTTAAATCTTTAGGGTTGAGGTTAGAAAGAATGTAGTTTAAAAACCAGCGCCTAGAAGAATCAGCGCTCACTAACAGCGATCCGCCATTAAGCACATGCGAGATGGTTTGCGCGATGAGTTTTGCATAGCTTGATCGCTCTAATTCCAACCACCCGCTTTGTTGGGCGATAAATTCCCCCTGATCGCGCGCAAATTCCTTGATCCAGTCGTAGAAATTTTTCATTGATCTAATTGATACACCGCATGCAAAGTTCTAACGGCTAATTCAGCGTATTTAATGTCAATCAAAACCGAAATTTTAATCTCGCTTGTAGAAATCATCATGATATTGATATTGTCTTTGGCTAGGGCTTTAAAAGCGATACTCGCTACCCCAGAATGCGACTTCATGCCCACGCCCACTATGGAAACTTTAGCGATATTCTCATCATAATCAATGGAATCCATTTGCGCTAAAAAAGGCTTTAAGGCTTGCTTGGTTTCTTCTATTTGGGTTTTAACGATCGTAAAATCCAAATCGGTTTTGCCGTCTCTGCCGATCGTTTGGACTATCATATCCACATTAATGCGATACTCCGCTAAAGCGCCAAAGATTTCAGCGGCAATGCCTGGCCTGTCTTCCACGCCCTCCATGCTCACACGAGCCTGATTTTTATCCAATGCGATCCCGCTCACTATAGGGGTTTCCATGCGTTCTCCTTTAAAGTCTTTTTCAGCCACAATGAGCGTGCCTTCGCTGTGGTTAAACGAATTGCGAGTCACTAACTTCACGCTGAGTTTTTTGGCCAATTCTACCGAGCGGTTTAGTAAAACTTTAGCCCCCATAGAAGCCAGTTCAAGCATTTCATCATAGCTGATTTGCGTGATTTTTTGAGCCTTTTCTTCAATGCGCGGATCAGTGGTATAAACGCCATCCACATCCGTATAGATTTCGCACAAACCCGCTTTTAAAGCCCCGGCCAAAGCGACCGCGCTCAAATCGCTCCCTCCACGCCCTAAAGTCGTTGTTTCGCCTTGAATATCAGCGCCTTGAAACCCAGCGATCACCACGATGTAGTTTTTTTCTAAAAGCTCTGTGATGCGTTGAGTGTCAATGGATTGGATCACGGCGTTTTGAAAATGCGAACTGGTTAAAATGCCCGCTTCTTTCCCGCTCAATGAAATGGCTCTATGCCCATACCTCTCTAACGCCATGCTCAAAGCCGCGCTTGAAACCAATTCCCCCACGCTTACAATCCTGTCCATTTCTCGCTTGTTAGGGTTATGGCTAAAATTCTTACCAAATTCTAAAAGCCTATCGGTTTCGCCGCTCATCGCAGAAACCACCACTACTACCTGATGCCCTGATTTAACGCTTTCTAAAACCCTTTGGGCGACATTGTGGATCCTTTCCACACTGCCCATGCTCGTGCCGCCGTATTTTTGAACGATTAACACCCTAAATACCCCTCTCTCCTGAAATAAGCAATGACTTGGCGGTACACTTGACGCTTAAAGGGAACGATTTTTTTAAGCAAATCCTTAAGATGGATGAATTGATAGGCTCTAAATTCTGGCGTGTGTTTGTTCAAATCAATGTTGTTAGCATGCTTTAGGCGCACTAGAAAATAGCGTTGTTTTTGCCCGTCAAACGAATAAAATTTATGCTCCATGTTGCTTGGGAAATCATAAGCGATCCATCTGGGGTATTGCGCTAAAATCTCTATTTCATTCGTGCCGATTTCTTCTAATAATTCCCTATGGAGCGCTTCTAAAGGGGTTTCGCCCTCATCAATGCCCCCTTGGGGGAACTGCCACGCCCCTTCAATATCTATGCGCTCGGCGATAAAAATTTCGCATGTATTAGGGTAGTCTGGCGACACAATGATAGCCGCAACATTAGGACGATATTTTTTGTGTAGCATAGGTCTTTATTTCAGCTCTTTCTTGTTTGATTAAGATGATATTATAGTGTATGCTGGCTTTAAGTAGGGTTAAGAATGCCATTAAAATCAAAAATTAAGAAAAAAGGGTTTGAAACTCATTTTAATAGCACCCAAATAGCGCTATTAAAACGAAGAGAGTTTATTTGAGAGTGGGGATGTATTTGGCTAAAGCTTTGATGTCTTCATCGCTCAATTTTTTAGCTTGCGCGGTCATGACAGGATTCTTATTAGCACCATTTTTAAAATCCATAAGCTCTTTTTCAATTTCTGCTTCAGTCATCATGTTGACGATTTTGCTCTTGCCTAAAGCTTTCTTTTCAAACTTAACCCCATGGCAAGCGGCACAACTTTTTGCGAGAGCTTTAACGTCTGTTGCCATTAAAGCGTTTGCGAACGCTAAAACGCCTAAAGCCATAATAACCTTTTTCATAAGTTTGTCTCCTTTACTTATCAAAATAATCTTAAAATGATACAATTACAAGTTTAAGTTTTGCTTAAAATGAAATGAAAATGAGAGAAATAAATATGATTTTATACATTCATATCCCCTTTTGTGAAAATAAATGCGGTTATTGCGCTTTCAATTCCTATGAAAATAAGCATGGGTTAAAAGAAGAATACATTCAAGCGTTATGCCTGGATTTAACGCATGCGTTAAGCCAAACTGATGAAGTAATTGAGAGCGTTTTTATTGGCGGCGGCACGCCTAACACTTTAAGCGTGAAGTCTTTTGAAAGGATCTTTGAAAGCATCCATCACAATGCAAATTTGAGCATGGATTGCGAGATCACCACTGAAGCTAACCCCGAATTGATTTCTAAAACTTGGTGTCAAGGCTTAAAAGATTTAGGGATCAACCGTTTGAGTTTAGGGGTGCAAAGTTTTAGGGAAGATAAATTATTGTTTTTAGAGCGCCAACATTCCAAAAATATCGCTCCTGTGATAGAAACTATTTTAAAAAGCAAGATTGAAAATATCAGCATTGATTTGATTTATAATACCCCATTAGATAATGAAAACTCTTTAAAAGAAGAATTAAAGCTCGCTAAAGAACTCCCTATCAACCACTTGAGCGCTTATGCTTTGAGTATTGAAAAAAACACGAATTTAGAAAAAAACGCCAAAAAACCCTCATGCACCCATTTTGACAATATAATAAAAGAGGCTTTAGAGGGCTTTTCTTTCAAGCAATACGAAGTGTCTAATTACGCTAGAGGTTATCAAGTCAAACACAACTTGGCTTACTGGGGGGCTAAAGATTATTTAGGATGCGGGGCTGGGGCTGTAGGTTGCGTGGCGAATGAACGCTTTTATGCGAAAAAACTCATAGAAAACTACATTAAAGACCCCCTAAAACGCCAAGTTGAGACGCTTAGCGAACAAGACAAGCGTTTAGAAAAGCTGTTTTTAGGCTTGAGGTGTGAGTTGGGGGTTGAGCTTAGTTTCTTAGACGCTAATAAAGTAAAGTTTTTGATTGAAGAAAATAAGGCTTTCATTAAAAATAAGCGATTGATAGCGAGCGATTTTTTCATGGCCGATGAAATGGCTTTGTGGCTATTGTAATCGTTAGGTTCTGCTTTAATCAAGCGTTAATAAAACGCTAAAAAGCGTTTTTTAATGAATGCCTACAAAATTTTTAGCCAAAAACCAACCAATGGCTACCCCAATAAGCCCTAAAATGTTAGTGCCTAAGACATAAGAAACGGCTTCCATGTATTGGGATTTTTGCAAGAGTTTTAAAGTGTCTAGCCCGTAAGAAGAAAAGGTCGTAAAACCCCCTAAAACCCCAGTTACAAAGAAAATCCCAAAATCATCACTAAAAACTTTTTTAACAGCCAAATGCCCCATAAAGCCGATGATAAAACACCCTATTACATTCACGCTAAAAGTCCCTAAAGGAAAACTTTCAAACATTAAAAATTTACTGGGCATCATTTTGCCCACAAAATACCTTAGTGAACTCCCTATAGCCCCCCCTAAAGCGGCCCATAAAAAGACAAAATTCATGCATCATCCTTTAAAAAATAACTGAAAGCATTATAATGAGATGTTTTTAACATTCCTTAACCCTCAAACTTAAAGCCAGTTCTAAACACGCTTCTAAGGAGGGCTTTTTAGCGCTATAGCTTTGAATGCCTTGCTCTTGCAAATAAAGAGCGGTCGTGTTGCCAATGCTTATAGCGGTGTAATTTTCTAAAAATTCAAAATAGTGTAAAAAGGCTTTTGCATGGCTTATAGCGGTAAAAATAAGAATGCTCTTTTCTTTGGGTTTTAGGGCGTTTTGTTCGCTTAAAGTCAAATGTTTGAGCTTGTTTTCATAAACAACGGCTTGCTTGAAATCAATGCCATGCTCTAAAAGAAGGGTGTCTAAAGAAGAGGCAATCTCTTTTGCCCTGAGATACAAAACGCTTTTTTCTTCCAATAAAGGAATGATTTCTTGAACGAACTCTTTGCCATGGGCTTTTTTCCCTATAAAGGCGGTTTTAAAATGGTGATCTTGTAAAGTTTTTGCGGTGGGTTCGCTCAAAGCGTAAGCAGGAATATTTTGTAAAATTTGGAGTTTGGGGCTGTTTTTTAGAGTTTCTAGTAAGGAAAACACCGCATTTTTAGAAGTGAAAATAAGGGCACTAAAAGGGGTTGGATCTAATTCTAAGGGATAGTAGCAAAATTCATTTAAAATGAGAGTCTTATAAGGGGCGATTCTTTGAGAATGCACCCATACAATCTCCCTCATGCCTAGTTTTTTTTACCGCTAGTGTCATCATAGACCATTCTAAAGCCGTATTTTTCAAAATCATAGACATCGCCCTCTAAATAATAGGGCGTATAGCCTAATGCATGCATGCTTTTAGCCGCATCTAAAGCCCTGCGACCAGCCCTGCAATGGAGCAACACTTTTTGATCTTTGTGCTGGGATAAAAAATCAGCGAGCTTTTCTTGATCATTAACGCTAATGAGCGTGGCGTTAGGCAAATGCAATTCTTCATATTCGTCCAACTCGCGCACATCCACCACTATGAAATCATTGAAATTGACTTCTTCTAAACCGATTGCATAATCTTCAAGCATGTTTATCCTTAATTTCTAAAATAAGGTTATGTTACAATGATTTGATAAATAGGAATGTTTAAGGAGCGTGTGTGGCAGAAAATTATGACGCTTTTTTTACCGAAGCGAGCGGGTTTTTAAGCGATAGGGTTTTTAAGGATTATTTACGCCGTTTGGCTTATGGCATTGATGCGTCATGTTATCGTTATATCCCTAAAATAGTCGCTTGGGTGAAGAATGAAGAAGAAGTTCAAAAGCTTTGTGTTTTAGCCAAAAAGCATGGCGTTTCATTGACTTTTAGAGCGGCTGGGAGTTCCTTATCAGGGCAAGCGAGCTGTGATGGGGTGCTAGTGATGGCTACGCATTTTTTCAAAGACGCTAAAATTTTAGATAACGCTAAAAGCATCCAGCTCTCATGCGGAGTCATAGGAAGCAACGCGAACGCTTTATTGAAACCTTACCACAAAAAAATAGGCCCGGATCCCGCTACAATAAACACCGCTATGATAGGGGGGATTGTCGCTAATAACGCTAGCGGGATGTGTTGCGGGGTGGAGCAAAACAGCTACAAAACCCTAAAATCCTTAAGAGTCATTTTAGCTGACGGCACTCTTTTAGACACGGCCAATCAGAAGAGCGTTGAGAATTTCAAAAACACGCGCAAAGATTTGATTGAAGGGGTTTTGAATTTAAGAAAAGAGATTTTAGAAGATAAAGCATTGCATGCTTTAATTAAGAAAAAATACGAGATCAAAAACACCACCGGCTACAGCTTAAACGCTCTCATTGATTTTGAAGACCCTATTGAAATTATCAGCCATTTATTCATAGGCTCTGAGGGGACTTTAGGCTTTATTTCAAGCGTGGAATTAGAATGCGTGAAAGACTACGCTTATAAAACTTGCGCGTTATTGTTTTATGAAAATTTAGAGCGATGCGCCAGAGCCGCTCAAATTTTAGCCGCTTTAAAAGCCAGACAGCCTGAAATGATTTCTTCAGCAGAGCTTATGGATTATGCGTCCTTAAAAAGCGTGAAAGGTTTGGAGGGCATGCCTAGTGTGATTTTAGAAGTCAAAGAGTCTAACGCATGCTTACTCATTCAAAGCGAAAGCGATGATCCTTTAATTTTAGAAAACAACATGCAAACGATTTTAAACGCTTTGAGCACGATACCGGTCGTTTTAGATTCTCAAATCAGCAGTGATCCTAATATTTATCAATCGTGGTGGAAGATCAGAAAAGGCATTTTCCCTATCGCAGCGTCTCAAAGAAAAAGCCAAAGCTCTGTGATCATTGAAGACGTGTGCTTTAGTCAAGAGAGTTTTGTAGAGGGGGCAAAAGCGATTGAAGGGCTTTTAAAAAAACATGGCTTTAAGGATAACAGCATTATTTTTGGGCATGCGTTAAGCGGGAATTTGCATTTTGTCGTTACGCCGATTTTAGAAAATGAAGCTGAAAGAAAGGCGTTTGAAAATTTAGTTTCTGACATGTTTTTAATGGTGAGCAAAAGCTCTGGCTCTATTAAAGCCGAACACGGCACAGGCAGGATGGTAGCCCCCTTTGTGGAAATGGAGTGGGGAGAAAAAGCCTATAAAATCCATAAACAAATCAAAGAATTGTTTGATCCTAACGGCATTTTAAACCCTGATGTGATCATCACAAACGATAAAGAAATCCACACTAAAAATTTAAAGAGCATTTACCCTATTGAAGAGCATTTGGACATGTGCATGGAATGTGGGTTTTGTGAAAGGGTTTGCCCTAGCAAAGATTTATCTTTAACGCCACGACAACGAATCGTTATCCACAGAGAGACAGAGCGCTTGAAAGAAAGGGTGAGTCAAGGTCATCATGAAGATCAAGTTTTATTAGACGAGCTTTTAAAAGAGTCTGAATATTTAGCGCACGCCACTTGCGCGGTGTGCCATATGTGTTCTATGCTATGCCCTTTAGGAATTGATACCGGAAGAATCGCCCTAAATCATTATCAAAAAAACCCTAAAGGCGAAAAGATCGCTTCAAAGATCCTTAACAACATGCAAACAACCACAAGCATGGCTCGTTTTTCTTTAAAAAGCGCTCGCTTAGTTCAAAATCTCATAGGATCTCACAAATTAGTAAGCCTGACCAAAGGGATTAAAAAATTCATCAAGCCTTTCCCTAAAGCCTTTAATTATATGCCCAAAAACAACGCCTATCCTTTAGAAAATAAAACGCTTAAGAGCGAAGAAAAAGTCATTTATTTCAGCACCTGCATCAACCGCTCGTTCGCTCCATCAACCAAAATGGCGGATAAAAGATGCATTCAAGAAGTGTTTGAATCCTTATGCCAAAAAGCCAAAGTTTCTGTAATGTATCCTAATGGATTGAACACGCTTTGTTGCGGGAAAGCCTTTATCAATTACACCGACTTGACCAAACAAAACAATGAAAAAAACCATGCGATTTTTTTACAATTAAGCGATAAGGGAAAAATACCGATCGTTTTAGACCATAGTGCATGTTCGACGCATTTTTTCAAGCAAATGAAAGCTTATAAGGATTTGAAAGTCTATGATTTGAGCGTCTATATTGAAGAAGTTTTAAGCCCTAAATTAAAATTCAACCCCGTTAACGAAGACATAGGGCTATACACGATGTGCGCTTTAAAGTTAGAAAATAAAGAAGAGTTGTTATTCAATTTGGCTAAAAAATGCACTTTAGGCGAGATTGTTATCCACAAAGAGACAGGTTGTTGCGCCTTTGCGGGGAATAAGGGCTTTTTTACCCCTGAATTGAACGAGAGCGCTTTAAACGACTTTCAAGCGTTTTACCAATCCTATGATCTTAAAAGGGGTTTTTCCACTTCCAGCACTTGCGAGATCGGTTTGAGTGAAAAAACCCACTTTTCTTGGCAGCATATCGCTTATTTAGTGGATGCTTGCACGCTTTAAATGGTGTATAATTGAAGAATTTCTTTAAAGGGTAAAGGCATTGGATAACACTCTCAAACATCTTGCCATTATTATGGATGGTAATGGCAGGTGGGCTAAATTAAAGAATAAAGCTAGGGCTTATGGGCATAAAAAGGGCGTAAAAACCCTTAAAGACATTACGATCTGGTGCGCTAATCATAAGCTAGAATGCTTGACTTTATACGCTTTTTCTACAGAAAATTGGAAACGCCCTAAAAGTGAAGTGGATTTTTTAATGAAGATGCTTAAAAAATACCTTAAAGACGAGCGATCCACTTATTTGGATAATCACATACGCTTTAGAGCGATAGGGGATTTAGAGGGCTTTTCTAAAGAACTGAGAGATACGATCTTGCAGCTTGAAAACGATACTAGGCATTTTAAGGATTTTACTCAAGTTTTAGCCCTTAATTACGGATCTAAAAACGAGATTTCAAGGGCATTTAAAAGCTTGCTAGAAAGCCCGCCTAGCAATATAAGCCTTTTAGAAAGCTTAGAAAATGAAATTTCTAATCGTTTAGACACGCGCAATTTGCCGGAAGTGGATTTATTGTTACGAACGGGGGGGGAAATGCGCTTGTCTAATTTTTTATTGTGGCAGTCCAGCTATGCGGAATTGTTTTTCACGCCGATTTTATGGCCTGATTTCACCCCTAAAGATTTAGAAAATATCATTAGCGATTTTTACAAAAGAGTGCGCAAATTCGGGGAATTAAAATGCTAGTAGAAATAGAGAATTTGACTAAAACTTATGGGAGTTTAAAAGCGCTAGATAATATCAATTTGAAACTACCCAAACAGCAATTTATAGGGCTTTTAGGCCCTAATGGGGCGGGTAAAACCACTCTGTTAAAAATTTTAGCCGGATTGAATTTGAACTACCAAGGGGAAGTGAAAATTTTAAATCAAAAGATCGGTATAGAAACTAAAAAAAGCGTGGCGTTTTTAAGCGATGGCGATTTTTTAGACCCTAAATTAACGCCTTTAAAAGCGATCGCTTTTTACAAGGATTTTTTTAGCGATTTTGATTCATCAAAAGCCCTAGATTTACTCAAACGCTTCAGCGTGCCTTTAAAAAGAGAGTTCAAAGCCCTTTCAAAAGGCATGAGGGAAAAATTACAGCTGATTTTAACCCTATCACGAAACGCTTCTTTGTATCTTTTTGATGAGCCGGTGGCTGGGATTGACCCTATTGCAAGAGAAGAGATTTTTGAACTCATCGCTAAGGAATTTAGCCAAAACGCAAGCTTGTTAGTTTCTACGCATTTGGTGGTGGATGTGGAAAAGTATTTAGACAGTGCGATCTTTTTAAAAGAAGCTAAAGTGGTGGCTTTTGGGGATGTGGGAGAATTGAAAAAAGGGTATAGCAGTTTGGAAGCGGCGTATAAAGAAAGGTTGAAATAAATCAGTCAGCTTGTCTTAAAACGCCCAAACGCCAATCAAAACTATCACAGATCGCTTGAATATTTTTGCATGGAATTTCTTTAAAATTTAAGTATAATTGTAAGCATCGCCTAGATGATTCGTGTTTCTTATTGATGGCAAGTTCGTTGAAAAAATAAGTTAGGCTAAGGTAGTGGTTTTTGTGTGATGGCATTTTTTAAATCTGCCCCTAAGAAAATCCTCCTAGCCTTATTAGTGTAGGTTTGTTGAACTTATGCGCATGTAAAAGTAGCGGTCATCTGGGTTTAAAAACAACCACATTGCAGGAAAGACATGAAAGATAACAACAACTATAATGTTTTAATTGTGGGGAATAAGGGGCGAGAGTATGCTTTGGCTCAAAGGCTTCAGCAAGATGAGCGAGTGAATGCTTTGTATTTTTGTTTGGGTAATGGTGGCACTCAAGATTTAGGCGAGAATCTGGAATGCGAACATTACGAGCATATCGTGGAATTAGCCCTGAAAAAACAGATCCATTTAGCCATCATTTCAGAAGAAGAGCTTTTGATTTTAGGGCTTACAGAGATGCTAGAAAAAGCGGGGATTTTAGTGTTTGGGGCTTCTAAAGAAGCGGCTAAGTTAGAGGCTTCTAAAAGCTATATGAAAGCTTTTGTTAAAGAGTGCGGTATCAAAAGCGCGTCTTACTTTGAAACAAACGATTTAAAAGAAGCTCTCAATTACATTCAAAACGCTTCCTTCCCTTTAGTGATTAAAGCGTTGAATAAAAACACAAGCATTGTCCATCATCAAGAAGAAGCGCTAAAAATCCTTGAAGACGCTTTCAAACAAAGCAATGAGCCCGTGATCATAGAGCCTTTTTTAGAGGGGTTTGAGCTTTCAGTTACAGCGCTCATAGCCAACGATGATTTTATTTTGTTGCCCTTTTGCCAAAACTACAAACGCTTATTAGAGGGGGATAATGGAGTCAATACAGGGGGTATGGGGGCCATCGCTCCTGCAAACTTTTTCTCTAATGAACTAGAAGAGAAAATAAAAAATCATATCTTTAAACCCGCTTTAGAGAGGCTTCAGGCTAATAACACGCCTTTTAAAGGGGTTTTACTCGCTGAAATTGTGGTCATAGAAGAAAAGGGCGTTTTAGAGCCGTATTTAGTGGATTTTAGCGTGCGTTTTAAAGATATTGAATGCCAGACGATTTTACCCCTTTTAGAAAGCTCGCTTTTAGATTTGTGTTTGGCTACAGCCAAAGGGGAATTAAATTCTCTTGAATTGGTGTTTTCTAAAGAATTTGTGATGAGTGTGGCGCTTGTTTCTAGGAATTACCCCACTAGCTCTTCGCCCAAACAAACCCTTTATATTGATCCGGTTGATGAAAAAAAAGGCCATTTGATTTTAGGGGAGGTGGCGCAGGATAATGGCGTGTTTGAAAGCAGTGGAGGGAGGGTGATCTTTGCCATTGGCAGAGGAAAATCCTTATTAGAAGCCAGAAACCATGCTTATGAAATCGCTCAAAAGGTGCATTTTGAAGGCATGTTTTATCGCAAGGATATTGGTTTTAAGGTGTTAGATTTGAAAGAATATTCTTGAAGTTTGAGACAAACCAAAGAGTTTGTCTTGTTTGTTTTTGAATGCGCTCTCCCAATTTAGAAAAAGAAGAAACTGAAATCATAGAAACACTCCTTATGCGTGAAAAAATGCGTTTATGCCCCTTGTATTGGCGCATCTTAGCGTTTTTAACCGATGGTTTGTTGGTGGCGTTTTTATTGAGCGATCTTTTAAGGGCATGCGATTTCTTGCATTCTCTATATTGGCTGACTAACCCCATTTATCACAGCGTGTTTGTTGTGATGGGTTTTATCATCTTGTATGGCGTTTATGAAATCTTTTTTGTGTGTTTGTGCAAGATGAGTTTGGCTAAACTGGTTTTTAGGATTAAAATTATTGATATTTATTTAGCAGATTGCCCTAGTAGGGCTATTTTATTGAAGCGTTTAGGGCTAAAGATCGTGGTTTTTCTATGCCCCTTTTTATGGTTTGTAGTATTTAAAAACCCCTATCATAGGGCGTGGCATGAAGAAAAAAGCAAAAGTCTTTTGGTGTTGTTTTAATCATGATTTATTGGTTGTATTTGGCGGTCTTTTTTTGGTTAAGCGCATTAGACGCTAAAGAAATCGCTATGCAACGATTTGACAAACAAAACCATAAGATTTTTGAAATCCTTGCGGATAAAGTGAGCGCTAAAGATAATGTGATAACCGCATCAGGGAATGCGATCTTATTGAATTATGATGTGTATATTTTAGCGGACAAGGTGAGCTATGATACCAAGACTAAAGAAGCGTTATTAGAGGGGAATATCAAGGTTTATAGGGGCGAGGGCTTACTGATTAAAACCGATTATGTGAAATTGAGTTTGAATGAAAAATATGAAATCATTTTCCCCTTTTATGTCCAAGATAGCGTGAGCGGGATTTGGGTGAGCGCGGATATTGCTAGCGGGAGGGATCAAAAATATAAGATTAAAAACATGAGCGCTTCAGGGTGTAGCATTGATAACCCCATTTGGCATGTCAATGCGACTTCAGGCTCATTCAACATGCAAAAATCGCATTTGTCTATGTGGAATCCTAAGATCTATGTCGGTGATATTCCTATATTGTATTTGCCCTATATTTTCATGTCCACGAGCAATAAACGCACTACCGGGTTTTTATACCCTGAGTTTGGCACTTCCAATTTGGACGGCTTTATTTATTTGCAACCCTTTTATTTAGCCCCCAAAAACTCATGGGATATGACTTTTACCCCACAAATCCGCTATAAAAGAGGTTTTGGTTTGAATTTTGAAGCGCGCTACATCAACTCTAAAGACGACAGGTTTTTATTCAACGCGCGCTATTTTAGGAATTACACTCAATATGTCAAACGCTATGATTTGAGGAATCAAAATATCTATGGTTTTGAATTTTTAAGCTCTAGTAGGGACACTTTACAAAAATACTTTCACCTTAAGTCTAATATTGACAACGGGCATTACATTGACTTTTTATACATGAACGATTTGGATTATGTGCGTTTTGAAAAGGTTAATAAGCGTATCACGGACGCCACGCACATGTCTAGGGCGAATTACTATTTGCAAACAGAAAATCATTATTACGGCTTGAATATCAAGTATTTTTTAAACTTGAATAAAATCAACAATAACCGCACTTTCCAATCTGTCCCTAATTTGCAATACCATAAATATTTAAATTCTTTGTATTTTAAAAATTTGTTGTATTCGGTGGATTATCAGTTTAGAAACACCGCAAGAGAGATTGGTTATGGCTATGTGCAAAACGCTTTGAATGTGCCGGTGGGTTTGCAATTTTCTTTGTTTAAAAAGTATTTGTCTCTAGGGCTTTGGAATGATCTCCAACTATCTAATGTGGCTTTAATGCAATCTAAAAATTCCTTCGTACCTACAATCCCTAATGAATCAAGGGAATTTGGGAACTTTGTGTCTTCAAATTTTTCCTTATATGCAAACATGGATTTAGCCAGAGAATACAACAAGCTTTTCCACACGATCCAATTGGAAGCGATTTTCAACATCCCTTATTACACCTTTAAAAACGGCTTATTTTCTCAAAACATGTATGCTTTAAGCGCGCAAGCCTTAAACAGCTACACTTCGCCTTTATTGAGAGATTATGATTATCAAGGGCGTTTGTATGACTCTGTGTGGAATCCTAACAGCATTTTACCTAGCGATGCGAGCAATAAGACGGTGAATTTAACCCTAACGCAATACCTCTATGGATTAGGGGGGCAAGAGTTATTGTATTTTAAAATATCGCAACTCATCAATCTTGACGATAAAGTTTCGCCCTTTAGAATGCCATTAGAGAGCAAGATCGGGTTTTCGCCCTTAACAGGATTGAATATCTTTGGGAATGTCTTTTATTCGTTTTATCAAAACCGATTAGAAGAAATCTCCGTGAACGCCAATTACCAACGCAAATTTTTAAGCTTTAACCTCTCTTATTTTTTAAAAAACAATTTTAGCAGCGGGATTAATAGCATTGTAGAAAATCCTGCGGATTATTTAAAGGCGGGTTTTAGCAACGATTTTGGCTATTTTTCCATGAGCGCGGATGTGGGATATGATATTAGAAATAATGTGGTTTTAAATTGGAATGTGGGGCTTTATAAAAAGATCCGGTGTTTTGGGATTGGCTTTAAATTCGTCAACCAACGGCGCCCTATTCTCACCGGCGATCCCAACCAACCTATAAGAGTGTTTGAAAATAACTATGTTAAGCTAGAATTAGACTTTTCACCGATCACTAAAACCAATGTAACTTACCGATCTTTACAGCGTAAGTGAAAAAAAGGAATGCACTTGAATACTGACTTTAGCCATATCACCGATATAGAGGGCATGCGTTTTATTAATGAAGAAGACGCTCTAAATAAATTGATTAATGAAATCCACACGCGCCACATTGATTTAAAAGATTCCATCATGCTCGCTTTGAGTTTTAACGCTTTGTATTTAGCTAACGCTTTAGCGCAAAAATTTGGAGCGACTTATGATATACTTTTTTTAGAACCTATCCTAGCCCCTTTAAACTCAAAATGCGAGATCGCTTTAGTGAGTGAGAGCATGGATATAGTGATGAATGAAAGTTTAATCAATTCCTTTGACATCACTTTAGACTATGTTTATGGGGAATCCAAGCGGGCTTATGAAGAAGACATTTTGTCTCACATCTATCAGTATCGCAAAGGCAATGCGATCAAAAGCTTAAAAGATAAAAATATTTTTATCGTAGATAGGGGGATTGAAACCGGGTTTAGAGCAGGGTTAGGCGTGCAAACTTGCTTGAAAAAAGAATGCCGAGACATTTATATTTTAACCCCCATTGTCGCGCAAAATGTCGCTCAAGGCTTAGAAAGTTTGTGCGATGGGGTGATTAGCGTGTATCGCCCTGAATGTTTTGTCTCTGTGGAGCATCATTATAAAGAACTCAAGCGATTAAGCAATGAAGAAATTGAAAAATACTTGGGCGCTAACAACACTCCCAATTTAAGAAAGGAACATTAAATATGGATTTTATCACCATCAATTCTGGTAACAAAACCGAAGAGTTCGCTCTCAAACAAGTGGCCAAACAAGCCACTAGCTCTCTTATGTATCGCTCAGGAAAAACCATCATTCTAGCGAGCGTGTGCACAGAAAGAGAGCCTGTGAGTGAAGATTTTCTGCCTTTAGTGGTGCAGTTTTTAGAAAAATCTTATGCAGCTGGGAAGATCCCGGGTGGTTTTGTTAAAAGAGAAGGCAGGGCGCAAGATTTTGAAATCTTAACCTCTAGGCTTATAGACAGGACTTTACGCCCTTTATTCCCTAAAGACTACCGCTACCCTACACAGATCACTTTAATGGTCTTAAGCCATGATATTGAAAACGACTTGCAAGTTTCTGCTTTAAACGCTGCTTCAGCCGCTCTCTTTTTGGTCCGTATCGCTCCCATTAAAAGCGTGAGTGCTTGCAGGATCGCTAGGATTGATAACGAATTTATCATTAACCCTAACGCAAGCCTTTTGAATCAATCCAGTTTGGATTTATTCGTGTCCGGCACAAAAGAGAGTTTGAACATGATAGAAATGCGCTCTTTAGGGCAAAAATTAAACGCTTTAGAAGAGCCTTTAATGCTAAAAGCTTTAGAATTGGCTCAAAAAAGTTTGAAAGAAACTTGCACGCTTTATGAAGAAGTGTTCACGCCCCACCAAAACGAGCTGCTTTTTAAAGAGAGCCAAGGAATAGTCTTTAATGAAAGGCTGTTAGATTTATTAAAAAATCAGTATTTTGATGAAATCATCAAAGGCATTGAAAGTTCTGCTTTGAGCGAGCGGGAAAATGTTTTCAATGAAATTGCCAGAAAAATCAGTGAAGCCCACTCAGAATTCAGTTTAGAAGAAATTGAATTGTCTTTAGAAAAAGTGAAAAAAACTGAGATAAGACGCATGATCATTAAGGATAAAATCCGCCCGGATAAGCGCGCGTTAGAAGAAGTGCGGCCCATTGTGATAGAGAGCGATTTGCTCCCTATGGCACATAGCTCCATTTTATTCACTAGGGGGCAAACTCAAAGCTTAGTGGTAGGGGTTTTAGGCACGGATAATGACGCTCAAACCCATGAGAGTTTGGAGCATAAAGCCCCTATCAAAGAGCGGTTCATGTTCCATTATAATTTCCCTCCTTTTTGCGTGGGCGAAGCGAGTTCTATTGGCGCGACTTCAAGGCGCGAATTAGGGCATGGGAATTTAGCTAAAAGGGCCTTAGAAACGAGCATTAAAAATAAAGAGCAGGTGATACGATTGGTTTCTGAGATTTTAGAAAGCAATGGTTCAAGCTCAATGGCGAGCGTGTGCGCAGGCTCTTTAGCCCTTTATGCAAGCGGTGTGGAAATTTATGATTTAGTCGCTGGGGTGGCTATGGGCATGGTGAGCGAAGGGCAAGATCACGCTATTTTAAGCGATATTAGCGGTTTAGAAGACGCAGAAGGCGATATGGATTTTAAGATTGCCGGGAATTTAGAAGGCATTACGGCTATGCAAATGGATACCAAAATGAGCGGTATCCAATTAGAGGTTTTATACCAAGCCTTACTCCAAGCTAAAAGAGCGCGAGAGCATATTTTAAAAATCATGCATGAAGCGAAAGAAAAGATTGTGATCGATTTTTCCCATTTGCCTGCAACTGAAATTTTTAATGTCGTGCCGGATAAAATTGTAGAAATTATCGGTCAAGGGGGGCGTGTGATCAGAGAGATAGTAGAAAAGTTTGAGGTTAAAATTGATTTGAATAAACAAAGCGGTGAAGTGAAAATCATGGGGAATAAAGAGCGTGTTTTAAAAACTAAGGAATTTATTTTAAACTATTTGCATTCTTTAGATCAAGAATTGGAGCAATACGCTATTGATGAGATATTAGAAGCTCAAGTGAAACGAATCGTGGATTTTGGGGCGTTTTTAAGCTTGCCTAAGGGAGGCGAAGGCTTGTTAAGAAAGCAAAATATGGACAGGTGTCAAGTGGTTTTAAAAGAAGGCGATAGCATCAAATGCAGGGTGATTAGTTTCAATAGAGGTAAAATCGCTTTAGATTTGGCTTAAAATTTTAAAAAGCGTTTTTTAAAAGAGATTTTAAGCTAGTTTGTATTAAAATAAATCCTTGCTTGTATTTTTGAAGTAGAGGAACGATTCGAAATGAAAATCAAGCCTAATCTTTGAAACGGAGTGCGAAAATGAAATTTTTAGCGTTATTTCTTCTGGCTTTAGCGGGCGTTGCTTTCGCTCACGAT
Organism: Helicobacter pylori; assembly: GCF_001653475.1. NCBI lineage: Bacteria > Pseudomonadati > Campylobacterota > Epsilonproteobacteria > Campylobacterales > Helicobacteraceae > Helicobacter > Helicobacter pylori. Next base: position 1,127,393 of record NZ_CP011487.1, on the reverse strand, counting down.
GGTGGAATGGGTGGGATGGATATGATTAAATCTTATTCTATCTTAGGAGCGATGATCGGTCTAGGGATTGCCGCTTTTGGTGGGGCGATCGGCATGGGGAATGCGGCCGCAGCGACCATTACAGGCACAGCGAGAAACCCAGGAGTGGGCGGTAAATTGCTCACAACCATGTTCGTGGCCATGGCGATGATTGAAGCACAAGTGATTTATACTCTAGTGTTTGCTATTATCGCTATTTATAGTAACCCATTCTTAAGTTAAGGGTTTTGGTGGGCTAAATTATTGCTTAAAAAGCATGATTTAGCTATAATATTTGCTTTAAATTTTTAGCACTGGTGGTGGAATTGGTAGACACGCCATCTTGAGGGGGTGGTGGGAGCAATCTCGTGCGAGTTCGAGTCTCGCCCAGTGCACCATTAAGTTTCTTTAAGGAATAAGTGGGTATAATCTCACTCTTTGCTCTATATATACGCCGAAGTGGTGGAATTGGTAGACACGCTAGACTCAAAATCTGGTGGGAGCAATCCCGTGTCGGTTCGAGTCCGACCTTCGGCACCATTGCCGATAATCTTTTTCAATCTGCTTTTTATTTTTCATTTAAAATAGTTTTATTCCCAATAAATACCAAATAAATGATGATTAGTGAGTTTTTAAGCCTTTTTTAAAGGATTGTTTAATCCGTCATAAAAGGAGTGTGAGTTTGGGTATAATGGCAGGAAAAATTTGCATCAAATTTTATTAGAATGGATGAGAAAAAATCTGCTTAAGTCATGTTGATTCAAATATATTTCAACCGGAGACTCTTATCATGCTAGATCTGTCTTATAGCCTAGAGCGTGTCTTGCAAGAAGACCCGGCAGCCAGGAATAAGTGGGAGGTTCTTTTGCTTTATCCGGGCATTCATGCACTGCTTTGCCACCGCCTAGCGCATGCGTTGCACAAGCGGGGGTTTTATTTTATTGCGCGCGCGCTTTCTCAGTTGGCGCGCTTTATTACTGGGATAGAAATCCACCCAGGCGCTAAGATTGGGAGAGGGCTTTTTATTGATCATGGCATGGGTGTGGTGATTGGCGAGACCACAGAGATTGGAGATGATGTTACCATTTATCATGGCGTAACTCTAGGGGGCACGGGCAAGTTTAAGGGCAAGCGCCACCCTACTTTAGGCAACCGAGTGGTAGTGGGGGCAGGGGCTAAGGTCTTGGGCGCAATTTGCGTAGGTGATGATGTGAAGATTGGAGCTAATGCGGTGGTGCTTTCAGATTTACCCACGGGTTCAACGGCTGTAGGCGCTAAAGCTAAAACCATCACAAAAGATCGTTAATTTTAGATAAGTGCTTGGAGTTTGTGCCATGCGGCTTATTTTGAGGTGAATTGATTAGAGTTTATGGAATTTTATAGAGAGGATTTTTAAAATGGGTAAAAGTAAAAAAGAGTTATTTTTGGAACTTGATCAACCTGATAAAAATGGGGTGAGTCGTTGGGTAAGCATTACAGAATTTGTAGGAAAATATCAAGGATTACAGCTGGGTAATGGGGGGAGTTGGTGTAGGGCTAACTTGTCTTTGGCTAAAGAATTTAAATTAGAATCTGATAAAGGGCAAACTCTAGGAAATTTCTATTGATAAAATACGCTTGAATGGCTATAATACCGAATGTGTTTTTAACCAAAGTATCCGTCAAGACATTAAAAATTACTATAGCCAACAATGTTGTGCGATGTGCGGTGTGCGTGGCAACTCTGAAAACACTCAAATAGGGTAGATCATAAAGACAGCCACAAGAATGATTTAAGAGTTTCTGATTTAAATACACAGACTTTTGATGATTTCCAAGCTTTATGTAAAGCTTGTAATGACAAGAAACGCCAGATTTGTAAAAAATGCAAAGAAAACGGCTATAGATTTGATGCGACAAAAATTCCTGGCAGTCATTATCCTTATCTATGAGGGGGTGGCTGAATATGATGGTTGTGTGGGTTGTTATCAATATGACCCCATACAATACAGGAAAACTTGTAATGATAGGATATTTAATGAAGAGTATCAAATTGGATACAATCAAAAAACTACTTTATAGCGGTTGCAATGAACTACATCGGCTCTAAATACAAACTCATTCCCTTTATTAAAGAAAATATCCATGCGGTTGTAGGTCATGATCTCTTTGGTGCGATTTTTTGTGATCTATTCGCTGGGACGGGCATTGTGGGGCGTGCGTTTAAAAAGGCTGTCCATAAAATCATCTCTAACGATTTGGAATATTATAGCTTTGTTTTGAATCAAAATTATATCGGCAACATTCAAGAAATCCCTAATAAAGAAGAGCTTATTGATGAGATTAATAGCGTTGCTTTAAAAAAGGGCTTTATCTATTCGCATTATTCTTTAGGGGGGAGTTCAAGGCAGTATTTTAGTGAAACAAACGCTCAAAAAATTGATGCGATGCGTTTAAAAATTGAAGAGCTTAAGCTTTCTCAAAACATTGATAACCATGCGTATTATTTTTTGCTCGCATCGCTATTAGAAAGCGCGGACAAGGTGGCTAACACTGCTTCAGTTTATGGGGCTTTTTTAAAACGCCTTAAAAAAAGCGCTCAAAAAGAACTCATTTTAAAAGGCGCTCATTTTGATTTGAGTTTAAACGCTAATGAAGTGTATCAGCAAGACGCTAGCGAACTGATCGGGAAGATTTCAGGGGATATTTTGTATTTAGATCCTCCTTATAATGCGAGGCAATACGGATCGAATTACCATTTATTAAACACGATTGCTGCTTATACGCCCTTTGCTCCAAAAGGCAAAACCGGCTTGCCCAGTTACCAGAAATCATCGTTTTGCTCTCGCGCTAAAATCTTAAACGCTTTTGAAAATTTAATCAAAACAGCGCGATTCAAATATATCTTTTTAAGCTATAACAATGAAGGGCTTATGAGTGAAACAGAGATTGGAAATATCTTAAAAAAATACGGCGCTTACTCCTTAATTACCAAAACTTACATGCGTTTTAAAGCGGATAGCAAATGCGCCCACAAAGCCGCACACACCAAAGAGTGTTTGCATATTCTTATCAAATAAGAGTCAAGATAACCCAACCTTAACACTCCAATGATGGCAAAAATCATCGCTTAAATATCGCTTGAATAGGGTAAAATTAAGCCAAAATAAGCTTACAAAAAAGGGGAAATCATGGCGCTTGAAGTGGTTTTATGGGATTTTGATGGCGTGATTTTTGACAGCATGCATTTAAAAAATGAAGGGTTTAAGGCGTTGTTTCAAAAGCATGGTAACAAGAATCAAGAGAATTTGAAACAATTTGAAGTTTATCATTATCAAAGTAGAGGGGTTTCAAGGAATGAAAAAATCCAATATTTTTATAATGAGATTTTAAAAACCCCTATCGCTCAAGAAAAAGTGGATGCATTAGCCCTAGAGTTTGGCGCTATTATAGAACAAAAGCTTTTTGATAGAGAGCATTTGAACAGCGAAGTGATGGCGTTTATTGATAAGCATTATAAAAATTATATTTTCCATATCGCTTCAGCGGCCTTGCATAGTGAATTGCAAGTGTTGTGCGAGTTTTTAGGGATCGTTAAGTATTTTAAGAGCGTTGAAGGGAGTCCGCCTAATAAACCTAAAATCATCGCTAATATCATTCAAAAATATGCCTATAACCCAAGCCGCATGCTAATGATAGGCGATAGCGTCAATGACTATGAAAGCGCTAAAGCTAATGAAGTGGCGTTTTTGGGCTATAACAGCAAGGTTTTGAAAAATTTAGTGGGTCAAAACGGCTATCAAGGGAAGTACTTGGAGAGTTTTAAAGGGTTTGATTTGCAGAACTTTACAAAAGAGTAAAGCCAACTTAATCAGCCAAGATTGTCTTTGTGTTGGCTCATATCAATGATGACTTCACAGCGTTCAATCGTGCTTAAGCGGTGGGCGATAACGATCAGAGTTTTATTTTTAGCGATTTGATAGATTTCATCCATGATTTTCCTCTCGGTTTCATTATCTAGGGCCGAAGTGGCTTCATCTAAAACCAAAATTTCAGGGTTATCGTATAAGGCTCTTGCAATGCCTATGCGCTGTTTTTGACCGCCGCTAAGCTTAGCACCCCCTTCGCCCACTTGGGTTTTAAGGCCTTCAAGCTCGCATAAAAAATCATAAATATGAGCCATTTTGCACACCTTAATCAAGCGTTTTTCATCTATGGCACTCCCAAAAGCGATATTATCCCCCACAGTGCCATCAAAAAGGTAAATATTTTGGGGGATATAGCCTATTTTTTTACGCCATGAGCGCCTGTTTTCGTTGGTTAAAAGGGTGTTATCAATAAAAATTTCCCCGCTTTTAGGGTAGGTAAGCCCCATAATAATATCTGCTAGCGTGGATTTTCCGCACCCGCTATGGCCTATGAGAGCGACTTTTTGACCTTTTTGAATGGTGAGGTTAAAATTTTTTAAAACCGGGTGTTTTGACTTATAAGCGAATGAAATGTTTTGAAGAGTGATTTTTTTATTAAAGTCTAAAGGGACTAAATCCTCTTCAACGATGGTTTTAGAAAGGCTTTTAAAAACAATGTTGGTCGCAAGCTGGTTGTAAGCGATTTCATTGTAGTAATTGATCACTCCAGTTACAGAAGGGAGTATGCGATAAAGCGCTAGAGCATACATAGAAATGGTAGGGAGCACCATTTTAGCTTCGCCGTATTTGAATAGAATGTAAGCGACCGCTAAAATCAACAAACTAAAGCCCACCGTTTCTATTGAATACCTGGGGACTACTTGTAAAGTGGCGTAAATAATCTCGGTGTCATGAGCTTTACGGCTATTTTCTCCAAAAAGCTTGTGGGCTTCTTCGTGGTTGTCTTTGAGTTTAGTGATTTTGAAATTGCTGAAAAATTTTGAAAAAACCTTAAGCGTTTGCGCTTTGGATTTGGCAGCCATCTCACCCTTTTTTTTGATAAGAACGGTGACTTTTTTGACAATAAGAAAAATTTGTAAGGCGAGAATTATAGTAAAAACGAGCGTTATTTTCCAATTAGTTAATATGAGCGTGGAGTAGAAAAAAACGATCACGGTTATTTCAGTGAGTAAATTCAAAAAAGCGTTAAAGCTCGCAAACATGCCCTCTGCTTTATTATTGATAATGTCTCTTAAAGAATCCAAATTGTGGTTAAGGTGGGAGAGATAGTTGCTTTTAATGTGCTGTAAAAAAAGTTGTTGTTTGATTTGATAAGCTTTCTTATTGGAAAAACGCCCTTTCAAATAAGTGAAAGACACCCCATAAAACATCCTGAACAAATAAATCCCCACCAAGCAAAAGCTAAAGAAATACATAAGACGAACGGGAGATGAAAAATGGAAAAAATCATAGACCATTTTCCAATCTTTGTCGTCTAAAGCCCTATTGGGATCGGAAGCGAGAGTGATAAAAGGCATTAGGAGAGTTAGGGACATCACTTCCACAAAAGAAGAAAAAACAGCCATCAACACAAGCAGGAAAAAAACGATTTTTTCCTTGAAAGTGATGAGCATGTAGATTTGCTTTAAAGAGCGCAAAAAGTATTTTAAAGTAGAAATTTTATGTTTTTTTTTCGCCATAATTTAAGTGTCCATAAATTCTTTATATGCAATGAGCTTTGAGCTGTGTTAAGCCAAATTAAGCTAGATTATAGCTAAAATTTTAACCATAGCTCTGTGCCATACGAATAATTTAGCTTTCTGTCATCGTTTCTTGACAAGTCAAGTATAAAACTGCTATAATCCCAAGTCTTTGATTATTTTAGTTGCTGGCTTAGCTCAGTTGGTAGAGCAGCTGCCTTGTAAGCAGCAGGTCGGGGGTTCAAGTCCCTTAGCCAGCTCCAGTTGAAATGTTATTTTGCAAAGTTTTTGGTGAGATACTCAAGTGGCCAACGAGGGCAGACTGTAAATCTGCTGACTATGTCTTCCGTGGTTCGAATCCACGTCTCACCACCATTTGTTTTATAGATGCGGGAATAGCTCAGTTGGCTAGAGCATCAGCCTTCCAAGCTGAGGGTCGCGGGTTCGAGTCCCGTTTCCCGCTCCATTTTTAGGATAACATTTTAATTTTTGAGACGCCTATATAGCTCAGAGGCAGAGCACTTCCTTGGTAAGGAAGAGGTCGGCGGTTCAATTCCGCTTATAGGCTCCAGTTTATAATCTCTTGAATGGCGATGAGACAAAAATGTCTTGAATTTTGTGGTAGCATTTAGGAATACTTAGGATTTTGTTTAGTATAATTCTAAAATCCATTTCAAAAAATTAAGGAGAAATACAAATGGCAAAAGAAAAGTTTAACAGAACTAAGCCGCATGTTAATATTGGAACCATTGGGCATGTAGACCATGGTAAAACGACTTTGAGTGCAGCGATTTCAGCGGTGCTTTCTTTGAAAGGTCTTGCAGAAATGAAAGACTATGATAATATTGATAACGCCCCTGAAGAAAAAGAAAGAGGGATCACTATCGCTACTTCTCACATTGAATATGAGACTGAAAACAGACACTATGCGCATGTGGATTGCCCAGGGCACGCTGACTATGTAAAAAACATGATCACCGGTGCGGCGCAAATGGACGGAGCGATTTTGGTTGTTTCTGCAGCTGATGGTCCTATGCCTCAAACCAGGGAGCATATCTTATTGTCTCGTCAAGTAGGCGTGCCTCACATCGTTGTTTTCTTAAACAAACAAGACATGGTAGATGATCAAGAATTGTTAGAGCTAGTAGAAATGGAAGTGCGCGAATTGTTGAGCGCGTATGAATTCCCTGGTGATGACACTCCTATCGTAGCGGGTTCAGCTTTAAGAGCTTTAGAAGAAGCAAAGGCTGGCAATGTGGGTGAATGGGGTGAAAAAGTGCTTAAGCTCATGGCTGAAGTGGATGCCTATATCCCTACCCCAGAAAGAGACACTGAAAAAACTTTCTTGATGCCGGTTGAAGATGTGTTCTCTATTGCGGGTAGAGGAACTGTGGTTACGGGCAGGATTGAAAGAGGTGTGGTAAAAGTAGGCGATGAAGTGGAAATCGTTGGTATCAGAGCTACACAAAAAACGACTGTAACCGGTGTGGAAATGTTTAGAAAAGAGTTAGAAAAAGGTGAGGCCGGTGATAATGTGGGCGTGCTTTTGAGAGGAACTAAAAAAGAAGAAGTAGAACGAGGTATGGTTCTATGCAAACCAGGTTCTATCACTCCACACAAGAAATTTGAGGGAGAAATTTATGTCCTTTCTAAAGAAGAAGGCGGGAGACACACTCCATTCTTTACCAACTACCGCCCGCAATTCTATGTGCGCACGACTGATGTGACTGGCTCTATTACCCTTCCTGAAGGCGTAGAAATGGTTATGCCTGGCGATAATGTTAAAATCACTGTAGAGTTGATTAGCCCTGTTGCATTGGAATTGGGAACTAAATTTGCGATTCGTGAAGGCGGTAGGACCGTTGGTGCTGGTGTTGTGAGCAATATTATTGAATAATATTAGCAAAAAGAGTTACCATAAAGGGTCATTATGAAAGTTAAAATAGGGTTGAAGTGTTCTGATTGTGAAGACATCAATTACAGCACAACCAAGAACGCTAAAACTAACACTGAAAAACTGGAGCTTAAGAAGTTCTGCCCAAAGGAAAATAAGCACACTCTTCATAAAGAAATCAAATTGAAGAGCTAGCTCTTTCTTTTTGTGTGGTGATTTAAAAGGAGGGGAGGTTAGGTCAGTAGCTCCAATGGTAGAGCGTCGGTCTCCAAAACCGGTTGTTGGGGGTTCGAGTCCCTCCTGGCCTGCCATCTGCTAATTTATTCTATCAAAATTTGTGTTTCAATTGGATTGTTTTTAAATTTTTTAATTTTAGTTTAAGCTATTTTAGATAGAATCGAAAATTCTTTTAATGTATAAATGTATTAAGTTTAAGTGAGGGCGAAGAGAAACTATGGATAAATGGCTCATGCAATATAAATTAGCTAGAGAAGAGCTTTCTAAAGTGATATTTCCTATTAAGGAGCAGATACGCAATGCGCTTGTTTCTGTTTTGGTGGTAGTGAGTGCTATCACGCTATTTTTAGCTTTGTTGGATTTTTCTCTAGGGGCTTTTGTCTCTAGTGTTCTATAGGTTGGTGGCTTTAAATAAGGAGAATAATGATGGATTGGTATGCCATACAAACTTATTCAGGGAGCGAGCAGTCCGTTAAGAAAGCGATTGAGAATCTAGCGAACGATCATAATATAAGAGACAGGATACAAGAGATCATTGTGCCTACTGAAGATATTATAGAGGTTTCTAAAAAAAGCAAGACGAAAGTAACGGAACGAAGCCTTTATCCTGGATATGTTTTTATTAAGGTGGATTTAGATACGGTTTTGTGGCATAAGATACAATCTTTGCCAAGAGTGAGTCGTTTTATTGGAGAAAACAAAAAGCCAACCCCATTGAGTGAAGCGGATATTGGGTATATTTTAGAAAAAATGAATAACCGAGCAGCCCCCAAGCCAAAAATCTTTTTTGAGCAAGGCGAAGTGGTGCGCGTGGTGGAAGGTCCTTTTGCAAACTTTACCGCTACGGTGGAAGAGTATGATGTGGAACACCGCAAGCTTAAGCTCAATGTTTCTATTTTTGGTAGGAACACTCCAATAGAGATTTTGCATTCGCAAGTGGAAAAAATTATATAACTTTTTAAGGAGAAAACATGGCTAAAAAAGTAGTCGGAGAAATCAAACTTCAAATCCCTGCCGGTAAGGCAAACCCTTCACCTCCAGTAGGGCCAGCGTTGGGTCAAAGAGGGGTTAATATCATGGAATTTTGCAAGGCTTTTAATGAGAGAACTAAAGACATGGGGAGTTTTAATATCCCGGTCATTATCACGGTTTATCAAGATAAGAGTTTCACCTTTATCACTAAAAAGCCTCCGGTAACCGATTTAATCAAAAAAGCTTCTGGGGTTGAAAAAGGTTCTGACAACCCGCTTAAAAATAAGATTGCAAAGCTCACCCACAAGCAAGTGGAAGAGATCGCACAATTGAAAATGGAAGATTTAAACACAAGCACCATGGAAGCGGCCAAAAAAATCATTATGGGTAGTGCTAGGAGCATGGGCGTAGAAGTTGTGGATTGATTGGGTTTTATTGGAATTGAAAGAAATTTTTAAGGATTAGAATCGTGGCAAAAAAAGTATTTAAAAGATTAGAAAAACTTTTTTCTAAAATTCAAAACGATAAAGCGTATGGCGTAGAGCAAGGCGTAGAGGTGGTTAAATCCCTCGCTTCAGCCAAATTTGATGAAACCGTGGAAGTGGCGTTAAGACTGGGGGTTGATCCAAGGCATGCGGATCAAATGGTGCGCGGTGCGGTGGTGCTTCCTCATGGAACAGGGAAAAAGGTAAGAGTGGCCGTTTTTGCAAAAGACATTAAGCAAGATGAAGCCAAAAACGCCGGGGCTGATGTCGTTGGCGGAGACGATTTGGCTGAAGAAATCAAAAATGGTCGTATTGATTTTGACATGGTGATCGCAACGCCTGATATGATGGCGGTTGTCGGTAAAGTGGGTAGGATTTTAGGTCCTAAAGGTTTGATGCCAAACCCCAAAACCGGAACCGTTACGATGGATATTGCTAAAGCGGTTACCAACGCTAAAAGCGGTCAAGTGAATTTTAGGGTGGATAAAAAGGGTAATGTTCATGCCCCTATTGGCAAAGCGAGTTTTCCTGAAGAAAAAATCAAAGAAAACATGCTTGAGTTGGTTAAAACAATCAACCGCCTAAAACCCAGTAGTGCGAAAGGCAAGTATATTAGAAACGCCGCTCTTTCGCTCACCATGTCGCCTTCAGTGAATTTGGACGCACAAGAATTGATGGATATTAAATAGCGTTAGGAGTTTTTAATCTTAGGCTGAAGATCGTAAGAGCTAAAAAGCTTAAAATTTCTTTTTTAAAAAGATAATCTTGCAGAGGTCTAGTCTAGAAAGGAGGAAAAGATGCAAAAACAACATCAAAGGCAACATAAAGTAGAGCTAATCGCTAACTTAAAATCGCAATTTGTAGATGCCAAAGCCCTTTTAATTTGCGATTATAAGGGTCTTAGCGTGAGAAAGTTGGAAGTTTTAAGGAATAAAGCTCGCAATCAAGGCATTAAAGTGCAAGTGATTAAGAACACTCTTGCCCATATTGCCATGAAAGAGGCCGGCTATTCTGATTTGGATTTGAAAGAAACCAATGTGTTTTTGTGGGGCGATGATCAAATCGCTCTCTCTAAACTTGTGTTTGACTTCCAAAAAGAGCATAAAGATCACTTTGTGTTGAAAGCGGGCTTGTTTGATAAAGAAAGCGTTAGCGTAGCTCATGTGGAAGCGGTTTCAAAACTTCCGAGCAAAGAAGAGCTTATGGGAATGTTGCTTTCTGTTTGGACGGCTCCGGTACGTTATTTTGTTACGGGTTTAGACAATTTGCGTAAAGCGAAAGAAGAAAACTAAGAGCCTATGATGGCTTTAATTTAAAAAAATTTGAAGGATTGGATTATGGCAATTTCAAAAGAAGAAGTGTTAGAGTATATTGGTTCATTGAGCGTTTTAGAGCTTTCTGAATTGGTTAAAATGTTTGAGGAAAAATTTGGCGTGAGTGCGACTCCAACGGTCGTAGCAGGTGTGGCTGTAGCTGGCGGTGCAGTGGCTGAGAGCGAAGAAAAAACCGAATTTAATGTGATTTTGGCTGATAGCGGTGCTGAAAAAATTAAGGTGATTAAAGTGGTTCGTGAAATTACCGGACTTGGTCTGAAAGAAGCTAAAGACGCTACCGAAAAAACCCCTCATGTGCTTAAAGAGGGCGTGAATAAAGAAGAAGCTGAAACCATCAAGAAGAAACTTGAAGAAGTAGGTGCTAAGGTTGAAGTCAAGTAAGACTTAAAAACAGAAAGGTCTTTGTGCCTTTCTCTGATCTAGCGTTGCAGATGATTTTGCTCCATGATTTTGTTTGTGAGCGTGTGGTCTAAAGTGGTTAGTATTGCAGGTGGGTTTTTGGTATTTTTATCGATGGATGGTTCTAAAGTTTAAAGATCCTTTTGCAATGCTTACTTGAATTAATGCATTAAATAACTCAAAATTTTTGATCAAAGGCTTGAAATATGTCAAAAAAAATTCCCCTAAAAAACCGCTTGAGAGCTGATTTTACAAAAACCCCAACAGATTTAGAAGTTCCTAATTTATTATTATTACAACGAGACAGCTATGATTCTTTCTTGTATTCCAAAGATGGTAGAGAGAGCGGGATTGAAAAGGTTTTTAAATCCATTTTCCCTATTCAAGATGAACATAACCGCATCACTTTAGAATATGTAGGTTGCGAATTTGGCAAGTCTAAATACACCGTTAGAGAAGCGATGGAAAGGGGCATTACCTACTCCATCCCTCTCAAAATTAAAGTGCGCTTGATTTTGTGGGAAAAAGGCACCAAAAGTGGCGAAAAGAACGGCATTAAGGATATTAAAGAACAAAGCATTTTCATTCGTGAGATCCCTTTGATGACAGAACGCACTTCATTTATTATTAATGGGGTGGAGCGCGTGGTCGTCAATCAACTCCACAGAAGCCCCGGTGTGATTTTCAAAGAAGAAGAGTCCAGCACTTCTTTAAACAAGCTCATTTACACAGGGCAAATCATCCCTGATAGAGGTTCGTGGCTGTATTTTGAATACGATTCTAAAGATGCTTTATATGCTCGTATCAATAAACGCCGTAAAGTGCCTGTTACTATTTTATTCAGGGCGATGGATTATCAAAAACAAGACATTATCAAAATGTTCTACCCGCTTGTTAAAGTGCGTTATGAAAACGATAGATATTTGATCCCATTTGCTTCATTAGACGCCAATCAAAGAATGGAATTTGACTTGAAAGATCCTCAAGGCAAGATCATTCTTTTAGCGGGTAAAAAGCTCACTTCAAGAAAGATTAAAGAGCTTAAAGAAAACCATTTAGAATGGGTGGAATACCCTATGGATATTTTACTCAATCGTCATTTAGCTGAGCCTGTTATGGTGGGGAAAGAAGTCTTATTAGACATGCTCACTCAGCTAGATAAAAACAGATTAGAAAAAATCCACGATTTAGGCGTGCAAGAATTTGTGATCATCAACGATTTAGCTTTAGGGCATGACGCTTCCATTATCCATTCTTTTTCAGCCGATTCTGAGTCTTTGAAATTGCTCAAGCAAACTGAAAAAATTGATGATGAAAACGCTCTAGCGGCGATTCGTATCCATAAGGTTATGAAACCAGGCGATCCTGTTACGACTGAAGTGGCTAAGCAGTTTGTCAAAAAACTTTTCTTTGATCCTGAACGCTATGATTTGACCATGGTGGGCCGTATGAAAATGAATCACAAGTTAGGCTTGCATGTGCCTGATTATATTACGACTTTAACGCATGAAGATATTATCACCACCGTTAAATACCTCATGAAGATCAAAAACAATCAGGGCAAGATTGATGACAGAGACCACTTGGGCAATCGTAGAATCAGGGCGGTAGGGGAATTACTAGCGAATGAATTGCATTCAGGATTAGTGAAAATGCAAAAGACCATTAAAGACAAGCTCACTACCATGAGCGGGGCTTTTGATTCGCTCATGCCTCATGATTTGGTTAATTCTAAAATGATCACAAGCACCATCATGGAATTTTTCATGGGCGGTCAGCTCTCGCAATTTATGGATCAAACTAACCCCTTGAGTGAGGTTACGCACAAACGCCGCCTTTCAGCACTCGGTGAAGGGGGGTTGGTGAAAGACAGGGTAGGGTTTGAAGCTAGGGATGTGCACCCCACGCATTATGGTCGAATCTGTCCCATTGAGACCCCAGAAGGTCAAAATATCGGTTTGATCAACACCCTTTCCACTTTCACTAGAGTGAATGATTTAGGCTTTATTGAAGCCCCTTATAAAAAGGTTGTGGATGGCAAGGTAGTGGGTGAGACGATTTATTTGACCGCTATTCAAGAAGACAGCCACATCATCGCTCCCGCAAGCACCCCCATTGATGAAGAGGGTAATATTTTAGGCGATTTGATTGAAACGCGCGTGGAAGGCGAGATTATTTTAAACGAAAAAAGCAAAGTAACTTTAATGGATTTAAGCTCTAGCATGCTAGTAGGGGTAGCCGCATCGCTCATCCCTTTCTTAGAGCATGATGATGCCAACCGTGCCTTAATGGGGACTAACATGCAGCGCCAAGCAGTGCCCTTATTGAGAAGCGACGCTCCCATTGTGGGCACAGGGATTGAAAAAATTATCGCTAGGGATTCTTGGGGAGCGATCAAAGCCAATCGTGCAGGCGTCGTAGAAAAAATTGATTCTAAAAATATTTATATTTTAGGCGAAGGCAAAGAAGAAGCCTATATTGATGCGTATTCTTTGCAAAAAAACTTGCGCACCAACCAAAACACCAGTTTCAATCAAGTCCCTATCGTTAAAGTGGGCGATAAAGTGGAAGCCGGGCAAATCATCGCTGATGGCCCTAGCATGGATAGAGGCGAGTTAGCGTTAGGGAAAAATGTGCGTGTGGCGTTCATGCCTTGGAATGGCTATAACTTTGAAGACGCGATCGTGGTGAGTGAGCGCATCACTAAAGATGATATTTTCACTTCCACCCACATTTATGAAAAAGAAGTGGATGCTAGGGAGCTTAAGCATGGCGTGGAAGAGTTTACCGCTGATATTCCTGATGTGAAAGAAGAAGCGCTCGCTCATCTTGATGAAAGCGGGATCGTTAAAGTAGGCACTTATGTGAGCGCTGGCATGATTTTAGTGGGTAAGACTTCTCCTAAAGGCGAGATTAAAAGCACGCCTGAAGAGCGGCTTTTAAGGGCTATTTTTGGGGATAAAGCCGGGCATGTGGTCAATAAGAGTTTGTATTGCCCCCCAAGTTTGGAAGGCACGGTGATTGATGTGAAAGTCTTCACTAAAAAAGGCTATGAGAAAGATGCGCGAGTTTTGAGCGCGTATGAAGAAGAAAAAGCCAAGCTTGATATGGAGCATTTTGATCGCTTGACCATGCTTAATAGAGAAGAATTGTTGCGCATTAGCTCACTCCTTTCTCAAGCGGTTTTAGAAGAGCCTTTCAGCCATAATGGTAAGGATTATAAAGAAGGCGATCAAATCCCTAAAGAAGAAATCGCTTCAATCAATCGCTTCACTTTGGCTAGTTTGGTGAAAAAGTATTCTAAAGAAGTGCAAAACCACTATGAAATCACTAAAAACAATTTCTTAGAGCAAAAGAAAGTCTTGGGCGAAGAGCATGAAGAAAAGCTCTCTATTTTAGAAAAAGATGATATTTTGCCTAATGGCGTGATCAAAAAAGTCAAGCTTTATATCGCTACAAAACGAAAGCTTAAAGTGGGCGATAAAATGGCAGGAAGGCATGGGAATAAAGGGATTGTGTCTAATATCGTGCCGGTTGCGGATATGCCTTATACCGCTGATGGCGAGCCTGTAGATATTGTCTTAAACCCTTTAGGCGTGCCAAGCCGCATGAATATCGGGCAGATTTTAGAAATGCATTTAGGCTTAGTGGGGAAAGAATTTGGGAAGCAAATCGCTAGCATGCTAGAGGATAAAACCAAAGATTTTGCCAAAGAATTGCGCGCTAAAATGCTAGAAATCACTAACGCCATTAATGAAAAAGACTCCTTGACAATCCATGTTCTTGAGAGTTGTTCTGATGAAGAGCTTTTGGAATACGCAAAAGATTGGAGCAAGGGTGTTAAGATGGCTATCCCTGTGTTTGAAGGCATCTCGCAAGAAAAATTTTATAAGCTATTTGAGTTAGCCAAGATCGCTATGGATGGCAAAATGGATCTGTATGACGGGCGCACAGGCGAGAAAATGAGGGAACGCGTGAATGTGGGCTATATGTATATGATCAAACTCCACCATTTAGTAGATGAAAAAGTCCATGCCAGAAGCACAGGTCCTTATAGCTTAGTAACGCACCAGCCTGTTGGGGGTAAAGCGCTTTTTGGGGGTCAAAGGTTTGGGGAAATGGAAGTGTGGGCGCTAGAAGCTTATGGCGCAGCGCACACTCTAAAAGAAATGCTCACCATTAAATCCGATGATATTAGAGGCAGAGAGAACGCTTATAGGGCTATCGTTAAAGGGGAGCAAGTGGGCGAGAGCGAAATCCCTGAGACTTTCTATGTCTTGACTAAAGAATTGCAATCGCTCGCTTTGGATATTAATATTTTTGGGGACGATGTGGATGAGGATGGAGCGCCTAAACCCATTGTCATTAAAGAAGATGACAGGCCTAAAGACTTTAGCTCTTTCCAGCTCACTCTAGCCAGCCCTGAAAAAATCCATTCTTGGAGTTATGGGGAAGTTAAAAAGCCAGAAACGATCAATTATCGCACCCTAAAACCTGAACGAGACGGCTTGTTTTGCATGAAAATCTTTGGCCCTACTAAAGATTATGAATGCTTGTGCGGTAAATACAAAAAGCCTCGCTTCAAAGACATTGGAACATGCGAAAAATGCGGCGTGGCGATCACGCATTCCAAAGTCAGGCGTTTCAGAATGGGGCATATTGAATTGGCCACTCCTGTAGCGCATATCTGGTATGTCAATTCCTTGCCTAGCCGTATCGGCACGCTTTTAGGCGTTAAGATGAAAGACTTAGAGCGCGTGTTGTATTATGAAGCTTATATCGTTAAAGAGCCAGGCGAAGCCTCTTATGACAATGAAGGCACTAAGCTTGTGATGAAATACGATATTTTGAATGAAGAGCAGTATCAAAATATCTCACGAAGATACGAAGACAGGGGCTTTGTAGCGCAAATGGGCGGTGAAGCGATCAAGGATTTGCTAGAAGAAATTGATTTAATCACCTTATTGCAGAGTTTGAAAGAAGAAGTGAAAGACACTAATTCCGATGCGAAAAAGAAAAAACTCATTAAGCGTTTGAAAGTGGTAGAAAGCTTTTTAAATTCTGGTAACAGGCCTGAGTGGATGATGCTTACGGTTTTACCGGTATTGCCACCGGATTTAAGGCCTTTAGTCGCGCTAGATGGCGGGAAGTTTGCGGTCAGCGATGTGAATGAATTGTATCGCCGTGTCATCAATCGTAACCAACGCTTGAAACGCTTAATGGAGCTTGGGGCACCAGAAATCATTGTGCGCAATGAAAAAAGGATGTTGCAAGAAGCCGTGGATGTGCTTTTTGATAACGGCCGCAGCACCAATGCGGTTAAAGGGGCTAACAAGCGCCCTTTAAAATCGCTCAGTGAAATCATTAAAGGCAAGCAAGGGCGTTTCAGGCAAAACCTTTTAGGCAAGCGCGTGGATTTTTCAGGCAGAAGCGTGATTGTGGTTGGGCCTAATCTTAAAATGGATGAATGCGGATTGCCTAAAAACATGGCGTTAGAACTCTTCAAACCGCATTTGTTATCCAAGCTTGAAGAGAGAGGCTATGCCACCACGCTCAAACAAGCTAAACGCATGATTGAACAAAAAAGCAATGAAGTGTGGGAGTGCTTGCAAGAAATCACAGAGGGGTATCCGGTGTTACTCAACCGTGCTCCTACCTTGCACAAGCAATCCATTCAAGCGTTCCATCCAAAGCTTATTGACGGCAAAGCGATCCAATTGCACCCGTTAGTGTGTTCAGCGTTCAACGCCGATTTTGACGGAGACCAAATGGCGGTGCATGTGCCTTTAAGCCAGGAAGCGATCGCTGAATGCAAAGTGCTGATGCTGAGCTCTATGAATATCCTTTTACCCGCTAGCGGCAAAGCCGTAGCCATTCCTAGCCAGGATATGGTTTTAGGGCTTTATTATCTTTCTTTAGAAAAGAGCGGGGTCAAGGGTGAGCATAAGCTTTTTTCTAGCGTGAATGAAATCATTACCGCTATTGACACGAAAGAATTAGACATCCACGCAAAGATTAGGGTTTTAGATCAAGGGAATATTATCGCTACGAGCGCAGGGCGCATGATCATCAAGTCCATTTTGCCTGATTTTATCCCTACTGATTTGTGGAACAGGTCCATGAAGAAAAAAGATATTGGCGTGCTTGTGGATTATGTGCATAAAGTGGGTGGTATCGGCATTACCGCAACCTTTTTGGATAATTTAAAAACGCTTGGCTTTAGGTATGCGACTAAGGCTGGTATTTCTATCTCTATGGAGGATATTATCACACCAAAAGACAAGCAAAAAATGGTGGAAAAAGCCAAAATAGAGGTTAAAAAAATCCAGCAACAATACGATCAAGGGTTGCTCACTGATCAAGAGCGCTACAATAAGATCATTGACACTTGGACTGAAGTCAATGACAAAATGAGTAAAGAAATGATGACCGCTATCGCACAAGACAAAGAGGGCTTTAACTCTATTTATATGATGGCAGATAGCGGTGCAAGGGGTAGCGCGGCGCAAATCCGTCAGCTTTCAGCGATGAGAGGTCTTATGACAAAGCCAGATGGCAGTATCATTGAAACGCCCATTATTTCTAACTTTAAAGAGGGGTTGAATGTCTTAGAATACTTTAACTCCACGCATGGCGCTAGAAAGGGCTTAGCGGATACAGCGCTAAAAACAGCCAATGCGGGGTATTTGACAAGAAAGCTCATTGATGTTTCGCAAAATGTCAAGGTGGTGTCTGATGATTGCGGCACGCATGAAGGGATTGAAATCACGGATATTGCGGTGGGGAGTGAGCTGATTGAGCCTTTAGAAGAGCGTATTTTTGGGCGCGTTTTATTAGAAGATGTGATCGATCCCATTACGAATGAAATCTTACTTTATGCGGACACTTTGATTGATGAAGAGGGCGCTAAAAAGGTGGTTGAAGCCGGGATTAAATCTATTACGATCCGCACTCCAGTAACTTGTAAAGCGCCAAAGGGCGTGTGCGCAAAATGCTATGGCTTGAATTTAGGCGAAGGCAAGATGAGTTATCCGGGTGAAGCGGTGGGCGTGGTAGCCGCGCAATCTATCGGGGAGCCTGGAACTCAGCTCACTTTAAGGACTTTCCATGTGGGCGGGACAGCGAGCAGGAGTCAGGATGAGCGCGAAATTGTAGCGAGCAAAGAAGGTTTTGTGCGTTTCTACAACCTTAGGACTTACACGAATAAGGAGGGTAAAAACATTATCGCTAACCGCCGTAACGCTTCTATTTTAGTGGTAGAGCCTAAGATTAAAGCGCCTTTTGATGGGGAATTACGCATTGAAACGGTCTATGAAGAAGTCGTTGTGAGCGTGAAAAATAGCGATCAAGAAGCCAAATTTGTTTTAAGAAGAAGCGATATTGTCAAGCCAAGCGAATTAGCCGGTGTTGGCGGTAAGATTGAGGGGAAAGTGTATTTGCCTTATGCTAGTGGGTATAAGGTGCATAAGGGGGGAAGTATCGCTGATATTATCCAAGAGGGCTGGAATGTGCCTAATCGCATCCCTTATGCGAGCGAATTGCTAGTCAAGGATAATGACCCTATTGCACAAGATGTGTATGCCAAAGAAAAAGGCACAATCAAATACTATGTTTTAGAGGCTAATCATTTGGAGCGCACCCATGGGATCAAAAAGGGCGATATTGTGAGCGAAAAAGGCTTGTTTGCGGTGATAGCTGATGATAATGGTAGGGAAGCCGCTCGCCATTATATCGCTAGGGGTTCTGAGATCTTAATTGATGATAATAGTGAAGTGGGCGTTAATAGCGTGATTTCTAAACCCACGACTAACACTTTCAAAACGATTGCCACATGGGATCCTTACAACACCCCTATCATTGCGGACTTTAAAGGTAAGGTGAGTTTTGTGGATATTATCGCAGGGGTTACTGTCGCTGAAAAAGAAGACGAAAATACCGGTATCACAAGCTTAGTGGTGAATGATTACATTCCAAGCGGATACAAACCAAGCTTGTTTTTAGAGGGGGATAATGGCGAAGAAGTGCGTTATTTCCTAGAGCCAAAAACCTCTATCGCTGTTAGTGATGGCTCTAGCGTGGAGCAGGCTGAAGTGTTAGCCAAGATCCCTAAAGCGACCGTTAAATCCAGGGATATTACCGGGGGTCTCCCAAGGGTTTCTGAACTCTTTGAAGCGAGAAAACCCAAGCCTAAAGATGTGGCGATCCTTTCTGAAGTTGATGGGATCGTGAGTTTTGGTAAGCCCATTCGCAATAAAGAACACATTATCGTAACCTCTAAAGATGGCCGTTCCATGGATTATTTTGTGGATAAGGGCAAGCAAATTTTAGTGCATACCGATGAATTTGTGCATGCAGGAGAAGCGATGACGGATGGAGTGGTTTCAAGCCATGATATTTTAAGGATCAGCGGCGAAAAAGAGCTTTATAAATACATTGTGAGCGAAGTCCAGCAAGTGTATCGCAGGCAGGGGGTAAGCATTGCAGATAAGCATATTGAAATCATTGTTTCTCAAATGCTAAGGCAAGTGCGTATTTTAGACAGCGGGGATAGCAAGTTTATTGAAGGGGATTTGGTCAGTAAAAAACTCTTCAAAGAAGAAAACGCTCGTGTGATCGCTTTAAAAGGCGAGCCAGCGATTGCTGAACCGGTGCTTTTAGGGATCACTAGAGCGGCTATCGGGAGCGATAGCATTATTTCAGCGGCCTCTTTCCAAGAAACGACTAAAGTTTTAACAGAAGCCAGTATCGCTATGAAAAAAGACTTTTTAGAGGATTTGAAAGAGAATGTGGTGTTGGGGAGGATGATCCCTGTGGGAACAGGCATGTATAAGAATAAAAAAATCGTGCTAAAAACGCTTGAATATGACTCTAAATTTTGACAAAAAAATCGGTTAAGATTTTTAAAAGAAAAATTAGGGTAGAATGGAAGAACTTTTAGTTTTAAATTTTTAGAATAAGGAAAAATAGTGCCTACTATCAATCAGTTGATTAGAAAAGAAAGGAAAAAGGTGGTTAAAAAAACGAAATCACCTGCATTAGTGGAATGCCCTCAGAGAAGAGGGGTTTGTACTAGGGTTTATACGACTACCCCTAAAAAGCCTAACTCGGCTTTAAGAAAGGTCGCTAAGGTCCGTTTGACCAGTAAATTTGAAGTGATCAGTTACATCCCTGGTGAAGGGCATAACTTGCAAGAACACTCCATTGTGTTAGTGCGTGGGGGTAGGGTTAAGGATTTACCCGGTGTGAAATACCATATCGTTCGTGGCGCTTTAGACACTGCAGGGGTCAATAAAAGAACGGTTTCGCGCTCTAAATACGGGACTAAAAAAGCTAAAGCAACCGACAAGAAAGCAACAGACAACAAGAAAAAATAAGAGGAAAACAAAAACATGAGAAGAAGAAAAGCACCCGTTAGGGAGGTTTTGGGCGATCCTGTTTATGGGAACAAAGTGGTTACTAAGTTTATCAATAAGATGATGTATGACGGCAAGAAAAGTGTAGCGGAAAAAATCATCTACAAAGCTTTTAATAAGATTGAAGAAAAAAGCGGTGAAAAAGGGATTGAAGTATTTGAAAAAGCCCTAGAAAGAGTGCGTCCTTTAGTGGAAGTGCGCAGCAGAAGAGTGGGTGGGGCCACCTATCAAGTGCCGGTAGAAGTGAGAGCGAGCCGCCAACAGTCGCTATCCATCCGTTGGATTTTAGAAGCGACCAGAAAACGCAATGAAAGGATGATGGTGGATAGATTGGCTAACGAGCTTATGGATGCAGCTAGCGATAAGGGTGCGGCTTTTAAGAAAAAAGAAGATGTGCATAAAATGGCAGAAGCGAATAAAGCGTTTGCGCACTACCGTTGGTAATTGGAGTTAGAATGGCTAGAAAAACCCCATTAAATAGGATTAGGAATATCGGTATCGCCGCTCACATTGATGCCGGGAAAACCACCACTTCTGAAAGGATTTTATTCTATACAGGCGTGAGCCATAAGATTGGAGAAGTGCATGACGGTGCGGCGACAATGGACTGGATGGAGCAAGAAAAAGAAAGAGGGATCACTATTACTTCTGCGGCAACGACTTGCTTTTGGAAGGATCACCAAATCAATTTGATTGACACTCCAGGGCATGTGGATTTCACTATTGAAGTGGAACGATCCATGCGTGTGCTAGATGGTGCCGTTTCGGTATTTTGCTCGGTTGGGGGCGTGCAGCCTCAGAGCGAGACCGTGTGGCGTCAAGCGAATAAATACGGCGTGCCTAGGATTGTTTTTGTCAATAAAATGGATAGGATTGGGGCGAATTTCTATAATGTAGAAAACCAGATCAAGCAACGCTTGAAAGCTAATCCTGTGCCTATTAATATCCCTATTGGGGCTGAAGACACTTTTATTGGCGTGATTGATTTAGTCCAAATGAAAGCGATTGTTTGGAATAATGAAACTATGGGGGCCAAATACGATGTGGAAGAAATCCCTAGCGATTTGTTAGAAAAGGCTAAACAATACCGAGAAAAGCTTGTAGAAGCCGTAGCCGAGCAAGATGAAGCCTTGATGGAAAAGTATTTAGGCGGTGAAGAATTAAGTGTTGAAGAAATCAAAAAAGGCATTAAAACAGGTTGTTTGAACATGAGCCTTGTCCCTATGCTTTGTGGTTCTTCTTTTAAAAATAAAGGCGTGCAGACTTTATTAGACGCAGTCATTGATTACTTGCCAGCACCTACGGAGGTTGTGGATATTAAGGGGATTGATCCAAAAACTGAAGAAGAGGTTTTTGTGAAATCCAGCGATGATGGCGAGTTTGCCGGTTTGGCGTTTAAAATCATGACGGATCCTTTTGTGGGCCAGCTCACTTTTGTGCGCGTGTATCGTGGCAAGCTAGAATCCGGTAGCTATGTGTATAACTCCACCAAAGATAAAAAAGAGCGCGTGGGAAGACTTCTTAAAATGCACTCCAATAAGAGAGAAGACATTAAAGAAGTTTATGCGGGTGAGATTTGCGCATTTGTGGGCTTAAAAGACACGCTAACTGGGGACACGCTTTGCGATGAAAAGAACGCCGTCGTTTTAGAAAGGATGGAATTTCCTGAGCCGGTCATTCACATCGCTGTGGAGCCTAAAACGAAAGCAGACCAAGAAAAAATGGGTGTGGCGTTAGGCAAGCTTGCTGAAGAAGATCCAAGCTTTAGGGTGATGACTCAAGAAGAAACCGGGCAAACCCTTATTGGTGGCATGGGTGAATTGCACCTAGAAATCATTGTGGATAGATTAAAAAGAGAATTTAAGGTGGAAGCTGAAATCGGTCAGCCGCAAGTCGCCTTTAGAGAGACTATCCGCTCAAGCGTGAGCAAAGAGCATAAATACGCTAAGCAAAGTGGTGGTCGTGGGCAATACGGGCATGTGTTTATCAAGCTTGAGCCTAAAGAGCCTGGCAGTGGGTATGAATTTGTGAATGAAATTTCTGGGGGCGTGATCCCTAAAGAATATATCCCTGCGGTGGATAAGGGTATCCAAGAAGCGATGCAAAATGGCGTTTTGGCAGGCTATCCGGTGGTGGATTTTAAGGTTACCCTTTATGATGGGAGCTACCATGATGTGGATTCTTCAGAAATGGCGTTTAAAATCGCTGGCTCTATGGCGTTTAAAGAAGCGAGTCGTGCGGCTAACCCGGTTTTACTAGAGCCTATGATGAAAGTGGAAGTGGAAGTCCCTGAAGAATACATGGGCGATGTGATTGGCGATTTGAATAGAAGAAGAGGGCAAATCAATTCTATGGACGACCGATTAGGCTTGAAAATCGTGAATGCTTTTGTGCCATTGGTGGAAATGTTTGGTTATTCTACGGATTTACGATCAGCCACTCAAGGGCGTGGGACTTACTCTATGGAGTTTGATCATTATGGCGAAGTGCCTAGCAATATCGCTAAGGAAATTGTAGAAAAGCGCAAAGGCTGATTTTATCATAACGCTCTCTTGTGAGAGGGTGTTGTGGGGTAGTATTTAAACTTTTTCTCTTTTGGATTTAAAAAGACTTTTTGAGTGTTTTTATCCCTTTTTATCTCTCTAATTACCTTTTTGCTATAAGATTGGCTTTCGGCTCTAATTCTTGTCAAATAGGAGTAACTAAAATTTTTTAATTTTTTAAAAAATGGGGTTTTGGCTACTTTGTTTTATGGTAAAGTTTATTTTCCTAATTTTGTTTAAGAATCATTTTTTTAGGGGATAGGGGGTATTTTGAAATAACTTTTCCCCTTAACACCCGTAAGAGTGCATTATAAGAAATTCCGCTAATAACAAGCTCTTTTGTATTCAATCTTAAAAAACGCTTTTGAGCGTTTTTATTTTTTAAGAAAAATGGCTGATTGCTCCCAAGCGTTTTTTATATAGCAAAACGCAATCTACAAATTTCTTTAGTGAAAATTCTATTGGTTTCTATTCATTTACTTTTGAGAAATATAATTCTCTCGCTTTTAAAATCATCATAAGGAGTTTTCGTATGAAAAAGCAAATCTTGACAGGTGTTTTGTTATCCGTTTTGGCAGTGAGTTCTGCATATGCTCACAAAGATAAAAAAGACGCCAAAAAACCTGAGTTAAGCTCTCAATTAGTGGCTCACAAAGATAAAAAAGACGCCAAAAAACCTAAAAACTCAGTAGCCTAATGGCTTTGACTCAAAAAAGCGTTTTTAAAAACGCTTTTTTGGATACTATCTTATAATTTTTCTTACCATTTTTTTAAAATCCTTGATAGGATTTATCGCTATTCTCACGCCTTCAAAAGTAAAGTTTAAATCTTTTATATACAGAGTTTTATTGAATACGGCTGTGGTTTTTAAAAAGCGCATAAAAGGCGTTTAAGGCTTTTCTAAAAGAGTGTGAGCGGCTTTAAGGACTTCAAGGGGCGTGATAGATTTCATGCACAAATGGTTTTTTTCATTCTTTAAAGGGCAAACTCGTTTCTTGCAAGGTGAACAGCTTAAATGGTGGTTCAATACGATCGTTTTTTGAGCTTTATAGGGGCGAGTCTCTTTTTCATCAGTGGGACCAAAAAGAGCGATTAAGGGGGTTTGCGTGCTAGCAGCCACATGCATAGGACCGCTATCGTTAGTGATGAATAAATCCAAAATAGCGATGCACTCTATCAATTCTTCAATGCTTGTTTTCCCGCACAGATTGTAAGCGTTATTGAATAATAAGGGGTTTTTTAATAAACTTTTGATGAATTTTAAAATTTCTTCAGAAACGATAGCGTCTTCTTTAGCCCCAAAAAAATAAATTTCATGCCCTTCTTCTAATAAAACAGCAGAAACTTCAGCGTAATAAGAAGCTGGCCATCTTTTAGCACTCCCATAGCTTGCGCTAGGGTTAAAGCCGATTTTTTTAGGGGTGTTTGGGGTGTGGGTGGGGGGGTTAAAGGCCAGTTTTAAGGGTAAAACGCTTTTTTTATCCAATTCTTTTTCTAAAAATTGCGAAAATAAAAAGCAATACTTTTCCACTTGATGATACTCTTTAGGGGCAGCAATTACCGCATGGCTGAGAAACAAAGAACGAAAAAATTGAGCGAAACCGATGCGAACGGGCGTTTTTGTCGCATAGAGCAAAAAAGCGGAATAAAAATGGTTGTTTAAAGTGATCGCTATATCGCAACGCCCTATTTTTTGAGCGAGTCTGTAAGTGGCTAGCAGCCTGAAAAAGGATTTTTTGGTGTCATCTGTAAAAACGGATTCTATTTTTTCATCTTTTTTGAAAAGTTCGCAAGTGATTTGTGGGCCCACTAAGATAAAATGCGCGTTAGGGTAGTGGTTTTTAAGGGTGTAAAAAAGCGAGCTTGCCATCACCCCATCGCCTAACCAATTAGGCAAACGCAATAAAATACGCATGCGTTTGGGTGCATTTACGCTCATCAGTAGCCCTTTTTTAAAGATTTTAAGCTAAAATTTTAGCATACAAATACAAGGAAATGGAATGATTACCCCTAAAGTGTTGAGCGGGTTTAAAGACCGCTTGCCTAAAGATGCGATACAAAAAGCCCAGTTGCTTGCGAAAGTTTCAGTCGTGTTTCAAAGTTTTGGTTTTGTGCCGATTGAAACCCCTCATTTGGAATACGCTCAAACGCTATTGCCTGATGCAAGCGGTGATATTCAAAAAGAAATCTATCGTTTTAAAGACCATGGGGGTAGGGATGTGGCTTTAAGGTTTGATTTGACCGTGCCGTTAGCCCGCTTTGTCTCTTTGCACCACCAAACGCTAGGCATGCCCTTTAAACGCTACGCTATAGGCAATGTCTTTAGGGGCGAAAGGGCGCAAAAAGGGCGTTATAGGGAATTTACGCAATGCGATTTTGATTTTATAGGGAGCGAAAGCTTGGTGTGCGATGCTGAGATCATTCAAGTGATTATCGCTTCCTTAAAAGCCTTGGATTTAGAAGATTTTTGCGTCTCTATCAATCACAGAAAAATTCTGAATGGAATATGCGAATATTTTGGCGTTTCTCAAGTGAATGAAGTGTTGCGCATTGTGGATAAATTGGAAAAAATTGGCTTGAATGGGGTTGGAGAAGAATTAAAAAAAGAGTGCGATTTAAAACCAAACATCATTAAAGAGCTTTTAGAAATGGTTCAAATCAAACAAAACGATTTAAGCCATGCGGAATTTTTTGAAAAAATCGCTTATTTGAAAGACTATAATGAAAATCTAAAAAAGGGCATACAGGATTTAGAAAGGCTATACCAGTTGCTAGGGGATTTACAAATTTCTCAAAACTTGTATAAAATTGATTTTTCTATCGCTAGGGGGTTAGGGTATTATACAGGGATTGTGTATGAAACCACGCTTAATGGCATGAAGTCTTTAGGGAGCGTGTGTTCAGGGGGCCGTTACGATCATTTGACTAAAAATTTTTCTCAAGAGAATTTACAAGG
Organism: Helicobacter pylori; assembly: GCF_001653475.1. Taxonomy (NCBI): domain Bacteria; kingdom Pseudomonadati; phylum Campylobacterota; class Epsilonproteobacteria; order Campylobacterales; family Helicobacteraceae; genus Helicobacter; species Helicobacter pylori. The sequence goes on along the minus strand of NZ_CP011487.1, from coordinate 1,101,555 downwards.
GGTAGGGGCTTCTATTGGGATTGACAGATTGATTGTGGCTTTGAGTGAAATGCAATTATTAGACGAGCGCTCCACCCAAGCTAAAGTCTTAATCGCTTGCATGCATGAAGAGTATTTTTCTTATGCAAACCGCTTAGCGGAGTCTTTAAGGCAAAGCGGGATTTTTAGCGAAGTCTATCCAGAAGCTCAAAAAATCAAAAAACCCTTTTCTTATGCTAACCATAAGGGGCATGAGTTTGTGGCTGTCATTGGCGAAGAAGAATTTAAAAGCGAAACTTTAAGCCTGAAAAACATGCATTCAGGCATGCAATTGAATTGTTTGAGTTTTTTAAAAGCCCTTGAAATCATTGGAGAAAACGATGAAGACTTATAATGTCGCTATTGTTGGGGCTAGTGGGGCGGTAGGGCAAGAACTCATTAAGGGTTTAGAAAATTCTTTTTTTCCGATTAAAAAATTTGTCCCGCTCGCTAGCGCTAGGAGTGCCGGTAAAAAGATTAAAGCTTTCAATAAAGACTATGAGATTTTAGAAACCACGCATGAAGTTTTTGAAAAAGAAGGGATAGACATCGCCTTTTTTAGCGCTGGGGGGAGCGTGAGCGAAGAGTTTGCTACAAGCGCTTCAAAAACTGCATTAGTGATCGATAACACGAGCTTTTTTAGATTGGATAAAAAAGTGCCTTTAGTCGTGCCTGAAATCAACGCTAAAGAAATTTTTAACGCTCCTTTAAATATTATCGCTAACCCTAATTGCTCTACCATTCAAATGACGCAAATTTTAAACCCCTTACACCTTCATTTTAAGATAAAAAGCGTTATTGTTAGCACCTATCAAGCCGTGAGTGGGGCAGGGAACAAGGGCATAGAGAGTTTAAAAAATGAGCTAAAAACCGCTTTAGAATGTTTGGAAAAAGACCCCGCTATTGATTTAAGCCAAGTCTTGCAAGCTGGGGCTTTCCCTTACCCGATCGCTTTCAATGCGATCGCTCATATTGATACTTTTAATGAGAATGGCTACACGAAAGAAGAGCTAAAAATGATGCATGAAACCCATAAGATCATGGGCGTGGATTTCCCTATCAGTGCGACTTGCGTGCGCGTGCCGGTATTGAGGAGTCATAGCGAAAGTTTGAGTATCGCTTTTGAAAAAGAATTCGATCTTAAAGAAGTCTATGAAGTTTTAAAAAACGCCCCTAGCGTGGTTGTTTGCGATGATCCTAGCCATAATCTCTACCCCACGCCCTTAAAAGCGAGCAACACGGATAGTGCCTTTATTGGGCGCTTGAGGAAGGATTTGTTTGATAAGAAAACTTTGCACGGCTTTTGCGTGGCAGATCAATTAAGAGTGGGGGCAGCCACCAATGCGCTCAAAATCGCTCTGCATTACATTAAGGCTTGAGTTTAGTTTTAGTCAAGCGATAATTCTTTAAAAAGCGTTATTAGAGAGGATTGCTGTAAAAATACCCTTATCCCCTTAAGGGAGTGAGTTTTATTAAAATTGAGAGTTATGCAGATGCTGAGGAGATGTATCAAGAACAATTAAGAACAGAAGTTAAAGCAGCACTATTTTATAATGACGGTGTAGATTACTCAAGATATATTGCATTGCAATTAGGTAATACTTTATGAAAAAAATATGATACTTATAGTATTTCTACTATAAGTATCATACTAGTTAATTTAATGTTGAGAAACTAGATCTATCATCAGCTTCAGCAATTTGTTTAATTTCGTTAAAAGTAAAGTTTCTGATATCATAGATATTATTAACAATGGACAATATCTTATTTGATATAAAAAAATATTGTTCTTGAGTAATGATGTCATCAACTTCATCTATAATATTATCTAATGTTTGTAAAATTAAAGTACCCATTGTTAAATTATCAATTATTAAAAAAGAGTTATTTTTTGTAATGATAGTTGGAATACTTTTTTACTTACTAAATCAAACTTTGAATTGATTGTAGAAAACTTATTTAATGTAAGATCATAGATACCTTTTTTTAGAATTTTAAAATCTTCTCCTTCAATTCTTTCTCGAATAGTGGAATTCAGAGTGAAATCAATACTATGGGAATTGAAAACTTCATTAATTTTTTCAACTAACTCATTATTACATTCAATACCTTTTCAATACCTTCGTAGATGAAATCCTCTTCTGATATAAATTGTATATTAGCGAATGGAGGTTTGATTACCAGTAACTCCTTCTCAATATCGTCTGCTAGAGTATAATTTTCTGGAATTATCATAATGTTATATCCTTTCTTTTGTAGAATATTTTTATAAAAAATAAGACTTATAGTAAAAACACTATAAGTCTTATGACTATTAAGCAACGAAATCTGCTTTAGTAGCTAACAAGTCGCTTAATGTAACACAACCAATAGAACTAACTTGTTCTTTAATGTGTTTTTCACAGAGAGCTTTAACATACTGAATTGCTTCAGCTGCTAAACATTCTTTTAATTGTTTAGCAGCCCAATCGTATTTAGCCATGATAAAATCTAAATGAAGCAACTAAAACCCCATTTTTAGAAAATCAAGGCTTTAGTTGTCGGTATTCAATGAAACAGTATTAGCGTTATAAGTAACTTTCTTATTCAAACATATCCAACAATTCAGGTGATGTTTGATATTGGTATTTATAGTCGTTATTTCTAAAATGATAAGCCCCCTCAAAGATTTGAGCTGTCAATGCATTTTTAATTTGTGGTAACTTCACATTCTTAAGCACTTCTCTAGGGACTTCAATGACCAACTCCTCTAAATCTTGGTCGCTTAAAGGGTTATCAATATCAAAAATGAAACTTAAGATATTGTGGAGTGAGTTATACGAAACCTTGTCAATTAACGCATAAGTTAGTCTAATTCCCTCTTTTTAGCGGGTCTCAGCTGAGCTTTTAATGATCACGGTGTTGTAGTCAGGTTGGACGGGGCGTTGGTTGGGCGAATTTTTCATGCGTTTTTTGATTTCAGCCAATTGTTTGGCGGAGACTTCCAAAGGCTCTTCTATGACAAACCATGCCACCCCTTCTGTGCAAGGGGGAGCGGTGAGAGAGCCGTTAAAATGGTAGTAATTGATGCTTTTAGGCAAGAAAACGTCTAAAGCCACCTCTTTAAAATTTTGTTTCTTTTGAATGCCTTCTAGAATAGGATCAAGGTTGGGGTTTTCTTTCCCTTCTTCAAAACCAACCGCTAACACTAGCAAACGCCCTTTAGCGTCTTTATGCACGAAATGCGCGCTCAAAGGCCTGGTTTTATTATTGATTAAAAACTCCATAGGGGCGTGGAAATGCACATTATCCAGCGCATAGTCATGCTCTCTATAATTGATGTGGTTAGTCGGCTCAAACGAAGCTTTTAAAGTGTGATGAGTGAAAAAGACCGCTTTAGGTTTAGAAGCGGCGTATTTGAATTGCAAATCGGCTTTATCTTGCGTGTGGTAGTAATGCTCAATGTTGATGGGCGATTGGCTTTTACCGCTTTTGCACACTTCAAAATCTTTGTGCAATTTGTCCCAGCGGTGCGGGCCATTTTCTTTATTTTTATAATCCCATTTGGTATTTTCAGCACCTATAAGAGAAGTTGCTAACGCTAAAGCGATCAAAAAAGTTTTTTTCATTTTAATTATCCTTTATTCTAAAATTCTAAAATATTAAAAAGCAACGACTCAATTCTAGCGCTTAATCAATAATGACCGCAGTTACAAAAAATAGATTGGTTAAAAGTTGGAAATGATTTTAAATTCTGTTTTATATGGTAACAACTCCATTGGATTAATGCGCCTATGGAGCGGAAATATTTTGTTTCAACCAATCCCCAATTTACAAGCGATTAAAATTTTTGTTTTATACTATTAGGTTTTCAAAATTGAATAAAATTTAACCCCTTAAGATTTAAATGATGATGACCAAACAATCGTATCAAAAGTTCGCCTTAATGCGGGTTTTTGTGTTTTCGCTTTCGGCGTTTATTTTTAACACCACGGAGTTTGTCCCTGTCGCGCTCTTGTCAGACATTGCGAAAAGTTTTGAAATGGAGAGTGCAACAGTGGGGCTTATGATCACTGCTTATGCATGGGTGGTGTCTCTTGGCTCATTGCCCTTGATGCTATTTAGCGCTAAAATGGAAAGGAAACGCTTATTGCTTTTCCTTTTTGCCCTTTTTATTCTCAGTCATATCCTTTCAGCGTTAGCGTGGAATTTTTGGGTGTTATTGATTTCTCGTATTGGTATCGCTTTTGCCCACTCTATTTTTTGGTCCATCACGGCTTCTTTAGTCATTCGTGTCGCGCCAAGAAATAAAAAACAACAGGCATTAGGGCTATTAGCGTTAGGGAGTTCGTTAGCGATGATTTTAGGGTTGCCGCTCGGGAGAATCATTGGGCAAATTCTAGATTGGCGCTCTACTTTTGGCGTGATCGGGGGCGTTGCGACTCTTATAGCGTTGCTTATGTATAAATTGCTCCCGCATTTACCCAGTAAAAACGCAGGCACGCTTGCAAGTGTCCCTATATTGATGAAACGGCCGCTTTTAATGGGGATTTATTTGCTTGTGATCATGGTTATCTCTGGGCATTTCACCACTTATAGCTATATTGAGCCTTTTATCATTCAAATCAGCCAATTTTCTCCTGACATTACAACTCTAATGCTGTTTGTGTTTGGGTTAGCAGGCGTGGTGGGGAGTTTTTTATTCGGCCGTTTGTATGCGAAAAATTCAAGAAAATTTATCGCTTTCGCAATGATTTTAGTCATTTGCCCGCAACTCTTGCTTTTTGTGTTTAAAAACTCAGAGTGGGTGGTTTTCTTGCAAATTTTCTTATGGGGGATTGGGATCACTTCGCTTTCAATTTCCTTGCAAATGAGGGTGTTGCAACTCGCGCCAGATGCCACGGATGTCGCGAGCGCGATTTTTTCGGGGAGCTATAATGTGGGGATTGGGGCTGGAGCGTTGTTTGGCAGTATTGTGATCCACCAATTAGGGCTAGGGTATATTGGCTTTGTGGGTGGGGCTTTAGGTTTGTTGGCGCTATTTTGGCTTAGATTCATTACGATAAAGTTTAAAAAAACATAAAGAGCGTTAAAAGGATTAGCCTAATAGAGGAAATCCCTTTCGCGCTAAAAACCATTTTTAAAATTTAATGATACTGCTTAAATCTAAGCACGCTAACGGATAGATTGTCTTTCTTTTTATGTTAAAATAGAAAAATTTGTCATAAATTTTAATGCGTGGTTTAAATGCTAAAAAAAAAGATTGATTTGCATAAAGATTCTATAAGAAAGCTCTTTTTTTATTATTTTATCCCTTTAGCTTTTTCTATGATCTCGCTTTCCACTTACTCTATGATAGATGGCATGTTTGTGGGCAAGAAACTGGGTAAAGAAGCTATCGCTGCAGTCAATATCGCATGGCCTATTTTTCCAGGGCTCATTGCGTATGAATTGCTTTTTGGTTTTGGGGCAGCGAGTATTGTGGGGTATTTTTTGGGTCAAAATAAAACCCATAGGGCTAGGCTTGTGTTTAGCAGCGTGTTTTATTTTGTCGCTATAAGCGCCTTTGTTTTGAGCATGGCGTTATTGCCTTTTAGCGAAACTATTGCGCGCCTTTTGGGGAGCAATGACGCTTTATTGAGCATGTCCAAACGCTACATTGAAATCATTTTAATGGGCGCGGTTTTTATGGTTTTGCACCCTTTGGCGGATGTTTTTGTGGTGAATGACAAACGCCCCATTTTAGCGATGGTGGCGATGCTGGTTGGTTCGTTAGCGAATATCTTTTTCAACTACTTGTTTATTTTTGTTTTGGAAGTGGGGGTTCAAGGCAGTGCGATAGCCACCGTGATAGGGCATGCGATAGGGGTTTTAGTCTTAATGCAGCATTTTTGGTTTAAAAAAGGGCAATTGTATTTCATCAAGCGTTTTTCTTTGTCTTCAGTCATTTCTTCAGCCAAAAGCGGCGTGCCTCAAAGCACGGCAGAATTTAGCGCTTCTGTTATGATTTTGTTGTTTAATACCGCTATCATGCACACTGCAGGGGAAAGGTTTGTGAGCATGTATGGGATCGTTATGTATAATGCGATCATCTTTTTTACGACTTTATTTGCGATTTCTCAAGGCATCCAACCGATTGCGAGCTTTAGCTATGGGGCTAGAAATTTAGAACGCATGAAAGAGGTGTTTGCCTTTGGTTTGAAAGCGGCGTTTTGTATAGGGGTTGTTTTCTACGGAGCTTATTACTTTTTAGATGAATTTTTAATCAAGCTTTATTTGCAGCCAAGCGAACAAGATGCGCTCTTTATGCAAGAGACTAAAAGAGCGATGAATATTTATTATGTTGGCTATGTTTTTTTAGGCATGACTTTGTTGTGCGCGGTGTTTTTCCAATCCATCCAACGCGCTAAAAGTTCGTTTATCATCACCCTTTCACACACGCTAGGGTTTATAGTTATTTTATTGCCGATTTTAAGTCATTTCTATGGGATTAATGGCGTTTGGGTAACTTACCCTATCGCGCAATTTTTAGCGTTTTTAGTAGCGTTAGGGGTAACTTGTTACGAAATCAAAAAAGGGGTTTTTACCACTTATAAAGAGAAAAACCCTATCGCTTTGAAAACTTAATCAATAAATAAGGTAAAATTAAGACATGCATGCAGAATTTTTCACTTTCGCGCTCATTATGCTTTTAATTGTGATGGCTCCTTATATGTCTAGAATCTCTCGTTTGCCTATCACGGTTGTGGAGATTTTATTTGGGTCTGTTGGGGCGTATGTGGGTTTTATTGAGCCTACTAAGGGCTTTGAAATCATGTCTGAGATTGGCTTTTTATTTTTAATGTTTTTATGCGGTTTGGAAGTAGAGATTTATTTGTTTAAAAAATTAGGGGTTTCTCTTTTAAAACGCATTTTTGCTTATCTGTTGATTTTATACACGCTTTCGTTCATCCTTACTTTTAGCCTTAATTTAGAGCCTATTTTTATGGTGATTTTCCCTATCATTAGCTTGGGCATGATCATGACTTTAGTCAAAGATTATCGTAAAGAGATTTTGTGGCTTGATTTGGTTTTAAAAGTGGGCGTTATTGGGGAATTATTAAGCATTTTTGGTTTGGTGGTCGTGGATGGGGTGTATTCGCATGGTTTGGGCATGGATTTGATTAAAGATTTAGGCATTCTCATTGTTTTTTTAATCTTAATTATCGTAGCGTTTCAAATCTTTAAGACTTTGTTTTGGTGGTTCCCGCATTTAAAGCTTTTTGTGATGCCTAAAAGCAGTCAGTTTAACCAAGATGTGCGTTTTTCGCTCATGCTCTTTTTTTCCTTGATTGCGATCGTGGTGTGGCTCAAAATAGAAATGGTTTTAGGGGCGTTTCTAGCAGGGTTGGTGGTTTCTACTTTTTTCCCTCATAAATCAGAGCTGATCCACAAGCTCAATGATGTGGGTTTTGGGTTTTTTGTGCCTTTGTTTTTCATTCATGTAGGCTCTACTTTAGACTTAAAATTAGTGTTTTTAAACCCGCATTTGATTCTCCAAGGGATATTGATTGTCATAGCGATGTTGAGTTTGCACTTAATCACTTCAATCTTATTGTGGCACAAATACTTTAAAGAGGCTAAGCATTTATTTTCATTCGCTTTAGGGGCTTCTATGCCTTTAACTTTTTTAGTAACCACTGCGGCGGTAGGCTTAAAAGCGCAAGCGATCTCACAAAACACCTACTACGCATTGCTCATGGCGGCTATTTTTGAAGGGGTATTATTCACGATCGCGATCAAAATACTCAACAAAAAAGCTTGAATGAAAGCTTAAGCGTCTAAATACTTAGAGTCGCTAAAGCTGTTGGCTTGAACATTATTAAACGCGTTTTCTAAGCTGTCAAAGAAATGAGGGTGCAAGTTTTGCATTTCTTTTAAGAAATTTTTAGTGGCTAATCGTGCGATAGGGGGCTTATCAGAGGTGGGCTGTTTGGCCGGGCAATTGCAATCAGGGGCGACTGGGATATTTTGAGAAGTGACAAAATGAATGCTACTGGCTTCTCGAACCTTAATCAAAGGGCGGATCACCAATAAGCCGTTTTCAGCCCTATAAACGGGGGGCATGCTCCTTAAACTCCCGTTATAAGTGAAATTCATAAAAAAGCTCTCTACTGCATCATCTAAATGGTGCGCGATAGCGACTTTATTATAGCCTTCTTCCAAAGCTTTAGAATACAAAGTCCCTCTCCTCAAACGAGAACAAAACGAACAAAACGAGCTTTTTTCACGGCGTTTTTCGTTGATTGTGGCAGCGATTTGGGTGTAAATGATCTCATGCTCAATGCCTTGCTCTTGGCACAAATCGCTCAACCATTTCAAATCTTCGCCCAAACCATAATGCACGGTAACCGCTTTAAAATCAAATTTGAAAGGGGCATGTTTTTGCATCCTGGCTAAGATGCAAGCGAGCATGATAGAATCCTTGCCCCCGCTCAATCCTAATAAGACTTTATCGCCTTCTTCTATGAGTTTGTAAGCGGCGTTTGTCTTGCCCACAATGTGTAAGACTTTTTTAGAAATTTCATAGGTCATTTTTGATCCTTAATTATTTTATTTTCTGAAATTTTGCGATAAGTGAATGATTTCTTCTTCGCTAATGTGATCGGAATTATATTTCACAATAATGACTTCTTCGCTAATATTAACATACCATTCAATGATTTTGTCCCCTAAAGTTTCAAATTGTTCCTCATTATAAGCGTCTAAGGGGAAATAGACATTTTTTTGCTTGGAAGGGTTGTTGAGTAAAAAGAGCGATAGTCCCCAAATAAGCCCTAAAGCTACAATAATTAAGCTTGTGTTAGAAACGCCTAAATGATGGTAGCTCAACCCTCCGCTCACGCCCCCAACAAAGCTCCCTAAATAGCCAAAAGTGGTGAATTGCCCTAAAACCTTGCCTTTTTCATGCACTCTGGCGAATTTAGACGCTAAAGATTGCATGATAGGCTCTAAGGTGGCAAAGCCAATAAAGAAAAACGCCACCCCAAGAATAAAGAGCCATAAATGTTTCCCTAAAAAGCTAGAGTCGGCTAAAAACAAGCACAAATAACTCACAATAAACAACAGCGCACCAGAAAGCATTACCCCTTTAGGCTTGTTGTATTTTTCAGCCATAACGCTCGCTATTCCCATGCTTAAAACCCCTAATAAGGCTCCAGGCACATACACCAAGATCAAAAAGCTTTCATCTTTATGGAATTCATTCACTAAGGCTAAAGGGATCAGCACAAAAATAAGCGTCATGAACGCTTTTTCAAAAAAAGAGCTCAGATACAAAAGATACAAGGCTTTAGAGTTGGGTTGGTAAGCTTTTATGTTTTTGATCTGGTAAGAAATTTTAGGGGCGTCTTTGACTTTTAAAAGCATCAATAAACTCAATAAAGTTAAGATCGCAGTGAGTAAAAAGAGCCATTTTGCCCCCCCAAAAAACGCCACAACCCCAGGGCCTATGGCCATGCTTATAGTGAAGCTAATGAAAATAAACGCCCCCATGATCGCCATCGCTTTGGTGCGCTCTTCTTCTTTCACTTCATCCGCCACCATCGCGCTAACAACCCCCCCTAAAGCCCCCATGCCTTGAATGAAGCGCCCTATAACGAGCCAAACAATATCATTTGCTATAAAGCACACTAACGAGCCAGCTAAAAACAACAACAAGCATACCATAACCACCACTTTACGGCCTATCTTATCGCTAAGAATGCCCATGGGGGTTTGAAAAACAATTTGCGTAAGATACGCTCCGCCCACAGCCAACCCCACGAGTAAGGGACTGCTTGAATGGAAACTATCCGCATACAAACTGATGACAGGCAAAACAATAAAAAGCCCCAAAAACCGCAACGACGACACTAACGCTAATGGAAAAATTTTCTTAAACATGCGGGTTATTTTACAAGAAAATATCTAATTTTTATCATTAATTTAGGAAAGTAGGATTAATAATAAAAGTTTAATGTAATTTTAATGGATTTTTAAGAAAATTTTTTGTATAATTTCATTCTTTATTTTTTATAAAATTGCTTGTGTCAAGGTAGCTCAGCTGGTTTAGAGCGCTGGTCTCATAAGCCGGAGGTCGGGGGTTCAAGTCCCCCTCTTGACACCATGATTTGATTTGAAATTCATTTGATATCTGTTTAATCTTTTTTTTAGCAAAACTCAACTACAATAACTCTGCATCTTTTAATTTCTTACATTTAGGGATTTGACGATGATTTTTAGCTCTCTTTTTAGTGTTGTAGGGATGGCGGTGCTTTTTCTTATTGCTTGGGCGTTTTCTAGCAATAAAAGGGCTATTAATTATCGCACGATTGTCAGCGCGTTTGTGATCCAGGTGGCTTTAGGGGCGTTGGCTTTATATGTGCCTTTGGGTAGGGAAATGCTGCAAGGTTTAGCCAGTGGCATACAAAGCGTGATCGGTTATGGCTATGAAGGGGTGCGTTTCTTGTTTGGCAATCTCGCTCCAAACGCTAAGGGCGATCAAGGGGTAGGAGGCTTTATCTTTGCGATCAATGTTTTAGCGATCATTATCTTTTTTGCTAGCTTGATTTCACTTCTATACTATTTAAAAATCATGCCTTTAGTGATCAATCTCATCGGTGGGGCGTTGCAAAAATGCTTAGGCACTTCTAAAGCAGAAAGCATGAGTGCAGCGGCTAATATTTTTGTAGCGCACACAGAAGCGCCCTTAGTCATTAAACCTTATTTGAAAAGCATGAGCGATTCAGAGATTTTTGCAGTCATGTGCGTGGGCATGGCTAGCGTTGCGGGGCCTGTGTTGGCCGGGTATGCGAGCATGGGCATTCCTTTACCTTATTTAATAGCCGCTTCGTTTATGTCCGCTCCTGGGGGTTTGTTGTTCGCTAAAATTATTTACCCGCAAAACGAAACCATTTCTAGCCGTGCAGATGTTTCTGCAGAAAAGCATGTCAATGCCATAGAAGCTATCGCTAATGGGGCAAGCACAGGGCTAAATCTAGCTTTGCATGTGGGAGCGATGCTTTTAGCCTTTGTGGGGATGCTTGCGCTCATTAACGGGCTTTTAGGGGTTGTAGGGGGGTTTTTAGGCATGGAGCATTTGTCTTTAGGGTTAATTTTAGGCACGCTTTTAAAACCCTTAGCCTTTATGTTAGGCATTCCTTGGAGCCAGGCTGGGATTGCTGGAGAAATCATAGGCATTAAAATCGCGCTCAATGAATTTATGGGCTATATGCAATTTTTACCTTATTTGGGCGATAACCCTCCTTTAATCTTGAGCGAGAAAACTAAAGCGACCATCACTTTTGCGTTGTGCGGGTTTGCTAACTTAAGCTCAGTCGCTATGCTCATTGGGGGGCTTGGCAATTTAGTGCCTAAAAAGAAAGATTTCATCGTAAGGCTTGCTTTAAAAGCGGTGCTTGTAGGCACGCTTTCTAATTTCATGAGCGCGACTATCGCCGGGTTATTCATAGGACTAAACGCTCATTAAAAGGACAAAACATGCAAAAAAGAGTGGTGGTTTTATTATTGGATTCTTTTGGTATAGGGGCTAGTGAAGACGCTAGAGATTTTGGCGATTGTGGGGCGAACACTTTAGGCAATATCGCTAAGGCTTGTTTCAACAACTTGGCTGATTCTAGTGATCGCAATGGGGCTTTGAAACTGCCTTATTTAGAGAGTTTGGGTTTAGGGTTGAGCGCGTTAAAAGCCACGAATGAATTGCCCTTAGGCTTTGAATCTAAACCTAATTTAATAGGGGCTTACGCTTACGCACAGGAACTTTCTAGTGCTAAGGATACGATTTCTGGGCATTGGGAGATGATGGGCGTGCCCGTTCTTTTTGAGTGGGGGTATTTTAAAGACAAAAATCATTCGTTCCCTAAAGGAATTTTAGATGAAATCATGCGTAAAACTAAGATTAAGGGCTATTTAGGGAATTGCCACGCATCAGGGACAGAAATCATTAAAGATTTAGGCGAAAAGCATTTAGAAACTTTATACCCCATTTTTTACACCTCAGCGGATTCGGTGTTTCAAATCGCTGCGCATGAAGAAAAGTTCGGGCTTGATAATTTATACGCTCTTTGTGAAGAAGCGTTTCAAATTCTAGAGCCTTTAAAGATTGCCAGAGTGATCGCAAGACCCTTTATTGGCGCTAATAGAGAGGATTTCAAACGCACCGCTAACCGCAAAGACTATGCGATAAAGCCCCATAAAAAATTGCTTTTTGAAAAATTCATTGAAGAAAAGCAGGGCGAAGTCATTAGCATTGGAAAAATCGCTGATATTTACGCTCATGTGGGGATCACTCAAAAGTTCAAAGCCGGTAGTTTAATGGAGTTATGCGATGTTACTTTAGAGCAGGTCAAAAACGCCCCAAACAACAGCTTGATTTTTACGAATTTTGTGCATTTTGATAGCGATTATGGGCATAGGCGTGATATTAGCGGGTATGCTAACGCTTTAGAGTGTTTTGATGCGCGCTTAAAAGAGATTTTAGAAAATTTAAGGGAAAACGATTTGCTCATTCTTTGCGCCGATCATGGGTGTGATCCCAGCTTTAAAGGCACGGATCACACCCGAGAATACATTCCTGTTTTGTTTTATCATAAAGATTTACAACCAGCCTTTTTAGGCAAGAGCGAGTCGTTTGCGGATATTGGGCAAAGTATCGCTTATTTTTTAGGATTAAGCCCCTTAGATTATGGCAAAAACTTATTAAACTTTAAAGGACAACCATGACTCCTCACATTAACGCCAAAATCGGCGATTTTTATCCTCAATGCCTTTTATGCGGCGATCCTTTAAGGGTGAGCTACATTGCGAAAAATTTTTTACAAGACGCCAAAGAGATCACGAATGTGCGTAACATGCTAGGCTTTAGCGGGAAGTATAAGGGTAAGGGGATTTCTTTAATGGGGCATGGCATGGGCATTGCGTCATGCACGATTTATGTAACGGAGCTTATTAAAATCTATCAGGTTAAAGAGCTTTTAAGGATTGGCACTTGTGGGGCTATTAGCCCAAAAGTTGGCCTGAAAGACATTATCATGGCAACTGGAGCTTCAACGGATTCCAAAACCAATCGGGTGCGTTTTTTAAACCACGATTTGAGTGCGACGCCTGATTTTGAATTGGGTTTAAGAGCGTATCAAACAGCAAAGCGTTTGGGTATTGATTTGAAAGTGGGCAATGTTTTTTCAAGCGATTTTTTCTATTCCTTTGAAACGCATGCCTTTGATTTAATGGCCCAATACAACCACTTGGCTATTGAAATGGAAGCGGCAGGGTTATACGCCACGGCGATGGAATTGAACGCTAAGGCTTTATGCTTATGCTCGGTTTCAGATCATTTAACCACTAAAGAAGCCTTAAGCCCTAAAGAAAGGGTGGAAAGCTTTGATAACATGATAACTCTAGCTTTAGAGATGATGACGCAATGACGAAATCATTTTAAATCTTTTGATAAAAGCCTTTGATTTTTGTTTGGCCAAATTAGGGGGTTTGAGCGTTAAAACGATACCTAAAACAACACAAACAAAAATAAAATTCTATACAAAAATAATATAAAATCCTCATTTCACAATTTAAAAAAGTAACATTTTATTCAAAATTCAATAAATTTATGCTATAATTAAACGCATTGTAAATAAGTTCTCATTTTGATACATTTTTGCAATAAAACATTACTTTAAGGAACATTTTATGAAAAAAACGAAAAAAACGATTCTGCTTTCTCTAACTCTTGCGGCGTCATTGCTCCATGCTGAAGACAACGGCGTTTTTTTAAGCGTGGGTTATCAAATCGGTGAAGCGGTTCAGAAAGTGAAAAACGCCGACAAGGTGCAAAAACTTTCAGACTCTTATGAAAAATTAAGCAGGCTTTTAACCAACGATAATGGCTCAGGCTCAAAAACAAGCGCGCAAGCGATCAACCAAGCGGTTAATAATTTGAACGAACGCGCAAAGAAATTAACCAGTGGGACGACCCAATCCCCCGCTTATCAAGCCACGCTTTTAGCGCTGAGATCGGTGCTAGGGCTGTGGAATAGCATCGGCTATGCAGTCGTGTGTGGAGGCTATATGAAAACCCCAGGTGAATCACACAAAATTTTCCACTACACCGATGAGAATGGCAACGGCACTAAAATCAATTGCGGTGGGACCATAAACGCTGCTGGCAAAGTTATTGGCGGCACGAATACTTTGCCAGCAGCCAAAAACAGTTCTCTATCCATTAAGCAATACGAAGAAATCCATGAAGCCTATCAAATCCTTTCAAAAGCTCTAAAAGAAGCCGGACTCGCCCCTTTAACAAGCAAAGGCGACAAATTAGAAGCGCATGTAACCACTTCAGTGGATCAACAAGATAATGAAACTAAAACGACAACTTCTGTGATCGATACAACAAACGGTGCACACAATCTTTTAACTTACGCGCAAACGATTGTCAATACCCTTAAAGATTATTGCCCCGTATTGATAGCGAGATCTAGTGGTAATGGTATGACTACCACAAACGCCCCTTCATGGCAAATAGCCGGTGGCGGCAAAAATGCATGCGAGACTTTTGGCAAAGAGTTTAGCGCTGCTTCAGACATGCTCAATAACGCACAAGAAATCGTTAAAAAAACCCAACAACTCAGCGCCAACCAACCAAAAAATATCACACAACCTCATAATTTCAACCTTAACACCCCTAGCAGTCTTACGGCTTTAGCTCAAAAAATGCTCAAAAACGCCCAATCTCAAGCAGAAATTTTAAAGCTGGCTAATCAAGTGGAGAGCGATTTTGGCAAACTTTCTTCAGGTCATCTTAAAGACTACATAGGGAAATGCGATGCAAGCGGCGTGAGTGGTGCGAACATGGCAATGCAAAATCAAAAGAGCAACTGGGGGAAAGGCTGCGCGGGCGTGGAAGAAACTCTAGCTTCGCTAAAAAAAAGCAACTCTTCTTTTGATAGCCAAACGCCACAAATCAATGAAGCGCAAACTCTCGCTAGCACCCTTATTCAAGAACTTGGCAATAACCCTTTTGGGAATGTAGGCATGATCGTTTCTTCAGCCACGAATAACGGCGCCTTGAATGGCTTTGGCGTGCAAGCGGGTTATAAGCAATTTTTTGGAGAAAAGAAAAGATGGGGGTTAAGGTATTATGGTTTCTTTGATTACAACCACGCCTATATCAAATCCAATTTCTTTAACTCGGCTTCTGATGTATGGACTTATGGGGTGGGTAGTGATTTATTGTTTAATTTCATCAATGATAAAAACACCAATTTCTTAGGCAAGAATAACAAGATTTCAGTGGGGCTTTTTGGAGGCATCGCGCTAGCAGGGACTTCATGGCTTAATTCTCAATTTGTGAATTTAAAAACCATCAGCAATGTCTATAGCGCTAAAGTGAATACGGCTAATTTCCAATTTTTATTCAATTTAGGCTTGAGAACCAATCTCACTAGACCTAAGAAGAAAGATAGTCATCATGCGGCTCAACATGGCATGGAATTGGGCGTGAAAATCCCCACCATTAACACGAATTATTATTCTTTTCTAGACACTAAACTAGAATACCGAAGGCTTTATAGCGTGTATCTCAATTATGTGTTTGCTTATTAAAAACTCTCTTTTTAAAAAAAGGGGGGGTTAAACTTCTAAAAAATCTCTGAAGCTAAAAATTTTCAAAAAACAATCATTAAACTCTAAAAAAGAAATTTTAAGGTATAATGTTTTCGCCACTTTTAATTTTCCATGGCAAACTCCTTTTTAGAATTTATCCCCATAATCGCTCTTATGGGGGTGTTTGTTTTACAGCAATCTTTTCAAATTTAAAAAAACGCTCTCTCAAAAACCATTAAAGAGTAGAATTACCTTACAAGATGAGCTTTTTTGTGGCTTTCATTAAAAACGATCATTTTTTAGCGGGGTTTTTAAAAAAAGGGTTTTTTACCCACTCCTCTTGATTTAAACAACACAATCAAGCGTCTTAAGGCAATTTAAAATAAAATAGTGGTAGTATAGTTCCAAAGCCCCTTATTAAATTAATCTATACCAAATAGTAAGGAGTTATCTAACATGGGGTTTTTCAAGCTTAAAGAACACAACACTAACATTGCCACCGAGTTTAGAGCGGGCTTAACGACCTTTATCACCATGATTTACATCGTGCCCTTAAACGCGCTTATCCTTTCTCAAGCCAACATGCCTTATGAAGCCCTCTTGAGTGCAACGGCCATTATCACCATCTTATCGAGCGTGTTTAACGGGTTGTGGGCAAACACCCCCATCGCTATGAGCGTGGGCTTAGGGCTGTCAGCTTATTTCAGCTTTGGGTTGGTTCAAGGACTAAAACTCCCTTGGCAGAGCGCTTTAGGCATCGTAGCGCTCTCTGGAGCGATTTTTGTGATCCTGTCTTTCACCAAATTCAGAAGTTGGGTCATGCGAAGCATCCCTAGCGATTTAAGGCGTGCGGTGAGTGCGGGGATAGGGGCTTTTATCGCATTTATTGGCCTTAAAGAAATGCATATTGTAGTTACCCATAAGGCTACGCTTGTAACTTTAGGCGATTTCAGCGATCCGCATGTGTTATTGGGGGTTGTGGGGATCGTTTTAACTTTTGCGCTCTACACGCTCAAAATCAAGGGTTCTTTTATTATAGCGGTCTTAATCACTTCCATTCTCGCATGGGTTTTAAAGCTAGCTCCTTACCCTAGCGAATTTTTTTCCATGCCCGCTAGCATTAGCCCTATCGCCTTTCAATTAGACTTTAAGGGCATTTTTTTTGATGCGAGTGGGGCTTTCACTTTAGCGTTAGTGCCGGTTATCATCACTTTTTTTGTAACCGATTTGTTTGATTCCTTAGGCACGCTTGCAGGGATTGGCCACAAGACTGATTTTTTCAATGATGAAGAAAAAAACAAGGAATTAGAAAGGACTTTAGAAGCGGATGCGGTGGCTTCTTTAGGGAGCGCGGTAGTGGGCGTTTCTACTACGACTGCTTTTATAGAAAGCGCGAGCGGGGTTGAAGAGGGGGGCCGCACAGGGCTTACAGCGGTTTTTACCGGGCTATTTTTTATTTTAACGCTCTTTTGTTTGCCTCTTTTAAAAGCTATTCCCAGCAATGCGATTTATCCGGTGCTAGTGATAGTAGGGGTTTTGATGTTTAGCGTGTTAGAGGGGGTGAATTTTAAAGACATGGCCGTTAGCGTTTCCACTTTTTTAACCGTGGTGATGATGCCTTTAACCTTCTCCATTACCGATGGCTTAGCCTTTGGCTTTTTGTCTTATGGTATTATCAAATTGGTTCAAAAAGACTTCAAAGCCATCAATTCTGGTATTATCATTCTCTGCATTATTTCTGTTTCTGTGTTTATCTTTCGTTAAGCTCTTTTAAAAGATCTTTGCATTTTTTACCCATTTTGTGGCTTTTTTCCTTAATTTGGGTAGTTTATTATCTCAAAACAATTACAATAGCATTATTATTATTGTATCAGTTCAATCAAAGGAAATGGTATGCAAAAAACTTCTAACACTTTGGCGCTGGGGAGTTTAACAGCGTTATTCTTCTTAATGGGTTTTATCACGGTTTTAAACGATATTTTAATCCCGCATTTAAAACCCATTTTTGACTTGACCTATTTTGAAGCTTCGCTCATTCAATTTTGCTTTTTTGGGGCGTATTTCATCATGGGAGGCGTTTTTGGGAATGTGATCAGTAAAATCGGCTACCCTTTTGGCGTGGTGCTTGGCTTTGTGATCACAGCGAGCGGGTGCGCGTTGTTTTATCCGGCGGCGCATTTTGGCTCTTACGGGTTTTTCTTGGGGGCGTTGTTTATTTTAGCGAGCGGGATTGTGTGCTTACAAACCGCCGGTAATCCCTTTGTAACCTTGCTTTCAAAAGGTAAAGAAGCCAGAAACTTGGTTTTAGTCCAGGCGTTTAATTCGCTTGGCACGACTTTAGGGCCTATTTTTGGGAGCTTGTTGATTTTTAGCACAACTAAAATGGGCGATAATGCGAGTTTGATAGATAAATTAGCGGACGCTAAAAGCGTTCAAATGCCTTATTTGGGCTTGGCAGTGTTTTCGCTTCTTTTAGCGCTCATTATGCATCTTTTGAAATTGCCTGATGTGGAAAAAGAAATGCCCAAAGAGACGACGCAAAAAATCCTGTTTTCGCACAAATACTTTGTTTTTGGGGCTTTAGGAATCTTTTTCTATGTGGGGGGAGAAGTTGCGATTGGCTCATTCTTGGTGCTAAGCTTTGAAAAGCTTTTGAATTTAGACCCTCAATCAAGCGCGCATTACTTGGTGTATTATTGGGGCGGTGCGATGGTGGGCCGTTTCTTAGGCAGTGTTTTGATGAATAAAATTACCCCTAACAAATACCTGGCTTTCAACGCCTTAAGCTCTATTGTTCTCATTGCTTTAGCCATTGTCATTGGAGGCAAGATCGCTTTATTCGCTCTGACTTTTGTGGGCTTTTTCAACTCTATCATGTTCCCTACAATCTTTTCTTTGGCTACGCTCAATTTAGGGCATCTCACTTCTAAGGCTTCTGGGGTGATTAGCATGGCGATTGTAGGAGGAGCGTTAATCCCTCCCATTCAAGGCGTGGTTACAGACATGCTAACAGCAACCGAGTCAAATTTGCTCTACGCTTATGGTGTGCCGTTGTTATGCTATTTTTATATCCTCTTCTTTGCGCTTAAAGGGTATAAGCAAGAAGAAAACTCCTAAAAAAGGGGGGGTTTCTCTTTTACTTTCTTTGTTTTTCTTTTAGCTTGTTTTTAAAAATTTAAAAATGCTAAATAAGGTTTGATTGGTTAGCGTTTGAAATCAAAAGGCATGCATTTTAAAATTTTTAAGATGCGATCACAAATATCCCAACGAATAAGAAAAATCTCCTAACCACAAAAGATTAAGAGATTTTAAGAATGAAGCAAAGAATAAAGACTAGTAAATAGGTTTGGCGTCTTTGAATTTATATTCTGTAAGAAAACCGGTGCCATCAAAATTACCCACTAAAGAGATCTTTGCAATATCGCCCACTTGGCAATCTGTTTCTAAAATAAGATAAGGCACTTCATCTTTACCGATTAAAGTAACCACTCGGCCCTTTTTTTCACGGCTTTGCTTGGGGAACTCTTTAGGATCAAGACCTGTGGTATTATCGCCGGTTTGGAGCATTCTAAAAGCATAGCACATGCCATCATTGATTTGAGTGCTATAAATCTTGCCTTTTTTAACTTCTTTTTTAACTCCCGGTTTGAGCGCGATGCGTATTTCTGAGTGGATCTCAGCTTCTTGCATTTTGCCTTTATAATCTCGCACCTGCACCTTATGCATGCCATTAGGGTCTCCCTTTTTAAGCAGAGAATCTTCATAGCTGAATTTTTGAATGTCTAAATCCCCATCAACAAAACTCCTAGCATCAAGCTGAACGCTCAAAAGCCCTAGCAACCCAACCAATGAAAATTTCAAACAACGCTTATAAAAATGATTCATCAACAAATCCTTTCAATGTAAAATCAAACAAATATATCTCAAAATTAAAAACAAAAAGATCACAAAACCGCTAATTTAACAATCAAAACACGCTCCATCAAGAAAACAAAGCCTAAAAAATCATTCAAAAATGATTTCTTCCGGTTTGATTCCATCGCCATAAACAGGCTTTAAAGTTTCCTTATAAGCTTCTTTTAAGAAGTCGCTAGAAATGAGGGAATCCATTTCGTTATCCAACCATTCTAAAAGCTTAGGGTTGCCTTTTTTAATCGCTGGAGCGATCACATCCTTATCGCCAAGGCTTGTAATGCCTAATTTAAACTCAGGGTGCTGTTTCGCCCAAGCGAGCAATAAAGTGTTGTCATGGGCTAGAGCGATAGCCTTATTGTTTAAAAGGGCTAAAAAAGTCTCTGTGTTTTGCTCAAATTTCAAAAGCTTGATATTGGGGTAATTTTTAGTGAAATAGAAATCCGCTGTCGTGCCTTTATTCACAATTAACTCTTTATCTTTCAACTCTTCTATATTTTTAATGGCCCCGTCTTTAGAAATCACCCCCAAAGCGACTTTCATATACGGCTTAGCAAAATCCACGACTTTTTCTCTTTCTTTAGTGCGCGTGAAATTAGCCATGATAATATCCACTTTATTGGCTTTTAAAAATTCCACCCTAGCTGAAGCTTCTACAGGAATAAACTCAATCTTATTTTCATCGCCCAATAAATCAAGGGCCATGCGTTTAGCAATGACTACATCATAGCCTTGATATTTCCCTTTAGAATCCACAGAGCCAAAAGGAGGCTTATCGCTAAAAACCCCCACTTTTAAAACCCCTCTTTGTTTAATGACTTCCAAAGCGTCCTTTTTTTCTTTATGGCTATCAGAACATGCACTAAAGACTAAAGCGATTAAAACTAAAAACAGCCTCCATACCTTAAAAAGCCCGTTTGTTTTCATAAAAACACCTTTTTTTTTGAAATTAAAATCATCTTTTTAGCAAACTTTATTTAACAATTCCCTAAAAAATGAAAAGTTTCTAAAAATTTTTGCGCTCTTTGAGATTTTGGGTTATTAAAAAATTCTTTAGCACTGTTTTCTTCAGCGATCTTACCGCTATCAAAAAACACGATTTTATGAGCGATTTTTTGCGCGAATTTCATTTCATGCGTTACAATCACCATGCTCATGCCCGTTGTGGCTAATTCTAAAATCACTTCTAAAACTTCTTTAACCATTTCAGGGTCTAAAGAGGCGGTCACTTCATCAAAAAGCATGATTTTTGGCCGCATGCACAAAGAACGCACGATGGCTACTCGCTGTTTTTGCCCGCCGCTCAATTCTTTAGGGTAAGCTTGTTGTTTGCGCTCCAAACCCACTCGTTTTAAAAGCTCTATGGCTTGAGAAAGGGCCTCATCTTTGGATCGTTTTTGCACTTTTAAAGGAGCAAGTAAGATATTATCTAGCACATTTAAATGCGGGAACAATTCATAATTTTGAAACACCATGCCTATTTTTTGGCGCATTTTATTCCAATTAGTGGCCTTGGTGTTAAGGTTAGTGTTTTCAAAAAGAATTTCACCTTCATCAATCTTTTCAAGCCCGTTTAGGCATTTTAAAAAAGTGCTTTTCCCGCACCCGCTAGGCCCTAAAATCACTGCCACTTCACCCTTATTTAAAGTGAAATTGATGCCGTCTAAAACCAAATGGTTTTGATAGGTTTTTTTTAACCCTTTGGTTTCTAAAATCACGCTCATTTTACCCTCTAATGTATTGGAATTTTTTTTCTAAATAGGAACTATACAGGCTCAAACTATAGCATAAACTAAAATAAAACATTAAGATAACGCCATAAACCACAAAGCTCGCATTGGGCATGCGTAAGAGATTAAGTTCTATGATTTGCTGGCCCGCTTTTAACAAATCAATCGCTCCAATGAGAGAGACTAAAGCCGTGGTTTTAATCATGCGCGTGAATAAATTAAGGCTTGAGGGCAGTAAAGACAAAAAGCTTTGGGGGAAAATAATGTTAAAAACCACCCTTTTTGAATCCATGCCTAAAGCCAGAGCGCTTTCTATTTGGTGTTTGCTCACGGAAGTTAAAACCCCTCTGGTTAAATCCATCATTTCAGCGCCACCCCACAAGCTAAAAACAATAACGCTCGCTAAAACAGCGCTAATATGCAAATCAAACAGGCTCGCTAACCCAAAATACACAATAAAAAGCCATGCTAAAAGCGGGATAATGCGGATGCTTTCTAAATACACACGACACGCCAAAACCACTATTTTAGAACCAAACGCCATCAAGCTCCCCAAAAGCATTCCAACAATGATGGAAATAACCGCAGAGCTAAGAGCGATCAAAAGAGTGGTTTCAAACCCTTCTAACAAACGCTTAAGATTGTCTAATTCTAGTAAAACTCCCATTTTTAAGCCACTTTCTTTTTGAAGAAACGCTCTAAGATCACAAACAAAACGCTTAAAGGGAGCAAAGCGATCAAGTAAGTGATGCTTAACATCAAAAGGCTTTCAGTCGTTTTATAATAAATGCCAATAAAATCTTTCGCCACAAACATAATATCGGTTAGGGCTATCGCGCCCACCACAGAAGTTTCTTTGAGTAAAAAAATCACATTCGCCCCTATAGAAGGCATAGAAACGCTTAAACTTTGAGGCAGAATGATGTAATACACCATT
Organism: Helicobacter pylori; assembly: GCF_001653475.1. Taxonomy (NCBI): domain Bacteria; kingdom Pseudomonadati; phylum Campylobacterota; class Epsilonproteobacteria; order Campylobacterales; family Helicobacteraceae; genus Helicobacter; species Helicobacter pylori. The sequence continues at coordinate 1,079,340 of NZ_CP011487.1, read as the reverse complement.
TTCAAAGGGCTAAACCCTAAACTCAAAGCGCTTTCTTTTTGAATGGAAGCTAAGCTTTTAAACCCAAGCAAAAAACTTTGACTCATATACCCCCCACCTAAAAACCCTAACGCTAAAATCGCACACTCTAAAGCGCTCAAACCGATTTCATTCAACCCGTAATACAAAAAGAAAAGCTGGATGAGTAGGGGCGTGTTCCTGGCGATTTCGCTATAGATATAGACGATAGGGGAGATAAAGCGCGTTTTAAAATACAAAATGAGCGTGCACAAAAACCCCACCAAAAGAGAGAGCAAAATCCCAAAGAAAGAAATATAAAGCGTGAGTTCTAACCCCTTAAAAAACGCAGGGATGGAGCGAAACATAAAATCCCAATCTAATGCCATAACGCTATACCTTAAAATTAATGACGCTTTAAAGCATCATGTTTAAAAACAGCTCTTATTCACCTTAATTGTTAGAAGTTTGGAAAAACCAAGCCTTTACATGGAAAGTTTTTGAGCCATTCAGTCCCTATTCAAAGAAAATTTGAATTATAATAAAGAACTGGCTGAAATTAACAACAATGGTTAAACAATCATTAAATGGAGAGGACATGCAAAAAAGTTTAGTTTCTTTGGCTTGGGTTTTTGCCGCTATTTTAGGGGCGATCTGTTTAGGGGTGTTAGCCTTACACAAGGGCGAGAGCATTAACACGCTATGGCTTGTAATAGCGAGCGCTTGCATTTATAGCATAGGCTATCGTTTTTATAGCCATTTTATCGCTTATAGGGTGTTAAAGCTAGATGATAACAGAGCCACGCCTGCATGCGTAAGGAATGATGGCAAGGATTTTGTGCCAACCGATAAAGCGATCACTTTTGGGCATCATTTTGCTGCTATTGCTGGGGCTGGCCCTTTAGTAGGCCCAATATTAGCCGCTCAAATGGGTTACTTGCCCTCTATCTTATGGATTTTGATAGGCTCGGTTTTAGGGGGTTGCGTGCATGATTTTGTGGTGCTTTTTGCTTCCATTAGGCGCGATGGCAAGTCTTTAGGCGAAATGATCAAGCTTGAAATGGGTAAATTTGTAGGCATGATCGCCAGTCTTGGCATTTTAGGGATCATGCTCATTATCATTGCGATTTTAGCGATGGTGGTGGTGAAGGCTTTAGCGCATTCGCCTTGGGGCTTTTTTACGATCGCTATGACCATTCCCATTGCGATTCTTATGGGGCTTTACATGCGGTTTTTCAGGCCGCATAAAATTTTGGAAGTTTCTGTTATTGGCTTTATCCTATTGATTATAGCGATTTATGCGGGTAAATATGTTTCTTTAGATCCTAAATTAGCGTCAATATTCACCTTTGATTCTAGTTCTTTAGCGTGGATGATCATGGGCTATGGTTTTGTGGCTTCTATTTTACCGGTATGGTTTTTACTTGCTCCACGAGATTATTTAAGCACTTTTTTAAAAATTGGCGTTATAGGGGTGTTGGTTGTGGCGATTATTTTTGTCGCTCCGCCCTTACAAATCCCTAAAATCACGCCCTTTGTAGATGGCAGTGGGCCTGTGTTTGCAGGAAGCGTGTTCCCTTTCTTGTTTATCACGGTGGCTTGCGGGACGATTAGCGGCTTTCATGCTTTAATTTCTTCAGGCACGACCCCTAAAATGATCGCTAAAGAAAGCGACGCAAGGCTAGTGGGCTATGGCTCTATGGTGATGGAGAGCGTTGTGGCTCTTATGGCGTTGGTGTGTGCAGGGATTTTACACCCAGGGCTTTATTTCGCTATCAATTCGCCAGAAGTGAGCATCGGTAAAGATATAGCTGATGCGGCTTTGGTGATTAGCTCATGGGGGTTTAATATCAGCGCTGAAGAAATCAGTGAGATGACCAAAAACATCGGCGAAAGCTCCATTTTGAGCCGCACCGGTGGGGCGCCCACTTTTGCGATTGGTTTAGCGATGATTGTGTATCGCATTTTAGGGGATCCAAGCGTGATGGCGTTTTGGTATCATTTTGCGATTTTGTTTGAAGCTTTGTTCATTTTAACCGCTGTGGATGCTGGCACACGAACCGCTCGTTTTATGATCCAAGATTTGCTCGGTAATGTTTATAAGCCTTTGGGTAATCTTAGCTCTTATAAGACTGGGATTTTTGCCACTCTTTTGTGCGTGGCAGGGTGGGGGTATTTCTTGTATCAAGGCACGATTGATCCTAAAGGGGGGATTTATACGCTATGGCCTTTATTTGGCGTGAGCAATCAGATGTTAGCGGGCATGGCGTTGTTGTTGGTTACGGTGGTGTTGTTTAAAATGGGGCGTTTTAAGGGAGCGATGATAAGCGCCTTGCCGGCAGTTTTGATTTTAGCGATCACTTTTTATAGCGGTATTTTAAAGGTGGTGCCAAAGAGCGATGATAGCGTGCTTAATAATGTCTCGCATGTGGCACAAATGCAAATCATCAAAGAAAAAATCGCGCTCACTACCGATGAAAAAGCGCTAAAAACGCTCCAAAAATCCTTTTTTAACCACGCTATTGATGCGATTTTGTGCGTGTTTTTCATGCTTGTAGCGCTACTAGTCTTAATAGTGAGTGTTAGGATTTGCTCAAACGCTTATTTTAAAAATAAAATTTATCCGCCGCTGGCTGAAACGCCCTATATCAAAGCCTAAAAAAGGGGTTTTAACCCCCCTTTAAAGGAAAAAAGTTTGACCTTGTTCGTGAAGCGCTCAAACACTAAAGATGTTTGGGATTTCTGCTTTGGTTTTTAAAAAGCTATCGCTTGATTTTTAACAAACTCTTTATTATTTTCTAAAAATGCTAAAAGCTCAATTTCAAAGATGATTTAAAGATGATGGATATTTTGCTTAACGGGTATGATTTAAAAAGGGCTTTTGCTTGAAAAGAAATTTATATATAGAAATTAGAGAAACGGCGTTAAAAAACGCCTACTCTATTTTGTGATCATAGTATCAAAATGACGCTATAAGGGCCGTGTATAACGCGCTCCTGTCAGAATAAAGGGCAGGGAAGTTTTTAGGCACAGGCCCGTTTTCACCCGGTTTAAAGCCTTTGTTAGTATGCACGCCATAATATGAAAGATCGATGCTGCCGCTCAGATATTCAGAGAATTTATAGCCTAAAGAGATCATCGCTCTTGCTTCCCAAGAAACCACTGAATTGGAGTATTGTGTGGCGAATTTCCATGTGAATTTTTTGGCAAAATGAGTGCCACCACAAGAAAGTAAAATGGTAGCGGCGTCTCTTTTAAGGGCTGTGCCTGAAAAACCAGCATACACGCTGTTACCTGACATTATCACACCGCTTGGATTACCCATATTGCCTATCCAACCATTAGCGTTTTGAAAGACTTTATAAAAAGCGATTGAAACATTGTAATTGTTTATATCAAAGCGTTGGCGGATAATGAGGTTTTGCCCGTTTTGAGTGGCAGGCGTGTCGTATCTATAGACTGGACTCCCATTGGATTTAACGATCATCCAAGGGTAGTAAATGGGAAAAAACCCTATGATAGCTGTATCAGAGCGAAAGCCTGTGCCGCTAAAATTAGGGTTAGAGTCCCAACCAATCTTAACGCCCGGAGCGTTAAAGATTTGAGGCGAAAGGTAATAAAAGCCTTCTATGAGAAAACGATGAGGTTTATAGGTGAGTTGCACCGCATGCGTGCCATAAAGCACCTTTTGCCCATGGCTATCGTAACCTCCCTTATCGTTTTTGGTAAAGCCTCCGCTATAAGTGGTCCTAGCGGCAAACCAATCCATCAAAAACGAACCATAGGCGAATGCCCTACCCCATGAGCTAAACCAAGTCAAGCGCGCATGCTTGTATTGTCCAGAAACTTGAAAGCCTTGCGTTTGACCGCTTTTATAAGGCATAGTGGATAAATAGCGTCCGGCTTTTATTTCAAAATAATTTTTATAGGCATATTCTAAATACGCATCGCTAAAGACATAATTGCGGACATTTTTATTGTATTTCATGTTCTGTGTCGCTAAATCATCGCTTTGTAAGATGTTTGTATAACCCCCCATGAACCCATCATAATAACCAAAGAGATTGTAAGCTACAGATCCGTCTTCAAACTTCTTCGTGCCGTCATAGAAAATAGATCCCACCATGCCCCCTATTTTGCCTTTTAGAACATGGTCTGAAACCTTTTTGGGTAACAGGCTAAAACCAAGCCCTAAATAGCCCGCAATCGTTGCGAATTGCTGCATAGGGTAGATGCCTCTTTCTTTATTGATTTTATGCTGGTTAAAACCGATAGTGCTGGATTGATCCACAAAGCCAACGAGCTTAGCTTCAAAACCTTGTAAAGAAGAACTTAAAAATGCCCCAAAGAATAAAACCTGACTTGCCTTTTTCATGCATGCCTCCTAAAATGAGATTGATAAACGCAAATACTTTTAAAGATAAATCTATTCTTTGATTTTTATTATTCTTAGCTTTGAAATAATTATAATATGTAAAATAATGCATATGATGAGAAAGTCAAGCTTTTAAAAGTTAAAAACGATTAATTTGTGGAAAATTTACTCTCTTTAAATTCAAATGGCTAATATATGGCGCTAAAATCCGTTATGATCAACGGATGATTTTGAATGGATCGCTTGAGGATGGGGTTAAGCTTCTTTATTGTTTTGAGGTTTTATCTTGTTATCAAACAAAGCTTATTGGTTGTAATTTTTATACAATTCTATTAAGTGCTTAGTGGAGCTGTCAAAATAAGCGTTGCTTTTATGCCCTTCTAATTCTTGTAAAATCGGCACGGCCAGTTCTTTCCCAAGCTCCACACCCCATTGATCAAAGCTGTTAATATCCCAAATAACCCCTTGCACAAAGACTTTATGCTCATAAAGAGCCACTAGCGCCCCTATATTACTTGGTGAAATCTTTTCTAATAAAAGGATATTAGAGGGGCGGTTGCCAAAAAACACCCTGTGGTGGGCTAAATCTTTGGCTTCATCTTTGTCTAACCCTTTAAAGAGCAATTCCCCAAGCACTTCTTCATAACTCTTGCCTTTCATGAAGGCTTGTGCTTGCGCTAAAACATTGCTGAATAAAATTTCATGATGACCTTTAGCGTTAGGCTTTTTATCTAAGGAAGCGATAAAATCAATGGGTATTAAATGCGTGCCTTGATGCAAGAGCTGGAAAAAGGCGTGCTGAGCGTTAATGCCCATATCGCCCCAAACAACAGGGCATGTGTCATAGGGGATGATTTCGCCTTTTTTGCTGATGCGTTTGCCATTACTTTCCATATCTAATTGCTGAATGAATTTAGGGAAATGCCTTAAATACTGATCGTAAGGAGCGATTAAATGGCTTTTGGATTGGAAAAAATTGATATACCACACGCCAATTAGCCCCATTAAAACGGGTAAATTGCTTTCAAAAGGGGCGTTTCTGAAATGCTCATCCATCAAATACGCTCCTTTCAAAAGAGCGTTAAAATTTTTTTTCCCTAAATAGATCATGATGGATAAGCCAATAGCCGACCACAAACTATAGCGCCCCCCTACAAAATCCCAAAATTCAAACATGTTATGCTCGTCGATGCCAAATTGTTGCACGGCTTCTTTATTGGTGGATACCGCTACAAAGTGCTTAGCGATATGCTTTTCATCGCCGCTTCTTTCTACAAACCATTTCCTGGCGGTTAGGGCGTTGGTTAAGGTTTCTTGAGTGGAAAAAGTCTTAGAAGCCACGATAAAAAGCGTGCTGGCTGGATTGAGTTTTTCTAAAACATCTAAAATCTGTGTGCCATCCACATTAGACACAAAATGCATTTTTAATCTCGGGTGGGCGTAGCGTTTTAAGGCGGTGCAAACCATTAAAGCACCTAAATCTGACCCCCCAATGCCGATGTTGACAATATCGGTGATCACTTGATGGGTATAGCCCAGTCTTTTACCGCTCCTCACGCTATCGCTAAAGGCTCGCATGCGTTTTAAAACGCTCCTTATGCTTTTTAACACTTCCATGTTGTCTAGTAAAATTTCAGTGTCATTCAAGCTTCTTAAAGCGGTGTGTAAAACGGCTCTCTTTTCGGTGGTGTTGATTTTTTCACCCTTAAACATCGCTTCAATTTTTTCTTTTAAAGAGCAGTCATTCGCTAATTCAAAAAGAAGCTTTAAAGTGGTATCGTTCAGGCGGTTTTTGGAATAATCCAAGCTCAAGCTTTCAAATTGCACAAAATATCGACTCGCTCGCTCTTTGTCTTTAGAAAACCAATCGCGCATGTGCACTTCTTTGATTTCTTCATAATGTTTGAGTAATTTTGGATAGGTTTTTAATTGGGTTAGCATCAATACCCCTTCAATTAGAAGATATAACGCTGTATTATAAGCTAGTTTTAATTACAATTTTCAAATGGAAACTTTAAGAAAAAACATTTTAGCTTACTATGGGGCGAAATTTCTCTTAATTATCGCTCAAACTTACCCCATGCGATTTTAACCCCTTTGTTGCTTTCTAAAGGGCTTAGTTTGAGTGGAATCTTGCTCGTGCAAACCTTTTTTAGCTTTTGTGTGCTGGTGGCTGAATACCCAAGCGGCGTTTTAGCGGATTTGATGAGCCGGAAAAATTTATTCCTTGTTTCTAATGTCTTTTTAATCGCTAGCTTTTCGTTTGTGCTATTTTTTGATCTTTATATTTTCATGCTTTTAGCATGGGGTCTGTATGGTTTGTCTAGCGCATGCTCTAGCGGCACGATTGAAGCTTCACTCATCACAAGCATTAAAGAAAACAAAAAGGATTTGTCCCAATTTTTAGCCAAAAACAATCAAATCGCTTATTTGGGCATGATTATAGGGAGTTCTTTGGGGTCGTTTTTGTATCTCAAAGTCCATGCGATGCTGTATATCGTGGGGATTCTTTTAATCATGCTCTGCATGTTAATGATCATGATTTATTTTAAAGAAAATCAAGGAGATTTTAAAAGCCAAAAAAGCCTGAAATTCCTTAAAGAGCAAGTTAAAGGCAGTCTTAAAGAGCTTAAAGATAACCCCAAGCTTAAAATTTTGGTAGTGGGGCATTTGATTACGCCCGTCTTTTTTATGAGCCATTTTCAAATGTGGCAAGCGTATTTTTTAAAACAAGGCATTAAAGAGCAATACCTTTTTATATTTTATATCGCTTTTCAAGCGATTTCCATCCTCATTCATTTTTTAAAAGCTTCAAATTACAGCCAAAAAATCGCCCTAAGTTCGCTTTTGGTGCTACTGGGCGTTAGCCCCTTATTGCTTATGAATATCCCTTATTGTTTCATAGGGGTGTATGCGCTCATGGTGGCGTTTTTCACTTACATGAGTTATTGCTTGGGGTATCAATTCTCCAAATTTGTTTCTAAAAACAACATTTCATCGCTCTCATCGCTTTTATCAAGCGGTGTGCGCGTGGTCTCTGTGCTAATCTTATCGCTCAGCAGTCTGGAATTGCGTTATTTTTCGCCCCTAACTATCATAACCATGCATTTTGCCTTAACGCTTATAGCACTCTTTTTCTTTTTGTATAAGGTTAAGCCGTTTGCTGAGTGAGTTTGCTTTAAGACTGCAACCTTTTAGCGATTTCTATAGCGGCATCATAGCCATGGTTTAAAGCGGTAGCGATGCTCGCCCCTGATTTGAATAAAATATCGCCCACGATGAATAAATTAGGGATATTGTTGCTCTCTAAATTTTCTTTCACTACAGGGATATTGGTGCTAGGATCTAGTTCTAAAGAACAGCGTTTAAAAAATTCTAAAGGGGTAGAGCCGCCGATCGCATACAGCAAGCGATCAAAACTCTCGCTCATGTTATCGGTGAAATTAACCTTAATTTGAGTGCCATCTTCTTCTAGGCTTTCAATATCCACTCCAAGTTTACTTTTAAGCGTGTGATTGCCTAGGACTTCTTGCAGGTTTTTAGCGTTGTCTTCATTGATGCGGCTGAATTCTTTTTTGCGGTAATTGAGAGTGGTAGGGGTGGTTTTACACAAAGCAATGGCGTATTCCACCGCTGAGTTGCCTCCGCCGATCACAAGGGTTTTTTCATTTTCCTTACAATCGTTGATGCTAAAAACCACTTGTTTGGAGAGTGCAACAGGGATTTTGTAAGTAGTAGGGCGGTTTGGCTGGCCCATTTTCCCGATCGCAACCACTACAAATTTAGCATGATAGGTTGTATTAGAAGTGGTGGTGATTTTAAAGTATTCGCCTTCTTTTTTCACGCTCTCAATATCGGTTTTATAGCTTGGCGTGATGTGATGCTCTTTTAAAAGGTTAGTGAAATTCTCTAAAGTCTCTTCTTTAAAGCTGTCTTTAAAAGGGATATGCCCTTTAAGCTCTACGACTTGCTTTTTATAATCTTTATCAATCCTTTTACCGGCTTTATAAAACTTCTCTATCATGCCTGAATGGCTTTCGGTTTTTTCGCATAAAAGCACCTTTTTAACGCCGGCTATTTCGCATTCTACGGCTGTGGCAATGCCCCCAGGCCCTGCGCCCACTATCAACACATCTAAAATTTCTTGGTTCATTTCTGTCCTTTTATTTATTCTTTTTAATTCTCTTGGCGTTTTTCTTGTAAAATTGCTTCGTTCAAATCGCTTGCGCTGTCATACAACACGCTTTCAAGCATGCGTTTTTCATCGTCAAACTGACCGCTTTTAACCCCCCATAAAAACGCTATTAAGCCTACCAATCCCATAAGCACTGAGACCACTAACATGATGGTTAAAATTTCTGTATTCATCTCTATATCTTTTAGGTTATTAGGATAACGCTGTCATTATACTAAAAGATAGCGTTTAAATCACCAATAGGTTGAATAAGTTTGGATAACATGAAAATAAAAACGAATCAAAAGAGGGTTTTTATGCAAGAAGCGTTGTTGCGTTTTCAAGAGGGTTTTAAGGAGTGGGGTTATCTCATTTTATTTGTGTATTCTTTAGGGGGCGGGTATGTGGGGATTGTCATCGCCTCTATTTTGAGTGCTACCACGCACGCTTTGGATATAAAAATAACCATTCTTGTCGCTTTTTTAGGGAATTTAATAGGGAGTGGGGCTCTTGTAGTCTTTGCTCGCTATCAAAAAAGAGAGTTTTTGAAGTATTTTCATAAGCACAGAAGAAAGCTTGCTTTAGCGAGTTTGTGGGTGAAACGCTACGCCTTACTCATGATTTTTGTCAATAAATATTTGTATGGGATTAAAAGCGTTGTGCCTTTGGCGGTTGGTTTTAGCAAATACCCTTTAAAAAGATTTTTATGGCTTAATGTTTTATCCAGTTTTTTGTGGGCGCTGATCGTGGGGAGCGTTTCTTTTCAAGCGAGCGATTGGGTGAAAACTTTGTATGAAAGGCTTTCTCATTATTCTTCGTTTTTTCTTATTGGTTTTGTTCTTATAGCGCTTTTAATATGGTTTTTATTGAAACGATATTCGCACAAAATGGGTTTTTAAGCAAGATTTTTAATTAAATGCGCTAAACTACGCCCACAAGCATTCGCATAAAGCGGGTGCGTTAATATCTTTAAACACAAGGATTGGAATATGGGAAAAATTGGTATCTTTTTTGGGACAGACAGCGGAAACGCTGAAGCTATCGCTGAAAAAATCAGCAAGGCTATTGGTAATGCCGAAGTGGTTGATGTGGCTAAGGCTTCTAAAGAGCAATTTGATAGCTTTACAAAGGTTATTCTAGTCGCTCCAACAGCCGGTGCGGGCGATTTGCAAACAGATTGGGAAGACTTTTTAGGCACATTGGAAGCGAGCGATTTTGCGAATAAAACCATTGGGCTTGTAGGCTTGGGCGATCAAGACACTTACAGCGAAACTTTTGCGGAAGGCATTTTCCACATCTATGAAAAAGCTAAAGCCGGTAAAGTGGTAGGGCAAACTCCCACTGATGGTTATCATTTTGAAGCTTCTAAAGCGGTAGAAGGCGGTAAATTTGTCGGTCTCGTGATTGATGAAGACAATCAAGACGATTTGACGGATGAGAGGATTTCAAAATGGGTGGAACAAATTAAAGGTTCTTTCGCTTAATCTTTATAAGCCCTAAATTTTAGGGCTTTTTTAAACTTCTTTTTTATATCTTTAATGCTAGAAATAGACAACCAAACTCCGCTAGAATCAGACTTTTTATTATTAGAAAAAATCGCAAATTTTTTAGCCCCCACTCAAATCATTGAGCTTATTTTAGTGAGCGGTGAAACCATGCGAGAGATCAACAGGGATTTAAGGGATTGCGATTACGCTACCGATGTTTTGAGCTTCCCTTTAGAGGTTGTTCCTCACGCCCCTTTAGGGAGCGTGGTTATTAACATGCCATTAGCTCAAGAAAACGCCCTGAAATTAGGGCATAGATTAGAAGATGAGATCGCTCTTTTATTCATCCATGGGGTGTTGCATTTGTTAGGCTATGACCATGAAAAGGATAAGGGCGAGCAACGCCAAAAAGAGAGCGAACTCATTAAAGCGTTTAACTTGCCTTTGAGTTTGATTGAACGGATACAGGATCAGTTTTAGATCGCTCTAACGCTGACAAATAAAGCTTTTAATTTTTAAGAATGGTATTTTTAAGATTTGAAAAAATGCTTTTTGGAATTTTTTAAAGCCCTTCATAATAATACGACTGCGTGATGCCTTTAATGAAAGTTAAGGGATCGTTAATATTAGAACTCAAATGCTTTTTTAAAAGCGTTTTGATTTCCAAATCATTCACAGGACTCCTTTTTATTGCGCTTAAATAAGCGGCTTTATCAATCCTATCTTAAAGCACGATTTTTTTCAATTCCTTTTTAAGCAATAAATCAAGCCCCATATCCTAGCCGTTCTGCCATTACCCTCTAAAAAAGGGTGAGCGATATTCATTCCCACATATTTTTCTATGATTTGATTGAAATCGCTTTGCGGCATGCTCTCAATTCTGGGTAAAATCAAATCCAAATACAAGCAGCTAGCGAACCTGAAATTCCCTTTAGCAATGTTTTTATCCCTGATTTTCCCAGCAAATTCATACAACCCTTCAAACAAAAACCGATGGATTTCTTGCAAGCCCTTGATTGTGCCCACTTCTATGGTGTCAATCAGACCGCTTTGGATCAAATGCTTGGCTTTTTCTAAACTCTGCCTGTCTAAATGCATCGTGCTTATTTTTTAAGAGTGTAATTTTTAGAGGTGCATTTTTTTCACGCTCTTATGGCATGCTTTGATAAACACTCCCCTAACCCCCTTTTTTTCTAAAACGCTCAAGCCTTCAATAGTTGTGCCTTTAGGGGTGCAAATTTGCTCTATAATCATCTCGGGGCGTTCTTTTTCTAACAGCTTGGCAAAGCCTTTAAAACTCATCTTCACCAATTCTAAAGAATCTTTAGCGTTCAGACCCTCCCTAATACCGGCGTCTTTCAAACTGCTCGCTACTAAGCTTAAAAACGCAAGCGCGCTCCCGTTTGTCGCCACGCTAGCATCCACCTGCTCTTCATTGCCCACTCGCACGCAATTCCCAAAACTCTCAATGATACTCAAAGCCTTTTGGCTTATTGAAGGCATGGGTGATTTTTCGCACACCGCTGTAGAAGAAAGGGCGAACTTGCTCGCAATATTGGGCATGCATTTGAGGTAATGCAAAGAATTTATCGCATCGCTTAAAGCTTTAAAACCCACGCCGGCTAAAGCGCTCAAAACGCTTTTAGCTTGCCCTTGATAATTAAAATCCTTAAGGTTATAAGGCTTAAAAAGTAAAAACACGAATTTTTGGTGTATATCAATAGCGTTTTTGTAAGGCACGATTTGAGCTTGAATGTTTTTTTCTTGCAAAAAGGGGGCGATTTTTTCAGGGTTTCGCCCAGTAATCTCTAAAATAAAACGCTTGGATAAAATTTCATGAGAGCCTTCTAAAATCGCTTGAGCCATATTCCCATAGCCGATGAATTGCAAGATTTCCATGACACACCTTTTTTAAAACCCCATGATGTAATTGATATAGAAAGTATAAAGCCTTCTGTAGCTCACATCAGCCCCAGCGCTTTTTAAATACGCTTGATTGATGAGAGGCACTTTGATCCCAAATTCCACGCTCTTTTGGCTGATAACCCCTTGATTGTGGAATTTCTTAGCAAAACGCTTAAACTCCGCAAAGTTGGTGCGCACCCCAAAATTCAGCGCCACTTGAAAATTCGTTGAATGGATGTCATTAGCGTTCCCCCAATTGTCAATGATTTGTTGCCTCAAAGAGCTAAGCCAAGTTGCGCCACCCAGTTGGACTCCAGCAAATAGCCCGAAATTCAACGCTTTAGTGTTGTAAGTCCTCCTGAATAAATTCCATAAAAAATCCGTGCCTACCCCATAAGCAAAGATATTCGCTTTCACGCTTTGATTGGCTAAACCTATTTCACTATAGCCGTAATCAAAGAAAAAATAATGCCTAAGGCCTAATTTTCTCGCTTTACCAAAGAAGTATTTATAACCCAAACCAACCCCTAAGCCATTGCTCATGCCGTGTTGGGTGCTTTTAGCAGCCGCATACTGGCTTAAAATGGGTTGAGAGCCGTAGTTATTGGCTTGATTTTGCGCGTTTTGAACCTGATTTCTAGCGTTAATCATCGCATCAATGAGTTTTTGTTGCACCATAAAGAATGTTTTATCCCCTAAAAGCTGCCGTAAGGTTTGCGAGAATGACTGAATGGTGGTGGTGTTAGAAGTGATTTCTTGGAGCAAGGTTAAAATCGCACTAGGGCTAATATCGTTTTGTAAGGCTTGAAACCCTTGAGAAATAGCGCTCGTAATGGCTTGAAAAGCGCTTGTGAGGCTAGCATTACTGCTATTATTATCATTATTTTGGATAAACCCGGCGGTTTTAATAAATTCAGTGAGCAAGTTAATTAAATTATTCGTATCGCTCACCCCATTTGTGGGGATTGCCCCTAAAAGGTTGATAAGCCCACCGGAGCAAGTAGCGCTACTACTACCGCTACTACCATTACACAAATGACTGAGACTGTTGCTATTATTTTTTAACGCTTCAAAGAATTGTTTTAAGCCGTTTTCAACGCCTTTATTATTCCCAGAGCTGGCGATAATGTTGGCTATTTTTTGGGCGTCATTATAGACTTTTTGCAAGTTGGTTTCGCTAGTGGTTGCGGTGGTGGCGTTTTGTTGTTTGCTAGGGGTGTAGCAATTGCTCCCACTCGTCCCGTTGCTCCCGTTGGTGCTATTGCATGGCGTATAGCCGTTATTACTGCCACTATTATTATTACTACTACTATAAGTCCCTAATTTCCCATCGCTGGCGTCTGTGAGCATTTGGTAGGCTGTGTTGATTTGACTGGTTCCATTTCCGTTTCCACTGATTCCCCCATTGCCTCCATTAACGCTCTTAAGATTGGTGATAATTTGATTGAGCAACCCACCGCTAGTGAGCGTGATTTGTTGGACATTGTAGGTGGTATTGTTCGTGCCATTGCCATTTTGAGTTGTTGCTTGTGTTTGATACCCTAAAGCGCTTTGTAACCCGCTGTAATAAGCCTTAGAATCTGACCATTGCTGATAACACCAGTTACTACCACTCCCATTCGTTCCGCCCGCGCATGCGTTATTATTGCTCGCTGATCCACTAGTTTGCTGGGTTTGTTGGCTTTGATTGATTAAAGCGTTCATGTCTGTAGGCACTTGCTGGTTAATGGTATTGATGAGCTGGTAGAAATTCGCTCTCAATTGGATGCGTAAATCTTGGTTAGTGTTAAGCGTCATATCTTGCGACTGACTCCCATTAGTGTTATAAATCGCGTTCGCCCAAGCTTGGATATTACTTTCTTGGTTTTGAAAAGCGCTTTGAATGCTTTGTTGGAAATTGCTGACATTTTGCAATACGGTGTTTAAAGCTCCCATTACCGTGTTGTTAGGGGATTGAGTGGTTGCCCCACTGCTTTGATTGGAGTCAGTCGTTTTAGCTTCTTCATTATTCACAACCACCATCGCTTTTAACTTGGAAGCGTTGCTTTTAGCTTGAGCGTTAGCGCTAGTCCCATTAGTAGAGCTTAAAATATTTTGCAATTGGGCGTTCCCGCTGATGCTCAAACCCCCTGAAGAGCTGGCGTTATTGCATGAGCTTGTCCCAGATTGCGTCCCATTAGCGCATAAGATATTGGCGTTTTTTTGCAAATTGGCTTCTGAAGTTTTTAAAGAGTTATAAACGCTCCACACTTGAGAGACAAGGTTAAAAGAATTCACGCCGATCTGCTCTTTGCCCCCTATGGTTTGGACTTTGGAGGTGGCGACTAAAGAATTGTCAAAACTGCTTGTGTTGCTTGTGGAGCTTGTGGCTTTGCATGAAATCCCGCTAGAAGTATCGCTAGAAAGGCTTCCGGTAGCGCTTGTGCAATCATAGGCGCTGATATTTTGCCCTTGATTGTTAGTAACGGTGCCGATTTGGTAGTTATTAGAAGTGTTTTTGAGCAAGTTTTTAGGCTCAGTGAAACTGATCCAAGAAATTTGCTTTAAAGCGTTATTGTATTGTTCTATCGTGCTTTCATAGGCTTGGAAATTCAAAGCGTTGTGCAAGTTGTTTAAATTATAGGTGGTGTTGTTGATCGCATTGTTGTCTAAAGTGTTGATGGCAATGCTTTGAAGCTTTTGAGCAATGGCTTGGACTTGTTGGTTGGCTTGGTTATTTGAAGTGGGGGTTGCGGCTAAAGGGGCTAAATTTTGAATGAATTGCTCTAAACACTGGACTTGATTGGTGCAACCATTGAGGTTATTTGGATTATTATTAGCGCTCAATTCCCCTTGTAAGGTGTTCATTAAAAGGGTGTTGTTGTATTGTTGTTGGTTATTGCTGTTTGAAGAAGTAGAGCCTAAAATGGAATTAGTGGGATAAAATACGATTTGTCCCGGCGGGTTTAACACCACATGCGTTGTGGTCGTTGTAGGGAAATACCCCACCCCAAGGGTGTTTAAAGCGTTTTTTAAAGCGCTCACATAGATGGTATTATTGCTAGAGGCATTCACTGCATCGGTTAGATTGGTGAGTAAGGATTGCGCATAAGTGGTGCTAGCGGTTTTAGTGATGCTGTGTTCAATTTGTTGCAATAATTCTGTCATGGATTGCACGGTGTTTTGGAGCTGGGCTTTGACTTCTTTGGCGTTGTTGCTAGGATTAAGGCTATTGATAGAGCTAATGATATTAGAGCTTAGCGCGATGCCTTCATCAAACGCGCTCTGGGTGTTAGAAAGGAGTTTGGCTGTGATTTGTGAAGAATGGGCTTTTAAAGGATCAGAGCTCCCTTTAAGCCCTATGATTTGCTGGGAAATGCTAGAGATTTGACGGCTAGAATAAAAGTCTTTTCTTTTGCCAATTTGATTTAAGATATTAGAAATGCCTTCTAATTGGTTGCCCACGGTGTTACTCACGCCATAGCCTAAAGCGTCAATGACGCTTTGAGAGCTTAAAGTGATAAGGCCAGTAGTAGGCCCTGCAATATTGATCGCGCTTTGAGTCACGCTGTTGATGATGTTTTGATTTTCTAAGAGTTGTTTGTTATTGATAAATTGTTGCGTGCCACCGATTTGATAGCCTACAGACATATACCATCCATTGTCTTCAGCTAAGAGAGAGCCAATTAAAAAGAATGGTATAAATTTTTTAGCTTTTTTTATCATATTTTTCCCTTATTTTATTTAATCAAAAGCCTATGTTGTAGCCCACATAAAAACTAAAGGCTCTTCTATACTTCGCTGTAACGCCTTCTGATTGGTAATAGGTGTGATAAAGCACCGGTATTTTAAGGCCAAATTCTATCCCTTGAGAAAAACGAGATCTTTTTTGATTAGCGATTTTGGAAAAATTAGTCCTTATGCCTAAATCAAAAAGGAATTGGAAAGAAGTGTCCTTAGGCTTAAGATGGTTGCCATCTACCTGGTTTAAAAAATTCGTATTCCAGGTTTGCCCTGCAAGTTGGATGCCGGCAAAAAAACCTATATCTATCGCTTCAGTCCCCCTTTTTCGGGTAAAAATATTAAGAAGAAAGTCTGTGCCTGCTCCATAGCTAGAGAGAGTGGCTTTCACTAAAGAAGATCCTGTGCCAAATTGAGCGTAACCAAAATCATAAAAACCATAATACCTAAGCCCAAACATGCGCTTTTTGCCAAAGAATTGCTTATAGCCCATTTTCACGCCAAAGCCGTTCATGTTATTAGAATTAGAGTTATGTTCCAAAAAATTCCTAGCAAAGCCCATTTGATAGACTTGATTCACTTTAGTTTGCATTTCATCAATCACCCCATGAATCACTTCTTTAGAGCGATAAAGCCCATAAGCCATTAAAGTTTTTGCCGTGGGGGAATAGGGGCTAGCTAAGATCTTGTCTATTTGTGCGGTGGTGGGGGCGTTTGTGGCTTGCTCTAGTTGGTTTATGATGACTTTTTGCTCTTGTTGGGCTTGTTGTGGGGTTAGATTTTGTGGGTTTGCATTATTGGTATTAGCTTTTTCTCCATAGCTAGGCAAGAAATTCAAACCTTTATTATTCAAATCCAAATAGGGGGCGACCCAATTAGTGATAAAATCCCCATACGCTGCGGTGTTACTGAGCAAACTTTCCCCATAGCTGATCGCATCTTGCATCTGGCTATAGCTTGAAGTGCCTGTCAGTTTAGCGGCTTTATTGGCGAAGTTTTGCATGCCTGAAAAAATCATAGAAGCGGTGATGCCATTAGCGATGATGCTATCAGCTAAATAATAGACTGCCGAGCTAGGGTGGTAGGTGTATTGGCCATTGCCTGATCCAATCGTCGCTCCAGCGGGTAAGTCTTTTAAGGGCGCTTGCGTAGTGTCATTTTTGGTGTAATAACCCGGGCCGCTAAAGCTTTGGTAGCCTTGTTGGGAATTGTTGCCATTAGGGGCTTTATTATAAGTGAAGCCAAATTGCTTTTCATTGGCTAAGCCCCCTAAAATCCCTGCTTGCATTAAAGCCTGGAAGATGTTTTGGGCGTTTTGAGCGATAGAGTTAGCTTCATTAGTAGCGGTGCATTGGTTTTGACTGCTGCAAATGGTTTGATTACTGCTTGCTGTGGCTAAGCCGTCTTGTAAAAGGTGTTGCAAGACTTCGGGGCTAAAACTTACAGGGCTGCCATTAGGGGTGCTAAAAGATTTATCCGTTAAGGTTTGGTTATACCAGAGCGTGGTTAAAGCGTTGGTAATATCATCATTTAAAGCGTTCATGACATTGGCTAGACCCTCAGGCAATGCAATAACAGTGCTTTGATTGCCAAATTTGATATTAACGATTTTGGCGTTAGAAAGATTTTCAGGGTTACGGATTAAAGTCTCGCCGATGAGTTGGGTGAGCTTGTCTAAATTATTGACTAGAGATTGCATATCAAAGGTGGCATTGACATTGCCTCTTGGAGGGTTGTTGCCTGTATCGCCGTTATTTTCTTTAGGATAGCCCCCCGCATAAAGCAAACATCTTTTAGAAGGATCAGGGCAGAGCATTTGCATTAAAACTCTAGTTTGTTGCCCCATCGCTTCTAAATAATAGGCTAAAGGCACTGCCGCAGATTCTAGAGCGATAGCGTTTTGGCGGATGTAGGTGGATGCGTCTTGACTGGCGTTAAGCCCTGAGTTATCCACCCTTTGAATGGCTAGAGAAGTTTGATAACTCACCCCCATAAAAAACCCATCATCTTCTGCCGCTAAGGGATTAAGAAAAAATAAGGGGAGTAGGCTAGAATAGATAAGCCATTTTTTATTAAAAACAAAGTTTTGCAAGGGGTTATCCTTTTCTTTTTAAAAGATTTGAGCTATCCTAAATTTTATTTTATTTATCGCTTAAGTTTAATGGTTAGTCGCTTAATTGTTGATTAAAATGGGCTATTTTAGGTGTTCAAAATCGTTTCAATGATGGTTTTTGCGCCGTTTTTAGCGATTTTTTGTTGCAATTTGTTGCTGATAGTGGTGAGGTTTTTATTGTCTTGCTCGTCTTTTTGGTTGAGCTTTCTAATGACTTCAAAGAGCTTTTTAGGCAATAATTCATTTTGAGGCACGACATAGCATAAGTTTTCTTTTTCAAATTCTAAGACATTGTAATACTGGTGGTTATTGCTCGCAAAAGGGTAGGGGATAAAAATCGTGGGTAAGCCATTGGCGCACAATTCCCACACGCTGCTCGCTCCGGATCTGCTCACACACAAATCCGCCTTGCACATGACCTCTATGATGTTGTTGTGGAAAGCAAACAATTCTACCTTATCCAACAGCCCTAATTCCTGGTAAAAAAAGCGCACTTTTTCATAAGAATTGGAGCCGCAAATGTGCGTGATTTGAATCCCTTGTTTGGTGAGTTTAGGAGCGTTTAATAAAGCGAATTCATTGATCGCTTTGGCTCCTTGCGAACCGCCTAAAAATAAAATATGCTTGATTTCAGTGCGAGTCCTAGCAAAATCAAAAAAAGCGTTTTGCA
Source organism: Helicobacter pylori (assembly GCF_001653475.1). NCBI lineage: Bacteria > Pseudomonadati > Campylobacterota > Epsilonproteobacteria > Campylobacterales > Helicobacteraceae > Helicobacter > Helicobacter pylori. The sequence goes on along the minus strand of NZ_CP011487.1, from coordinate 1,060,899 downwards.
CGGGATAGGAGGTTAAAACATGATTTCCCTTATCTTTAAAGGCATAGCTTGAAAACACCGCTTTAGCTTTAGGGGAAAGGTAGCTATTAAGAGAGCCTTTAATCGCATTTTGCTCATGGATATAAAGGGGTATTTTATTGAACAAGCTTGCAAAACTCGCAGGCCCTGCACTAAATCCTCCCACGCTAATGGTGTGCGTGATCTGGTGTTTTTTTAAGATTTCTTTAGCCTTAAAAGCGGCTTTAGCTTGCAAGAATAAAGAGCCTATTTTTTTAAAGAAGCTTTTATTGACCACGCCTTGCGTGTTGAAAAAATAGCGTTCGCTAAACAGGGGGCTGTTTTCAAACCATTCTTTATCCTGCCCATAAGTTGAGCCTAAATAAATAGTCTCTATGCCTTGCTTTTCTAATTCTATGGCTAAGGCTTTAGCGATAGAGAGATGCCCCCCTGTGCCTCCCCCTGTAAGAGCGAATTTCATGTTAAAAACCTTTAAGCTCGTTCTCTTTCTTGAATCACAAAGCTTTTTAAGGGGTCCCTAAAGCCAAAATCCGGATAATCCATCATAGAAAGTGCCACTTGAGCGCCAAAGCCGTTTTTGGAATTAAACACTAAAGGGGCTAAGAAATTAACCATAGAATCTTCTAAATTTTTTTGCAACACGACCACGCAATACACCTCAACTTTGGAATGAGAATCTAATTCTAGCAGTAATTCTATGTATTTGGGTATCACAAAGCTGTATTCCCTCAAACAATAAGGATTCACTAAGACCATATCCAACGCCATAGGGGAATTGGTTTGACCAATTAATCGGCTGAATAAGGAATCAATTTTTTCCAAACGCACTTCATTGATATGCTCAAATCCTAAAATAGGGGCTTTTAAAAAGTAATTCACTGGACTATCCTTTTTAATTTAAATGCTTTGTTGTATAATTTTAAAAAAATACGCAACAATTAAAAGCGTAAAAGCAAAAGGCGTTCCAAAATCCAACCATTTTTTAAGGAACGCTCTATTTTAGGATAATAACAATAATGAAACAAGAACCCACCACCTACCAACCCCAAGAGATAGAAAAAAAGATTTATGAAATTTGCTCTCATAGGGGGTATTTTGAAATTGATAGCAATGAAGCAATCCAAGAAAAAGGCAAACGATTTTGTTTGATGATGCCCCCTCCTAATGTGACTGGCATCTTACACATAGGGCATGCCCTAACTTTAAGTTTGCAAGACATTTTAGCGCGTTACAAGCGCATGGACGGGTATAAGACTTTGTATCAGCCAGGGTTGGATCACGCCGGTATTGCGACGCAAAATGTCGTAGAAAAGCAACTTTTAAATCAAGGGATTAAAAAAGAAGATTTAGGGCGTGAAGAGTTCATTCAAAAAGTGTGGGAATGGAAAGAAAAGAGCGGGGGAGCGATTTTAGAGCAAATGAAGCGTTTAGGCGTGAGCGCGGCCTTTTCTAGGACTCGTTTCACGATGGATAAGGGCTTGCAAAGAGCGGTTAAATTGGCGTTTTTGAAATGGTATGAAAAAGGCTTCATCATTCAAGATAATTACATGGTGAATTGGTGCACTAAAGACGGGGCGCTGAGCGATATTGAAGTGGAGTATGAAGAGCGTAAGGGGGCGTTGTATTATATTAGATATTTTTTAGAAAATCAAAAAGATTATTTAGTGGTGGCTACCACACGCCCTGAAACTTTGTTTGGTGATAGCGCGCTGATAGTCAATCCTAATGATGAGAGATACAAGCATTTAGTGGGGCAAAAAGCGATCTTGCCTTTAATCAATCGCACAATCCCTATTATCGCTGATGCGCATGTGGAAATGGAGTTTGGCACAGGGTGTGTGAAGGTTACCCCTGGGCATGATTTTAACGATTATGAAGTGGGCAAACGCCACCATTTGGAGGCGATTAAAATCTTTGATGAAAAGGGGATTTTGAACGCGCATTGCGGGGAGTTTGAAAATTTAGAGCGTTTAGAAGCCAGAGAAAAGGTCGTAGAAAAATTAAAAGAAAACGCCTTATTAGAAAAGATAGAAGAACATACGCATCAAGTGGGGCATTGCTATCGTTGTCATAATGTGGTAGAGCCTTATGTGTCTAAGCAATGGTTTGTCAAGCCTGAAATCGCTCAAAGTTCTATTGAAAAAATCCAACAAGGTTTAGCGCAATTCTACCCTTCTAATTGGATCAATAACTACAACGCTTGGATGAGGGAATTACGCCCTTGGTGTATCAGCAGGCAATTGTTTTGGGGGCATCAAATACCGGTATTTACTTGCGAAAACAACCACCAGTTTGTAAGCCTAGACACCCCTTTAAACTGCCCTACTTGTAAGAGTGAAAAACTAGAGCAAGATAAAGATGTGCTAGACACATGGTTTAGTTCAGGGCTATGGGCGTTCTCTACTTTGGGGTGGGGGCAAGAAAAAAGCGATTTGTTTAATGAAAACGATTTGAAAGATTTCTACCCTAACACAACGCTCATTACCGGGTTTGACATCCTCTTTTTTTGGGTGGCCAGGATGCTTTTTTGCAGCGAATCGCTTTTAGGTGAATTGCCCTTTAAAGATATTTACTTGCACGCCTTAGTGAGGGATGAAAAAGGCGAAAAAATGAGCAAATCTAAAGGTAATGTGATCGATCCTTTAGAGATGATAGAAAAATACGGAGCGGATAGCTTGCGTTTCACTTTAGCCAATTTGTGCGCTACGGGCAGAGACATTAAGCTTTCTACTACGCATTTAGAAAATAACAAGAATTTTGCCAACAAGATTTTCAATGCGGTGAGTTATTTGAAACTCAAACAAGAAGCTTTTAAAGACAGAGAGCGTTTGAACGAATACCAAACGCCTTTAGGGCGTTATGCGAAATCGCGCTTAAATTCAGCGACTAAAGAGGCGCGTAACGCTTTAGATAACTACCGCTTTAATGATGCGACCACTTTGTTATACCGCTTTTTGTGGGGGGAATTTTGCGATTGGTTCATTGAATTTTCTAAAGTGGAAAATGAAGCGATAGACGAATTAGGGAGCGTGTTAAAAGAGGCTTTAAAACTCTTGCACCCTTTCATGCCCTTTATCAGCGAGTCTTTATACCACAAGCTCAGTAACACTCAGCTAGAAAACACCCGTTCTATCATGATCATGCCTTACCCTAAAGATTTGGCACAAGATGAACCATTAGAGCATGAATTTGAAGTGATCAAAGATTGCATTGTGTCTTTAAGGCGTTTAAAAATCATGCTAGAAACCCCACCGATTGTTTTAAAAGAAGCGAGCGTAAGATTAAGTAAAGCCATAGAAAACACAGAGCGTTTGCAAACTTACGCCCAAAAATTAGCGAGATTAGAAAAAGTCAGCGTGATTGGTTCTAAGCCTTTAAAAAGCGTGAGCGATGTAGGGGAATTTTGCCAAACTTATGCGAATTTAGAAAATCTTGATTTAAGCCCGCTTGTTGCGCGTTTAAAAAAGCAGTTAGAAAAATTGGAAAAAGAAAAATTAAAACTCAATTTGCACAATGAAAATTTTGTCAAAAACGCGCCTAAAAGCGTGTTAGAAAAAGCGCAAGAGAGTTTAAAAACGCTTTTAGAAAAAGAGAGTAAGATCCAGCAAGAATTGGATTTGTTAGAACAACCATAATAAAAGGATAGAAAATGTTTCAAGCATTAAGCGATGGGTTTAAAAACGCACTCAATAAAATCCGCTTTCAAGATGATGAAAAAGCGCTAGACAGAGCGTTAGATGAATTGAAAAAAACGCTTTTAAAAAATGATGTGCATCATAAAGTGGCTAGAGAATTGCTCAAAAAAGTGGAAAGTCAAACTAAACTGAATGGCGTTGGTAAGCAGCAATTTTTAGACGCTTTAGGAAAGAGTTTGTTAGAAATTTTAAACGCTAAAGGGAGCAGTGGTTTTACTTTCGCTCAAACGCCTCCCACCGTGGTTTTAATGGCAGGTTTGCAAGGGAGCGGTAAGACAACCACCACCGCTAAACTCGCTCATTATTTAAAAACCAAAAATAAAAAAGTGCTTTTATGTGCGTGCGATTTGCAACGCCTAGCGGCAGTGGAGCAATTAAAGGTTTTGGGCGAACAGGTGGGCGTGGAAGTTTTTTATGAAGAAAATAAAAGCGTGAAAGAAATCGCTAACAACGCTTTAAAAAGGGCTAAAGAAGCGCAATTTGATGTTTTGATCGTAGATAGCGCGGGGCGTTTAGCCATTGATAAAGAGCTTATGCAAGAATTAAAAGAAGTTAAAGAAGTCTTAAACCCCCATGAGGTGCTGTATGTCGCAGACGCATTGAGCGGGCAAGATGGGGTCAAAAGCGCGAACACATTTAATGAAGAAATAGGCGTGAACGGGGTGGTGTTAAGCAAATTTGATAGCGATTCTAAAGGGGGTATCGCCTTAGGCATCACTTATCAATTAGGCTTGCCCTTGCGTTTTATCGGGAGCGGGGAAAAAATCCCGGATTTAGATGTGTTTGTGCCTGAAAGGATTGTGGGGCGTTTGATGGGGGCTGGAGATATTATCTCGCTCGCTGAAAAAACCGCTAGCGTTTTAAACCCTAATGAAGCCAAAGATTTAAGCAAAAAACTCAAAAAAGGGCAATTCACTTTCAATGACTTTTTAAACCAGATTGAAAAGGTGAAAAAATTAGGCTCTATGAGTTCTCTAATCTCTATGATTCCAGGTTTAGGGAATATGGCAAACGCGTTAAAAGACACGGATTTAGAAAGCTCTTTAGAAGTGAAAAAAATCAAGGCTATGGTCAATTCCATGACGAAAAAAGAGCAAGAAAACCCCGAGATTTTAAACGGCAGCCGAAGAAAAAGGATCGCTTTAGGGAGCGGCTTAGAAGTGTCTGAAATCAATCGCATCATCAAACGCTTTGATCAAGCGAGCAAAATGGCGAAACGCTTAACGAATAAAAAGGGCATTAGCGATTTGATGAATCTAATGAGTCAGGCTAAAAATCAAACACCCCCTAAAATGCGCTGATTTTTAAGCATGTTTTAGGCACTTTTGTTGTATAATCTCAAATCTAATATGAATATTTTAGGAGATTTTTGTAATGACAGTCATTAGACTCACGCGCATTGGGAGAAAGAAAAAGCCTTTTTACAGAGTGGTGGTAACCGATTCTAGGAAAAGAAGGGATGGGGGTTGGATTGAATCCATTGGGTATTACAACCCTTTAAGCGAGCCTAAAGATATTAAGATTGATAAGGAACGCTTGAATTACTGGAAAGGTGTGGGGGCTAAAATGAGCGAGAGGGTGGAAAAACTTTCTCAAAAAGCCTAAGGTTTTGTGAGATTAAATGCACGAATTAGATCCTTTGAACACGCCTTTTTCTCAAGCTGAGTGTAAGGACTATTCGTATTGCGTGGCAACTTTTTTAGAAAAATATTTAAAAAAGGTTGTTTCTTTTCCTCAAGCTTTGAGCGTAGAGTACACGCTTTTAGAAGATAAAGTCAAACAAATCACTATTTATACCCACCCGTCAGACATGGGGCATGTGATCGGTAAAGAGGGCAAAATGGTGAGCACAATTAAGGCGTTTGTTTCTGGTGTGAAAGCCAAAGACGGGTTTTCTTATAAAATCGTTGTTTTTGCTAGTAAAAATGGTGATAAAAATCCCCATGTTTTAGGCGATCAAACGCCTTGAATGGTTTCTATGCTTTTAGTGGGCAGAATTGGTAAAAGCGTGGGGCTTAAGGGGGGGTTAAAGCTTCATTTAGAGAGCGATTTTCCGGAGTGCTTAAAAAAAGGCGTTAAGGTGAGTGTCGCTTCCCTAAATGCTTTCTCTTGCACTTCTTCTTTTAAAGAATATATCATCCATTCTTATGAACATGCCAAAAACCTGTTGTTTTTAGAGACTATCCACACGCCCGAAAAGGCTAAAGAGCTGACTAATTTAGGGCTTTTTATGAGCGAAGCAGAGAGTAAAAAACTCTGTGTTTTAAAAGATGGGGAGTTTTTTTATTGCGATTTAGTAGGGCTTAGCGTGGTGGAAGAAAACGAGATTTTAGGAAAAGTCATAGAAATCCAAAGGATTTCTCAAATAGATTATTTTATGGTTGAAACCACGAAAAGTTTGGTTGAAAAAGGTTTGGCTAAGATTTTTTTAATCCCTTATAGGGATTTTTATATCAAAGAAATCCTTTTGCAAGACAAAAAAATAACCACCAATAACGCTAAAACGCTTTTAGAGAATAGTTGAGTGAAATTCAGCGTTTTAACCCTTTTCCCGCAACTCGTATGGCCTTATTTTGAAGATTCTATTTTAAAAAGAGCGTTAGAAAAAAATCTCTTTGAATTAGAAGTGTTAAGCCTTAGAGATTTTAGCACTAATAAATATCAAAAAGCGGATCACACGCTCATTGGTGGGGGTGCAGGGCAAATTTTAGACCCTGAGATGATAGAAAATGCGCTCCATTCTGTTAAAAACCCTAAACACACGATTTTTTTAAGCGCGGTGGGCAAGCCTTTCAAGCAAATAGACGCGATGCGTTTGGCTCAAAAAAAACATGTCGTTTTGGTGTGCGGGCGTTATGAGGGCTTTGATGAACGCTCTATTGAACTTGGTGCTGATGAGGTTTTTTGTATAGGCGATTTTATTTTAACAGGGGGCGAGCTTGGGGCGTTGTGCTTGATAGATAGTGTCGCTCGCTATATTCAAGGGGTTTTGGGCAACGCTCAATCTTTAGAAAATGAGAGCTTTGAAAACCATTATTTGGAAGCCCCTAATTTCGCTAACGCTGTTTTTAAATCCAAAGAAATCAATAAAATCCCTGCCCCTTCAGAATATTCTAAAGGAAATCATGCTAGAATCAAGCAACTAAGACTTGATTTGTCAAAATTAAGGACAAAATTTTACCGCCTTGATTTATTCAAACAGCACAAATCATGAAATTGACATTAAGGAAAACACATGAAAAACCGCTACATTCAGCAGTTTGAAGACGCTCAATTAAAAGACAAGACCATGCCAGCATTTAAAGCCGGCGATACTTTGAGGCTTGGTATTACCATTAAAGAAGGCGAAAAAACACGAACTCAGTATTTTGAGGGCGTGTGCATTGCGATTAGAGGCAATGGCGTGGATAAGACTTTTTGCGTGCGTAAAATAGGGGCTAACAATATCGGCGTGGAGAAAATTTTCCCTTTTTATAGCGAAAGTTTAGCGAGCGTTGAGGTGTTGCGTGTGGGTAGGGTTCGCCGTGCGAAACTCTACTATTTGCGCGATAGGAGAGGTAAGGCAGCAAGGATCAAAGAAGTCCGCCATTAATTTCTGTTAAGATTCTTTTTTAGAAAGATTAGTTAAAAATTAAATAAGGCTTTGAGTGTCTGTATTTGATGAGAACAGAACCTTTATTCTCTTTAAAAAACAAGGCATGTTTAGATCCCCATGCTATACTCAACCCTTATGGCAAAGTTCGTATTTTGGGAGAAAACATGGAAAAAACTGAAACCACGATTTTTGTGGATTGGGACAATCTACGCTCTGATTTGAGGGCAATCCAAGAAACGGATGAGCGTTTTAAAGAGTCTTTTTTTAATTTCAATATCCCCGAGCAGCTCTTATCGCTAATCCGTTCGTTCTTGGAGCCTGAAGAGGAATTGAAACGGATCTACTTTTATGTATCTGAGCCTTTCACAGAAGTCGAGCCCAGAATCAAGGGCAATAAAAACGAAGAACTTGAGAAGTATAAAAAGAATAATCCTGAAGAAAGAATATGAAGAGAAAGTAAAAAAGTCAGGGATTATCCAAATTTTCAACCACAATATCGCCCAACAAAATCAGGTGAAGTTATGAGTCGGTCGGGTAATGTTCGAATTCGTATATGAGTTCGAATATAAAGAAGTCCATAATGGCATAGAAGCCAAAATTCTCATACCGCACTTAAAGTTGCGTCAAAAACAAATTGATGTGCTGTTGGCACACGATATTACCAAGCTATATTGCACCAAACAAGGAGGGTGTATTTTGCTGTTCAGCAAGGATACCGATTTTGTGCCTGTGTTAGAAGCCGCTTGGGAGAAAGGCTTTGAAGTATTCATCGCCAACATTCAAGAATGCCCCATTTCTGTCCCTTCAGAATTAAAGAAGTCTTGCAATGTGAGAGAGCGTAGTGTTGCCGAAATTGTAGATAGCTTGCCAAAAAGTCAATATACCCCCAAGAAAAAGAGCTCCAAAGAGAATATTAACAGCTCACTTAAAGACCAACTCTCTGAGATTAAGAAGAAGTAATGTGCTTTTCCCCACCAAAGCGGACAAAAAAGCACCCAATTTAAAAGGGTCAAGAGAGCTTAAGCAGATTTTTCTAATCCATAGATTTCACTTTTTCTCCCTATTATGAAATGGTTTTGAAAACGGAGATAAATTAGCGCTTAATAGCGTATTTATAGGGAATGCACGCGTGTTTTTGGCGGTATTTAGATTTCTTAAAATCCGATCGTTTTAAAATTTTAACTTACTTTTGTCAAAAATCTTTAATTCTTTTGATTAGATTTACTGCTTCTTTTTATTTAATGTTTAATGTTTTGGTTTTGGTGTTTTTGATTTTAGAGTTTTAAACGCTCAAGGATTTGGGTTTTAATTTCTTTCGGATCTAGTTGAAAAGTTGTTGGCGTTCAAAATTGCGTTCCTGAAAATCAATGCAATAACTCAAAAATAACAAAATCGTTTTCATAGGGGGCAACTAGGCGCATGCCCGAATAATGGAATTGAGTGCAAGAAAGCGCAATAAATGCACTGTAGGGTTTTAATAAGGGATTTTCATTTTTGTTTTCATCAGAGTGGCTTTGTAAAATAACTTGTTTTAAAAAATGATTGATGAGTGGCGCTCTATGCACCGATGCGGATTTAGTGCGGATTTAGGGATAGACGCTTTTTGTAATGCTAATGCAAGACTTCTTCCCATCGTATTGTTCTCTAACTTAAGTTAAATTGATCTCATTCTATTATAAAATATAAAAAATCAAATCTTAAAGGAAAATCATGCAAGAAAATCAAATCAAATGCCCCAATTGTCAAGCGCCAATTAATGTGAATGAAGCGCTATTGAAACAGATAGAATCAGAAAATCAAAGCAGGTTTTTAGCCCAACAAAAAGAGTTTGAAAAAGAGGTGGATGCAAAAAGAGCGGAGTATCAGAGCCAACTCAAAGAGTTAAAGCAAAAAGAAGAGGCCCTAAAAGAGCAAGAGAAAGAACAAAAGGCTAAATTTAATGATGCAGTCAAACAAGAGAGCGCGTTAGCCTTGCAAGATGAAAGGGCTAAAATCATTGAAGAAGCCAGAAAAAACGCTTTTTTAGAGCAGCAAAAAGGATTGGAATTGTTGCAAAAAGAATTGGATGAGAAGTCCAAACAAGTCCAAGAATTGCACCAAAAAGAAGCGGAAATTGAAAGGCTAAAAAGAGAAAATAACGAAGCAGAGAGCCGATTGAAAGCTGAAAATGAAAAAAAATTGAATGAAAAATTGGATGTGGAGAGGGAAAGGATAGCAAAAGCCTTGCATGAAAAAAATGAATTGAAATTCAAGCAGCAAGAAGAGCAATTAGAAATGTTAAGAAACGAGTTGAAAAACGCTCAAAGAAAGGCTGAATTAAGCTCGCAGCAATTCCAAGGCGAGGTGCAAGAATTGGCGATTGAAGAGTTTTTGAGGCAAAAATTCCCCTTAGATAGTATTGAAGAAATCAAAAAAGGGCAAAGAGGGGGCGATTGCATTCAAGTGGTGCATACTAGGGAATTTCAAAATTGCGGGAAAATTTATTATGAGAGCAAACGCACTAAAGAATTTCAAAAAGCTTGGGTTGAAAAGCTTAAAAGCGACATGCGAGAGATTGGGGCTGATGTGGGGGTGATTGTGAGTGAAGTGCTGCCTAAAGAGATGGAGAGAATGGGGTTATTTGAGGGGGTGTGGGTGTGTTCGTTTGAAGAGTTTAAGGGGTTAAGCACGGTGTTAAGAGAGGGGGTTATTCAAGTGGGTTTGGCTAAAAAAAGTCAGGAAAATAAGGGCGATAAAGTGAATCTGCTCTATCATTATTTGACAAGCTCTGAATTTTCTATGCAAGTGAATGCGATTATAGAGGGGTTTGAGCAATTGAGAGCGGATTTAGAAAGCGAAAAACGCGCGATGGCTAGGATTTGGAAAAGCAGGGAAAAACAAATGGAAAAAGTGTTTGAGAGCACGATTAACATGTATGGCTCTATCAAGGGCATTGCAGGCAATGCGATCGGGCAAGTGAAAGCGTTGGAGCTTGGGTATGATGGGGAAGATTTAGAAGATTAGTTTTTGTGGTATGCTTTGAGATAATATTATATTAGGAGAAAATATGGGTAATAATAACAAAGGTTCAAGTTGGCATAAATGGGATTTGCATGTACATACGCCATATACATATTTAAATAATAAGACGTATAAATGTTCTGAAGAGGAGTTTATACAAAAACTATGCGATAGCGAGATTGATTGTGTTGGACTAACGAACTATTTTAAGTTTAATGAGAAAGAATTTGAATTAAAAGAAAAAATAGAAAAGAGGGGTATTAAGGTTTTTTATAATTTAGAAGTCAGGTTGGATTATAAAAATAATAAGAATGGTTGTTTGGATTTTCACATTATTTTTTCAGATGAGGTTTCAAGTGATGGCATAAAAAGGTTTTTATCAACAATGAAAGCCAATGTTGATGGGACTTATTATGTGCTTGACGATTTAGAAAAAGATGGTTTGAAGAAAGCGTTAGTTAGTTTTGATCAATTGTTGGAGTGTTTGGAAGAGGAATCATTAAAATTAAAAGATAAATATTTATTAGGGTTTTTATCAAGGGGGCATGGCGGTATTGAATGTGAGTTTCTTGAAAAAGATAGTCGCAATGAGACTATCTACAAAAAAGTCATTAATAAGTCGCATTTTTTAATCCACTCATCAGATAACCAAGAAAATCTTAAAAAGGATAGAGAATTTTGGCTTGGAGATAGATATAACAAACCTCTCTTGCAGAGTAGTGATGCCCATAAAAAGGAGTTAATAGGGCAAAAATACACTTGGATAAAGGCTGAAAAAACTTTTGAGGGGTTAAAGCAAATTATTTATGAGCCAGAAACAAGAGTGAGTATTGATCAAGGGCAATCTCAAGACCCTTTGCATAAGATAGATTGTGTAGAGTTGTGCTTTGATGGAGAGGTAAAAATCACCGATGAAAAAGGCGATACTCCTTTTTGTTATGCAGGATTTAATGAAAAACTATTTTTTAGTCCGTATTTTACTTGTGTGATAGGGGGTAGAGGGAGTGGTAAAAGCACTTTGTTGCAATTGATAGTCTCAGCAATTAAAGATAAAAGTTTTGTGAAAGGCTTAAAACATGAAACCATTCAAGAATATATAAAGATACAGCCAGACATAGACATAGTGGATAGCGTAGAGTATTTAGCTCAAAATGAGATAGAAGAATTTGCAACTAATGTTTCAAAATTCACAGAGGTTATTTTTAACAGAATAGATAGCAAGTTAAGTGGAAAACTTAAGGAGTTAGAAAGGCAAATTACAAAAGGCATTGAAAAGTTTGATGAGCAGATCGCATATTGGCAAGAAAAGACCAAACTGGAAGAACAACTAAAAGAGAGCGAAAAAACAAGCAAGAAATACCAAAGTATTGCAGATGCTTATACAGATAAAAACTATTTGAACAAAAGAGACAAATTGCAAGCAAAACGCAAAGTGCTAATTGACTTAAAACAATCTAAAGAGGGGTTTTTGACTTTTATTAAAGAATTAAAACGGGTTGTGAATTTTGAACCAAAAGAAAACATGGAAGAAAAAAATAGCTATGATAAGGTCTATAACCAGCTCAAACAAAATATTTGTAAGGAACTTGAAGAAATAGATAAGAGTATAAAAAATGGGTGTTTTAATAGCGATGACGAGAAAATAAGGACGCTAGAATCAGAACTCCAGACATTACGCAAAGAGATTGGGAAATTTCTTATTAAAGAAAAAGGTGTGAGCGATGAAAGTGTAGGAGATATTATAACCGCTAATGAATATTTGGTAAACATAAAAATGAATGTTAATGATTTAGAGCATGAAATAGAAGAGATTGATAACAAAATAAAGGGTTTTTCTCATGAAAGTATTAATAAAAATATTGAAGAGTTTGAAAAACAAATCAATGAGAAATTAAAAGAAATCAATTCTGATTTTAAAAAAATTTCAAAAAAGCACAAAGAAGTGAAACCAATTACCATAAAATATCGTTTGAATAAAGATATTTTTGAAGGGGTTTTTGAGGATTTTGATAAGTTAGTGGATAAGGGTTTGAATATCCAAAGACACCAATCAAAAATCAAGGAATCTTTAAAGAAAATTGAATTAAAAGACATTACAGGTATGCAACACGCAGAATTTATAGAAAAGCTTTATAGCTCAATTGAAAATAAAAAAGCGGTATTTTATGAAACCATGAAGAATATATTGGATAGAGAAATTCATTTTCAAATCTATCGGCTTCTCATTCTCAAACATTTAATGAATGTTGAAAAATATAAAATTTTTGAAGTCTGTTATGACAAAAGAGATTTAAATAAAACTTCCTTTGGGCAAAAATGCACTGCTGTATTGGTTGTCCTTTTATCTTTAGGGAATAACCCCATCATCATTGATGAACCAGAAGCACACCTGGATAGTACTTTAATCGCTAATTATTTAGTTGCTTTAATTAAAAAGCAGAAACAAAAAAGACAAATTATTTTTGCCACCCATAACGCTAATTTTGTTTTGAACGCTGATGCAGAGTTAATTATTCAGTTAAAAAATGAGAATAATAAGATAGTTGTGCAGTCTTTTATGATGGAGAGCGATGAATATAAAGAGGATTTATTGAAATTAGAGAGAGGCGAAAAAGCTTTTAAGGATCGTGAAAGAAAGTATGGCATTACAAAAGATAAAACTAAAAACAAGGAATAACATGCACATCGTATTTATGGGAACGCCTGGTTTTGCTGAAGTGATCTTAAGGGCGTTAGTTGAAAATAAGGATAACAATATAGAAGTGGTGGGGCTATTCACTCAAATGGATAAACCTTTTGGGCGTAAAAAGGAATTGAAAGCCCCAGAGACTAAAACATACATTCTAGAAAATCGTTTAAATATCCCCATTTTCCAGCCACAAAGTTTGAAAGAGCCTGAAGCTCAAATCTTAAAAGATCTAAAGCCTGATTTTATCGTGGTGGTGGCTTATGGTAAGATTTTGCCTAGAGAGGTTTTAACAATCGCCCCTTGCATCAATGTGCATGCGTCGTTATTGCCTAAATACAGGGGGGCTTCGCCCATTCATGAAATGATACTCAATGACGATAGGATTTATGGTATAAGCACCATGCTTATGGATTTGGAGTTGGATAGCGGGGATATTTTAGAAAGCGCTTCTTTTTTAAGAGAAGATTATTTGAATTTAGACGCTTTAAGTTTAAAATTAGCGCATATGGGGGCAACCTTACTCCTTTCAACGCTCAAAAATTTCTCTTCCATCACCCCAAAACCTCAAGATCACGCGCAGGCTAGTTTTTGTAAAAAAATCACCAAAGCCGATGGTTTAGTGGGTTTTAAAGACGCTAAAAAGTTATTTTTAAAGTCGCTCGCTTTTAAAGCTTGGCCTGAAATTTTTTTAGAAAACAACCTTAAACTTTTAGAAGTGGAGTTGGTGGAGGATGAAAAGAGCTATAAAGAAGGCGAGATTTTAGAAATTGATGAAAAAGGCGTTCTTGTAGGTTGCTTGAAAGGCAGCGTGCGTATAGCAAGGTTGCAAGCGGTTGGTAAAAAGCCTTTGAAAGCGAAGGATTATTTGAATGGCAAGCGTTTGAAAGCGGGCGGTATTTTAGCATGAGACAATGTGAAAAAAGAGTTTTTGAGAGTTTGCCTTCCACGCAAACCTATCTTTTAGAAAAACTTAAAAACGATGGACTCAAAGCCCCCATTTTGATCTTGGCTAAAAACCAAAGCGCTGGGATAGGCAGTAGGGGGAATATTTGGGAGGGCGTGAAAAGCGCTTTGACTTTTTCGCTCGCTTTAAACGCAAGCGATTTGCCTAAAGATTTACCCATGCAAGCGAACGCTTTGTATTTAGGGTTTTTATTCAAAGAAGTTTTAAAAGAGCTAGGCTCTCAAACCTGGCTTAAATGGCCTAACGATTTGTATGTAGAGGATCAAAAAATAGGGGGCGTGCTGGTTAATATTTATAAAGACATGCGGGTGTGCGGCATTGGCGTGAATAGGGTTTCAAAGAAATGGGCATGTTTAGATATTGGTGCAAGCGATGATTTGATTATAGAGGGCTTTTTAAAAAAAATAGAAGAAAATCTTTTTTGGGGGGAAGTTTTAAGTAAGTATGCGTTAGAATTCCATAAAAACAACTCTTTTAGCTTCCATAATGATTGTGGCGAAGCGGTGAGTTTGAGAGGTGCGGAATTGTTAGAAGACGGCCGCATTTGCATTAAGGATAAGATATATAGTAGGATGTGAGTATGGTGAATGAAATCATTGCAGTGGCCAATCAAAAAGGAGGTGTGGGTAAAACGACAACAGCGGTTAATTTAGCGGCTTCTTTAGCGGTGCATGAAAAAAAAATCTTGTTGATTGATTTTGACCCTCAAGCTAACGCCACTTCAAGCTTGGGTTTTAGGCGCGATAAAATTGATTATGATATTTATCATGTGTTGATTGGCCGTAAGCAAATTTCTCAAGTGATCTTAAAAACCCAAATGCCTTTTTTAGATTTAGTGCCTTCTAATTTGGGTTTAGCCGGGTTTGAAAAAACCTTTTATGATAGCCAAGATGAGAACAAACGAGGCGAGCTCATGCTCAAAAACGCCTTAGAGAGCGTGGTGGGGCTTTATGATTATATCATTATTGATTCCCCGCCGGCTCTAGGGCCTCTCACGATCAATTCGCTTTCAGCAGCCCATTCGGTGATCATTCCTATCCAATGCGAGTTTTTTGCCCTTGAAGGCACTAAATTATTGCTTAACACCATTAGAATGCTGCAAAAAAGCACGAACCCTAAGCTCAAAATCAGAGGTTTTTTACCCACGATGCATGTCCCTCAACTCAATTTGACAAAAGGGGTTTTAGCGGAATTGTTTAAGTATTTTGACTCAGAGTTTTTTAGAGATGCGGTTACAGGAGAGTATATTATGATCCCTAAAAGCGTGAAACTAGCGGAATCGCCTAGTTTTGGTAAGCCTATCTTGCTCTATGATATTAAATCTAATGGCAGTATCGCTTATCAAAAATTAGCTCAAAGCATTCTTCAGGGGTAGTGATGGCAAAAAATAAAGTGTTGGGTAGGGGTTTAGCGGATATTTTCCCTGAAATCAATGAAGTGTATGAACAGGGGCTATATGAAAGAGCGAATCGGGTTGTGGAGCTTGGTATTGATGAGGTGATGCCTAATCCTTACCAGCCTAGAAAGGTTTTTAGCGAAGATTCTTTAGAAGAATTAGCGCAATCCATTAAAGAACATGGTTTGTTGCAACCGGTTTTAGTGGTGAGTGAGAACGGGAATTACCATTTGATCGCCGGTGAAAGGCGTTTAAGAGCGAGCAAATTGGCTAAAATGCCTACGATTAAAGCGATTGTTGTGGATATTGAGCAAGAAAGAATGCGTGAAGTCGCTTTGATTGAAAATATCCAGCGAGAAGATTTAAACCCTTTAGAATTAGCCAAATCTTATAAAGAATTGCTTGAAAGCTATCAAATGACCCAAGAAGAGCTCTCTAAAATCGTTAAAAAATCCAGAGCCCATGTGGCTAATATCATGCGTTTATTGACGCTCTCTTCTAAGGTTCAAAACGCTCTTTTAGAAGAAAAAATCACTTCAGGGCATGCAAAAGTTTTGGTGGGTTTGGATGAAGAAAAACAAGAATTGATCTTAAACTCCATTATGGGGCAGAAACTCAGCGTGCGCCAGACAGAAGATTTAGTGCGCGATTTTAAAATAAACGCAAATTCTGAAAATAAAAAACATGGTTTCAGGGAAACCCAAACGCTCATCGCTGAAGATGAATTGGAACGCTTTAATCAAAGTTTGTGGGATCATTACAAGCTTAAAGCAACTTTGAAAGGGAATAAAATCGTTTTACGATGTTATAAAAATTCTCTTTTAGAGGCTTTTATGAAAAAAATGATGTTTTAATGCTTAGATATTCTCAAATTTTAAGCGATTTTTTGTTAAGATAGAGTTAATGTTTTTATAACAAATGCGAGTTTCAAATATTTTATAGGATTTTAGGAAAGAAATAGGTTATGAATATATCGGTTAACCCCTATTTAATGGCGGTTGTTTTTGTGGTGTTTGTGTTATTGTTGTGGGCGATGAATGTTTGGGTGTATAGGCCTTTGTTGGCTTTTATGGATAACAGACAGGCAGAGATAAAGGATAGCTTGGCTAAAATTAAAACGGATAACACCCAAAGCGTGGAGATCCGCCATCAAATTGAGACTCTTCTTAAAGAAGCTGCTGAAAGGCGTAGGGAAATGATAGCTGAAGCGATTCAAAAAGCTACAGAGTCCTATAACGCTGTGATCAAACAAAAAGAGAACGAACTCAATCAAGAGTTTGAAGCGTTTGCAAAGCAATTACAAAATGAAAAGCAAGTCTTAAAAGAGCAGTTGCAAGTGCAAATACCGGTATTTGAAGACGAATTAAACAAGCGTGTAGCTATGGGTTTAGGGAGTTGATGGATGTTTTTAGTTAAAATGGTGTTAGGGTTTTTGATCCTTTTAAGCCCTTTGTGTGCTACTGGGTTGGATATTTCACAAACAGATATTATAGAGCGTTCTTTAAATTTTCTCTTATTTGCGGGGATTTTGTGGTATTTTTTGGCTAAAAAACTGCGTTCATTTTTACGCTCCAAAAGCCTTGAAATCTCCAAACGCTTAGAAGAAATTCAAGCCCAACTTAAAGTGAGTAAAGAGAATAAGAAAAAACTCTTAAAAGAATTAGAGCAAGCCAAAGAAAAAGCTGAATTGATTATTTCTGATGCGAATAAAGAAGCTTACACGATCACGCAAAAATACGAATTGCAAACCAAAATGGATGTGGAAAATTTGATCAAAAATTCTAAGGCGTTGATGGATTTAGAAGTTAAAAAGATCAAAAGAGAGTTGGTTGAAAGCGTTTTTAAAGATCTAAGAGAGAGCAAAAAAGTCTCTTTCAATGCGCAAGATTGCGTGAATATTTTGAAACAAAGGCTTTAAATGCAAGATTTAAAAGTGATCGCTAAGCATTATGCTAAGGCGTTGAAAAACCACACTAAAAGCGATTTAGCGTTATTGGAAGAAATTGTTGTGGGGCTTAAAAATGTAGCAGAAGCCATAAGATTGCACAAACTCAACCGGGTGTTAGCCCATGTTTCTTTAAAAGTTAAAAAAGAGGTTGTATTTGAAATCTTAGAAAAAATAACTTCCACAAAAGCATGTTCAGTCTTAAAGCCTGTAATGGAAGTGGTGTTAAAAAATAACAGGCTTGATATGTTGGAATTGATCACTGAAGAGCTGTCTTTTGATTCTAAAGAGACTTTAGAAGCCACACTTTTAGTCCCGCAAAAGCTTGGAAATAATGAACTAGAAGCCGTGCAAAAAAAATTGCAAGTGCGTTTTAACGCTCCTGTAGAAATCACTCAAGACACTTGGTCTAAAAAAGGGGTTTCTTTGAGCGTTTCAAGCCTGGATTTAGAAATAGGCTTTTCTAAAGAAGATATTTTAAAGAAAATAGAAAAACAGATTATTCAATCTATTTAATCAATCTAAGGAGATAAAGATAATGTCCCAACTAAAATTGGAAGAAATCAGCTCGGTTATTGAAGAAAAAATCAAGAATTTTGAACTTGATTGCGATATGGCTGAAGTAGGAAAAGTCGTTTCATACGCTGATGGTGTGGCTAAGGTTTATGGCTTAAATGGTGTGATGTCGTATGAAGTGCTGGAGTTTGAAACAGGGGATAAAGGCGTTGCGGCTAACTTAGAAGAAGATAGCGTTGGCGTGATTGTGTTTGGTTTTGGCAACAATATTAAAGAGGGGACTGGCGTTAAACGCACGAAGAGTTTGATGAAAGTTCCTGTTGGCGATGCGGTTGTAGGGCGCGTGTTGAACGCTTTGGGTGAGTCTATTGATGGCAAGGGTGAGATAGAAACGAATGAGTTTAGCCTCATCGAGCAAAAAGCCCCAGGCATTATGGACAGAAAATCTGTGCATGAGCCTTTGCAAACAGGCATTAAAGCCATTGATGCGTTGGTGCCTATTGGGCGCGGGCAAAGGGAATTGATCATTGGGGACAAACAAACCGGTAAAACCACTGTAGCGATCGATGCGATCATTAACCAAAAAGGGCAAAATGTGATCTGTATCTATGTGGCTATTGGGCAAAAAGAATCCACTGTCGCGCAAGTGGTTCGCAAATTAGAAGAATACGGAGCGATGGAATACAGCGTCGTGATCAACGCTTCGGCTTCAGATTCAGCGGCGATGCAATATTTAGCCCCTTATTCAGGTGTGGCTATGGGGGAATACTTTAGAGATCATGCCCGCCATGCCCTAATCATTTATGATGATTTGAGTAAGCATGCTGTCGCTTACAGAGAGATTTCTTTGATTTTGAGAAGACCCCCAGGTAGGGAGGCTTTTCCTGGAGATGTGTTTTATATCCACTCACGACTTTTAGAAAGAGCGGCTAAACTTTGCGATGAAAAGGGTGCAGGCTCTTTAACCGCGCTCCCTATTGTGGAAACTCAAGCGGGCGATGTTTCAGCTTATATCCCTACGAATATCATTTCTATTACAGATGGGCAAATTTTCTTGGAAACGGATTTGTTTTATTCAGGGATCCGCCCGGCTATCAATGTAGGCTTATCGGTTTCAAGGGTTGGAGGGGCCGCTCAAATCAAAGCGACCAAGCAGGTTTCAGGGACTTTACGCCTGGATTTAGCGCAATACAGAGAGTTGCAAGCTTTCACGCAATTTGCTTCTGATTTAGATGAAGCGAGTAAAAAGCAATTAGAAAGGGGGCAACGCATGGTAGAAGTGCTGAAACAAGCCCCTTATTCGCCCTTACCTATTGAAAAGCAAGTGGTCATTATTTACGCTGGGGCTAAGGGCTTTTTAGATAGCGTGAGCATGAAAAAAGTCGTGGATTTTGAAGAGCAACTGCACCCTTTCTTGGAAGCAAAATACCCCCAAGTTTTAGAAGAAATCCATACTAAAAAAGCGCTAGATAAGGATTTAGAAGCCATGCTAAGAAAAGTCTTAGAGGAATTTAAGCTCACTTATAGCGAGTAGGAGACGGCTAGAATATGGCGAATTTAAGAGACATTAGAAAGAAAATTGGAAGCGTTAAAAACACGCAAAAAATCACGCATGCAATGAAACTCGTTTCCACTTCAAAGTCAAGAAAAGCCGAAGAAGTTGCAAGAAATTCTAGAGCGTATGCGTTGAAACTAGACGCTGTGTTTGATGATGTGCTATCCAAGATGAGAAATCAAGGGATTAAAGACATTCAAAGCAAGTATTTTAGAGAACTAGAAAGACTTGAAATCAAAAAAGTGGATATTATTTTTATCACAGCCGACAAGGGGCTTTGTGGGGGTTTTAACACCAATACTATTAAAAAAGTTTTGGCATGCACGAATGAATACAAAGAAAAAGACATTAAAGTGCGTTTGCGCAGTATCGGTAAAAAGGGTAATGAGTATTTTAGCTTTAATGGGATAGAGGTTTTAGACAAGATCAATAATTTGAGTTCTATGCCTAATTATGAACGCGCGCAGGAATTCATGAAAAAAGTGGTAGAGGATTATTTGAGTGGGAAAACCGATAAGGTCATCATCATTCATAATGGCTTTAAAAACATGATCAGTCAAGAAATAAGAGTCAAAACAATTTTGCCTATTGGGTATAAAATCATCCACCAAAACTCTCAGCCTAGTGAGACGCAAGAGACTATTACTAGTGAGCCAAGCGGGAGTGAAGATGAAATTTTAGACTCTTTGGCAGAAAAATATGTGGAGTATAGTTTATACTACGCTTTGATTGATTCTTTAGCCGCAGAGCATAGCGCTAGAATGCAGGCTATGGATACAGCGACGAATAACGCTAAAGATTTGGTTAAAACCTTAACTATTTCTTACAATAAAGCCAGACAAGAGGCGATTACGACCGAGCTAGTAGAAATCAATGCGGGCGTAGAAGCCCTAAAATAAAAATTATATTAAAATAAGGAGCGATGAAAGCGATGGAAGGTAAAATCATTCAGGTTTTAGGCCCTGTGGTAGATGTGGAGTTTGAGTCCTATTTACCGGCGATTTTTGAAGCGTTAGACATTAATTTTGAAGTCAATGGCGTTCAAAAATCTTTAGTTTTAGAGGTGGCAGCCCATTTGGGCGGTAATCGGGTGCGAGCGATTGCTATGGATATGACAGAAGGCTTAGTGCGTAACCAAGCCGTCAAGGCTCGCGGCAAAATGATTGAAGTGCCTGTGGGCGAAGAAGTGTTAGGGCGCATTTTTAATGTTGTGGGCGAGAGTATTGACAATTTAGAGCCTCTTAAGCCGTCCTTAACTTGGCCCATTCACAGAAAAGCCCCTAGTTTTGAGCAGCAAAGCACTAAAACAGAAATGTTTGAAACTGGTATCAAAGTCATTGACTTGCTCGCGCCTTATTCTAAGGGCGGTAAAGTAGGCTTGTTTGGTGGGGCTGGCGTAGGGAAAACAGTGATCATTATGGAGCTTATCCATAATGTGGCTTATAAGCATAATGGGTATTCGGTGTTTGCAGGTGTGGGGGAACGCACCAGAGAAGGGAATGATCTGTATTTTGAGATGAAAGAAGGGGGCGTTTTAGACAAAGTTGCACTGTGCTATGGGCAAATGAATGAGCCACCAGGCGCGAGAAACCGCATCGCATTCACTGGCTTGACTATGGCGGAGTATTTTCGTGATGAAAAGGGCTTAGATGTGCTGATGTTTATTGACAACATCTTTAGATACGCTCAAAGCGGTGCGGAAATGAGCGCGCTATTAGGCCGTATCCCTTCAGCCGTGGGGTATCAGCCCACGCTAGCCGGGGAAATGGGGAAACTTCAAGAGCGTATCGCTTCCACTAAAAATGGCTCTATCACTTCGGTTCAAGCGGTTTATGTGCCAGCAGATGACTTGACTGACCCAGCCCCTGCTTCAGTGTTTACGCATTTGGATGCGACTACGGTATTGAATAGAAAGATCGCTGAAAAAGGGATTTATCCTGCAGTTGATCCTTTGGATTCCACTTCAAGGATTTTAAGCCCTCAAATGATCGGCGAGAAGCACTATGAAATCGCTACCGGTATCCAGCAGGTTTTGCAAAAATACAAGGATTTGCAAGATATTATTGCGATTTTGGGATTAGACGAATTGAGCGAAGAGGATAAAAAGATTGTTGAGAGAGCCAGAAAAATTGAGAAGTTTTTATCCCAGCCGTTTTTTGTGGCTGAGGTGTTTACGGGAAGTCCTGGTAAGTATGTGACTCTTCAAGAGACTTTAGAGGGCTTTGGGGGGATTTTAGAGGGTAAATACGATCATATTCCTGAAAACGCATTTTACATGGTGGGCAGCATTCAAGAGGTTTTAGAAAAAGCTAAAAACATGAAAAATTCCTGAGGGTTTTGCCATGGCTTTGTTGAAAATTAGTGTGGTAGTTCCTGAGGGGGAAGTTTATACAGGAGAGGTTAAAAGCGTTGTGTTGCCAGGAGTTGAAGGGGAATTCGGGGTGCTTTATGGACATAGCAACATGATCACCTTGCTTCAAGCGGGAGTGATTGAGATTGAAACTGAAAACCAAAAAGAGCACATTGCGATCAATTGGGGTTATGCAGAAGTTACCAAAGAACGGGTGGATATTTTAGCCGATGGGGCGGTCTTTATTAAAAAAGAATCAGATGACAGAGATGATGCTATCTCTAGGGCTAAAAAGCTTTTAGAGGACGCAAGCTCTGACAGGTTGGCGGTCTCTAGCGTGCTTGCTAAGATTGAGTCTCTTTAAGGGGATAATCATGTTAGATTCAATCGTTTATTTTTTCAATAAGAGCGGGTTTGTTACCACGCTTGTTTTAGTTTGGATTTCGCTTTATTTGGTGATGACTTTGTGGGTCTTTTTGTATAAGAGCATTGTGCTAAAGATTGAACTCAGGCGCGAGATGCAATCTTTGTCTAACATTCTTAATGGGGTGCAAGACGCTCCAGAACATTTTATGTTTAATAAAAAAAGAAATGATGAGACCAAAAGGTATTCTAATGAATTGTTGCAGGCTTGGAAACACCAGGTTCTTAAGCAAAGCACGACAGGTTTAGTAGTATTGAGCATTATCTCTTCTACAGCCCCCTTTATTGGTTTGTTTGGAACGGTGGTTGAAATTTTAGAAGCGTTTAACAATTTGGGCGCGTTAGGTCAAGCTTCTTTTGGGGTGATCGCACCCATTATTTCTAAGGCTCTTATCGCCACCGCTGCAGGGATTTTAGCGGCCATTCCAGCCTATTCTTTTTACTTGATTTTAAAACGCAAGGTGTATGATTTATCGGTTTATGTGCAGATGCAAGTGGATATTTTGTCTTCTAAAAAATAGAGCTTTTAAGGGGATTTTATAAATATCTTAAATAGGGAGTTAGAAGGTTTTTATGAATTATGATAACTATTGGGATGAGGACAAACCAGAACTCAATATCACGCCCTTAGTGGATGTGATGCTTGTTTTATTGGCTATTCTTATGGTAACGACGCCCACTCTTACTTATAAAGAAGAGATTGCTTTGCCTTCTGGCTCAAAAACTGCTAGAGCCACTCAAGATAAAATGATAGAGATCCGCATGGATAAAGACGCAAAAATCTATATAGATAGTCAAACCTATGAATACAACTCCTTCCCGGATACTTTTAACTTGCTTTCTAAGAAATACGATAAAGATACTAGGGTTAGTATCCGCGCGGACAAACGATTGACTTATGACAAAGTGATTTATTTGTTAAAAACGATTAAAGAAGCGGGTTTTTTAAAAGTTTCTTTAATCACAAGTCCTTAAAAAGTAGGGCTAATTTGCATGAGTAAGAGCGCGATCTTTGTTGTTTCTGGATTTTTAGCGTTCTTGCTCTATGCTTTGTTATTGTATGGTTTGTTATTAGAAAGGCACAATAAAGAAGCGGAGAAAATTCTTTTGGATTTGGGCAAAAAAAACGAACAAGTCATTGATTTGAATTTAGAAGATTTGCCAAGCGATGAAAAAAAAGATGAAAAAGTAGTTGAAAAAAATGCAACCGATAAGGAGGGCGATTTTATTGATCCTAAAGAACAAGAAGAAAGCCTTGAAAATATTTTCTCTTCACTCAATGATTTTCAAGAAAAGACAGACACAAACGCTCAAAAAGATGAGCAAAAAAATGAACAAGAAGAGCAAAGGCGTTTAAAAGAACGGCAACGCTTAAGAAAAAACCAAGAAAACCAAGAAATGTTGAAAGGTTTGCAACAGAATTTAGATCAATTCGCGCAAAAACTAGAAAGCGTTAAAAACAAGACTTTAGATTTGCAAATCCCTAAACAAGATGGGGTTGATGAAAAAGCCTATCAAGAGTGGTATGCTCAAATCTATCAGATTTTATATAAAGGTTGGAAAGGGGTTTTTTATCACAAGGCTTCAGTGAGCGTGCTGATTATGATCACTAAAGATGGAGAGTTTGATTATACCATTCTTAGCTACTCCGATTTTAAGGATTATAACAAGAGTGTGATGACCCTTTTAAATGATTTAAAGAAAGTGGATTTTCCCCCATATCCTGGAGGAAACATGATTTCTATTAAAGTTAATTTCACCACTAAGGAAGAACAATGAGGTATTTATGGCTTTTTTTAATATACACTATAGGGCTTTTTGCAACAGATAAAACACTAGATATTATTAAAACCATTCAAAAACTTCCCAAGATTGAAGTGCGCTACTCTATAGATAACGATGCCAATTACGCTTTAAAATTGCATGAAGTCTTGGCGAATGATTTAAAGACTAGTCAGCATTTTGATGTTTCTCAAAACAAGGATCAAGGCGCTATCAATTACGCAGAACTCAAGGATAAAAAAGTCCATCTTGTAGCACTTGTGGGTGTGGCGGTAGAAAACGGCAATAAAATTTCACGATTAAAGCTTTATGATGTGGATACAGAAACGCTCAAAAAGACTTTTGACTACCCCATTTTAAGTTCAGATTTATACCCTTTTGCAGCGCACAACATGGCCATTGTGGTGAATGATTATTTAAAAGCCCCTTCTATCGCTTGGATGAAGCGCCTTATTGTTTTTTCTAAATACATTGGACCAGGAATCACAAACATCGCATTAGCCGATTATACGATGCGCTATCAAAAAGAAATCATCAAAAACAACAGGCTCAATATTTTCCCTAAATGGGCGAACGCTGAGCAAACGGAGTTTTATTACACGCAGTATGGCGAAAGAGTGCCCATGATTTTAAAATATAACATTCAAAAAGCCACTCATGAGAATATCGCTAGCTCTCAAGGAATGGCTGTGGTCTCTAGCGTGAGTGCTGATGGCTCTAAAATTTTAATGTCTTTAGCCCCTGATGGCCAACCGGATGTGTATTTGTATGACACGCATAAAAAAACTAAAACCAAAATAACGCGCTATCCTGGGATAGATGTTTCAGGAGTGTTTTTAGAAGATGACAAGTCTATGGCTTTTGTTTCGGATAGATCAGGTTATCCTAACATTTATATGAAGAAATTGGGGTTAAAAGAGAGTGCGGAGCAACTCCTTTATGAAGGAAGAAGCAATGAATCCATTGACGCTTATAAAGATAGTATTGTGTATGTGAGCAGGGAAAATCTTAATGAATTTGGCAAAACGGTGTTTAATTTGAATCTGATCACTCTAAACAGCAAGTATATCCGTAGACTTACCGTGAATGGCTCTAACCAGATGCCTCGTTTTTCTATGGATGGGAGAAATATCATGTATATCAAAAAGACACCCCAAGAATACGCCATGGGGCTTATTTTACTAGACTATAATCAGAGTTTTTTATTCCCTTTAAAGAATGTGAAAATACAAGCCTTTGATTGGTAAGGTTAGATTAAGCGAATATGAGTTAATATTTACATTTATTAAATTTTATTCTTGGAGAATTTATAATGAAAAGATCTTCTGTATTGAGTTTCTTGGTAGCTTTTTTATTTATAGCTGGTTGTAAACACAACATGGATAAAGAAACCGTGGCTGGTGATGTGAGCACTAAAGCGGTTCAAAGTGCACCTGTTTCTACAGAGACAGTTCAAGAAAAACAAGAGCCTAAAGAGGAGCCAGCTCCAGTGGTTGAAGAAAAGCCGGCTGTTGAGAGTGGGACTATAATCGCTTCTATTCATTTTGATTTTGACAAGTATGAGATCAAAGAATCCGATCAAGAGACTCTAGATGAGATCGTGCAAAAAGCTAAAGAAAACCACATGCAAGTGCTTTTGGAAGGCAATACCGATGAGTTTGGTTCTAGCGAATACAACCAAGCACTTGGCGTTAAAAGGACTTTGAGCGTGAAAAACGCTTTAGTCATTAAAGGGGTAGAAAAAGATATGATCAAAACCATCAGTTTTGGTGAAACCAAGCCCAAATGTACCCAAAAAACTAGAGAATGCTACAAAGAAAACAGAAGAGTGGATGTCAAATTAGTGAAGTAATTCTAGGATGAAAAGGCTTTTTTTTATCCCTTTTGTCGCTCCCTTTTTTCTCAATGGGGAGCCTTCAGCGTTTGATTTGCAAAGCGGAGCGACCAAAAAAGAACTCAAGCAGTTGCAAGTCAATAGTAAGAATTTTTCTAATATTTTGACCAAGATCCATTCGCAAGTGGAGGCTAACACTCAAGCTCAAGAGGGTCTAAGGAGTGTTTATGAAGGGCAGGCTAATAAGATTAAGGATCTCAATAACGCTATTCTTTCCCAAGAGGAATCCTTGCGAGCCTTAAAAGCTTTGCAAGAAGTACAGGCTAACACGCTTAAGCAACAATCGCAAACTTTAGATGACTTGAGGAATGAGATTCACGCTAACCAGCAAGCTATCCAGCAGTTAGACAAGCAAAATAAAGAGATGAGTGAATTATTGACCAAGTTAAGCCAGGATTTGGTTTCACAAATCGCCTTAATCCAAAAAGCTCTCAAAGAACAAGAGGAAAAAGCTGAAAAGCCGCTCAAATCAAGCACTCCGGCTAATAAAAACCCCCCTTTGAAAGCCGAAGCCCCAAAAAATCAAGAGGGAAAAACTCAAGAAAAGGCGAAAGTTGAGTTTGATAAAGATTTGTCTAAGCAAAAAGAGATTTTTCAAGAAGCTCTGTCTTTTTTTAAAAATAAATCCTATGCAGAAGCCAAAGAGCGTTTGTTGTGGTTAGAAGCCAATAGTTACAGACTTTATTATGTGCGTTATGTGCTTGGAGAAGTGGCTTATGGAGAAAAGAGATATAAAGAAGCAATCAAGTATTACAAAGAGAGCGCTCTTTTAAATAAAAAAGCGTCTTACATGCCTGTGCTTTTGTGGCATACGGCATGGTCGTTTAAAAAAATCAAAGACGATCAAAACTATTATAAATTCTTAAATACTTTGCAACACTTGTATCCTTCAAGCGAACAAGCTAAAATGGCAAAAAAAATCTTAGAAAACAAGGAGAAACACCAGCATGCAAAACCATGATTTAGAGTCAATCAAACAAGCCGCTTTGATTGAATATGAAGTGAGAGAGCAAGGCTCTAGCGTTGTGCTAGACAGCAATATTTCTAAAGAGCCTTTAGAGTTTATTATAGGTGCTAATCAAATCATAGCAGGGTTAGAAAAAGCGGTATTAAAGGCTCAAATTGGCGAGTGGGAAGAGGTTGTTATCGCTCCAGAAGAAGCTTATGGGGTTTATGAAAGCAGCTATTTGCAAGAAGTCCCTAGAGATCAATTTGAAGGCATTGAATTAGAAAAAGGCATGAGCGTTTTTGGGCAAACTGAAGATCATCAAACCATTCAAGCCACCATCAAAGACTTTAGCAACACGCATGTGATGGTGGATTATAACCACCCGTTAGCCGGAAAAACTTTAGCGTTTCGTTTCAAGGTTTTAGGTTTTAGGGAAGTGAGCGAAGAAGAAATTTTAGCTTCACACCATGGCGGTGGGACAGGTTGCTGTGGCGGTCATGGGGGTCATGGTGGGAAGAAAGGTGGGGGCTGTGGTTGCTCATGCTCGCATGGGTAGTTAGGGTATAGGAGTATTTAAAAGGCAAGGTCATGAATAGTTCTAATCTCAAAAATTGGCTGTTCCCTACCATTTGCTTTTTTTTGTTTTGCTATATTTTAATTTTTTTGATGTTTTTTATGTTTAAAAGTTTACAATCGCAATCTTTTGGCTCTGTGGCAGAAACCGGGAAAAAACCCATCACCACCACCAAGAAATTTGGTAAGGAATTGCAAAAACAGATTTCAAAAATCCATTAACTTTTTTTCTTTTTTGCCGATACTTGCTGTAATGAGATGAATATCAAATCAAAGGATTTTACAATGATCAATGCCGTTTCTTCTCTTGCTCCGGTGCAATCTTTGGGGAATTACAAGCGTGTAGAAAAGAATGAAAAAGTTGAAAATAATGAAGCCACTCTTGATAGGGTAGCTGAAATCAAGCAAGCTATTGAAAATAACCAGTATAAAATCAACTTGCATGAGACTTCTCACAAAATGGCACAGGATTTATTGGGGATAAGCTAGGGGGTTTAAGGGCTTCATTTCTAGGGGGGGTTTATTCTGCCTGTCGTTTTGTTTTTCATTAAATTTTAGTTTTTTTATGTTTTGGAATGAGTTTGCCGCTAAATAGGGCGTGTTTTTAGTTGTATGTTAGGAATGGTTGATTGGGAATTTTAACTTTTATGGATTTTTGTTCTGGTATTGGTGGAGGCCGTTTGGGCTTGGAGCAATGCCATTTAAAATGCGTAGGGCATGCAGAAATCAATCATGAAGCCCTTAGAACTTATGAATTATTTTTTAAAGACACTCATAATTTTGGGGATTTGATGCGAATCAACTCTAATGATTTACCCGATTTTGATGCGCTCATTAGCGGTTTTCCTTGTCAAGCTTTTTCTATTAATGGTAAAAGAAAGGGCTTTGATGATACAAGAGGGACTATTATTTATGGGCTTATTCGCATTTTAAAAGTTAAACAGCCTAAATGTTTCTTGCTTGAAAATGTTAAGGGCTTAATCAACCATAAGCGACAAGAAACTTTTAAAACCATTATCAAAGCCTTGCAAGAAGCGGGCTATACAACTTATTATCAAATTTTAAACAGCGCTGATTTCCAATTAGCCCAAAAAAGAGAACGCCTTTATATCGTAGGGTTTAGGAAGGATTTGAAACACCCGTTTAATTTCCCTTTAGGTTTAGCCAATGATTATTATTTCAAGGATTTTTTAGACGCTGATAATGAATGCTATTTGGATACCAATAACGCTGCATTTCAGAAATATTTGCATAATAAATACAACCATAACCGGGTTTCTTTAGAGGATATCTTAACTTTAGAAAACGCCGTTTTAGACACAAGACAATCTGATTTAAGGTTGTATTTCAATGTTTTTCCTACTTTAAGGACAGGAAGGCATGGCTTGTTTTATATCCAAAAAGGCAAAATCAAAAAATTAAACGCAACTGAAAGCTTGCTTTTACAAGGATTTCCTAGGGATTTGATCGCTAAGATTAAAGGTAATCCTAACTTTAAAGAAAGCCATTTGCTATCCCAAGCGGGGAATGCCATGAGCGTGAATGTGATTGCTACTATCGCTAAAGAAATGTTAAAGGCGATTTAATAAGGGAGCTTTAAGGGGAGAATGATTTCAAAATACCTCACTATCCCCTTAAGAAATTGGGTTTTTATAATAAAATAAAATGGCATAGTATTTGCTTGAATACGGCTGAAACAAGAGCTAAAGGATTTGTTATGGTCGTTTTACATTCTCATTTAGAAAACGCGCTAAACCAATTGAAAGAATTGATTGATTTAACGGAGTGCGATATAAGAGACATTAAGCTCGCTAAACACACCGAAATTTTTGAAAGAAACCATCAAAAACAGCTAGCGATTCAAACTTTTGAAAAAGAAAAAGCAAATATAGATGTGCAAATGTTGTCTTTAAAAAATCAATTCCCTAATAAAGAAATGAGTGAATTATTAGACGAAAAAACGAGCGATTTTTTAAACCAAATGCGAGAGTCTTTGCTTGTTTTGAAAGAAAAAAACTTGATTTATTCGCGCATGGCGTTTGCGGTTTCTGAGTTTTATTCTTCTCTTATCCAACAAATCATTCCCCATGACACTTGCGACTATAAAGGCTCTAGACATGTGGGGAGTCATTTTTTAAGAGTGCAGGCGTAAAATGGGCGGGATTTTATCTTCACTCAACACTTCTTACACCGGCTTGCAAGCCCATCAGAGCATGGTGGATGTTACTGGGAATAATATTTCTAACGCTAGCGATGAGTTTTATAGCCGTCAGCGCGTGATCGCAAAGCCTCAAGAGGCTTACATGTATGGCACTAAAAATGTGAATATGGGCGTGGATGTAAAAGCTATTGAAAGGGTGCATGATGAGTTTGTTTTTTCTCGTTACACGAAGGCTCATTACGAAAACACTTATTACGATACAGAATTTTCGCATTTAAAAGAAGCGAGCGCGTATTTTCCGGACATTGATGAAGCGAGCCTTTTTACGGATTTGCAAGATTATTTTAATTCATGGAAAGAATTGTCTAAAAACGCCAAAGACTCCGCTCAAAAACAGGCTCTCGCTCAAAAAACAGAAGCTTTAACGCACAACATTAAAGACACCAGAGAAAGATTAACAGCCTTACAGCATAAGGCGAGTGAAGAATTAAAAAGCGTTATCAAAGAAGTCAATAGCCTGGGTTCTCAAATCGCTGAGATCAATAAACACATCAAAGAAGTGGAAAATAACAAGAGTTTAAAGCATGCGAATGAATTAAGGGATAAGCGAGATGAGTTGGAATTCCATTTGCGAGAGCTTTTAGGGGGGAATGTTTTTAAAAGCAGTATTAAAACCCATTCGCTCACAGATAAAGACTCAGCAGATTTTGATGAGAGCTATAACCTTAATATCGGGCATGGATTCAATATTATTGATGGATCTATTTTCCATCCTTTAGTGGTTAAAGAATCCGAAAATAAAGGGGGTTTGAACCAGATTTATTTTCAAAGCGATGATTTTAAGGTTACTAATATTACTGACAGGCTCAATCAGGGAAAAGTGGGGGCGTTATTGAATGTGTATAATGACGGCTCTAATGGGACTTTGAAGGGCAAATTGCAAGATTATATTGATTTGTTGGATTCTTTTGCTAGGGGCTTGATAGAATCCACTAATGCGATTTACGCTCAAAGCGCGAGTCATCATATTGAGGGCGAGCCTGTGGAGTTTAATAGCGATGAAGCCTTTAAAGACACTAACTACAATATCAAAAACGGCTCGTTTGACTTGATTGCTTACAACACCGATGGTAAAGAAATCGCTAGAAAAACCATTGCTATCACGCCCATTACAACCATGAACGATATTATCCAAGCCATTAACGCTAATACTGATGACAATCAAGACAATAACACCGAAAATGATTTTGATGATTATTTCACAGCGAGCTTTAACAATGAGACTAAAAAGTTTGTTATCCAGCCTAAAAACGCTTCGCAAGGGTTGTTTGTTTCTATGAAAGATAACGGCACGAATTTTATGGGAGCGTTAAAGCTCAACCCTTTTTTTCAAGGCGATGACGCTTCTAATATCAGTTTGAACAAAGAATACAAAAAAGAGCCTACCACTATCCGCCCATGGCTTGCCCCCATTAACGGGAATTTTGATGTGGCGAACATGATGCAGCAATTGCAATACGATAGCGTGGATTTTTATAACGACAAGTTTGACATTAAACAAATGAAAATCAGCGAGTTTTATCAATTTTTAACCGGTAAAATCAACACGGACGCTGAAAAATCAGGGCGTATCTTGGACACTAAAAAGAGCATGTTAGAGACCATTAAAAAAGAGCAACTTTCTATTTCGCAAGTGAGCGTGGATGAAGAAATGGTGAATTTAATCAAGTTTCAAAGCGGCTATGCGGCTAACGCTAAGGTCATTACCGCTATTGATCGGATGATAGACACTTTATTGGGGATTAAACAATAAGTTTTCTGCCAATAGCGTTTTTATCCAATAAGCCTTACTTAACTTATTTTTTAAACTCTGTTTATTTTAAAACTCAGAGTCTTTTTTATAACCAACATTCAAACGATGATGATTAATAGCTTTTATAAGCTATAAGCGAGAGGGTGCTTTGTAAAGCTTATGCTATAATAACAATTATTGTTGATTGAAAGGAAAATAGATGAGACGGAGTTTTTTAAAGACGATTGGCTTGGGTGTGATGGTGCTCTCTTTGGGTTTGTTGAGCCCTTTGAGTGCAGCGAGTTACCCCCCCATTAAAAACACTAAAGTAGGGTTAGCCCTTTCTAGCCACCCGCTAGCTAGTGAGATCGGGCAAAAGGTTTTAGAAGATGGGGGTAATGCGATTGATGCGGCTGTAGCGATAGGTTTTGCTCTAGCGGTCGTCCATCCTGCAGCAGGCAATATTGGTGGTGGGGGTTTTGCGGTTATCCATTTAGCTAATGGTGAAAATGTTGCCTTAGATTTTAGAGAAAAAGCCCCCTTAAAAGCCACTAAGAACATGTTTTTAGACAAGCAAGGCAATGTAGTCCCTAAACTCAGCGAAGATGGCTATTTGGCGGCTGGGGTTCCTGGAACGGTGGCGGGCATGGAAGCGATGTTGAAAAAATACGGCACCAAAAAACTATCGCAACTCATTGATCCTGCCATTAAATTGGCTGAAAATGGTTATGCGATTTCACAAAGACAAGCAGAAACCCTAAAAGAAGCAAGGGAGCGGTTTTTAAAATATAGCTCTAGCAAAAAGTATTTTTTTAAAAAAGGGCATCTTGATTATCAAGAAGGGGATTTGTTTGTCCAAAAAGATTTAGCCAAGACTTTAAATCAAATCAAAACGCTAGGCGCTAAGGGCTTTTATCAAGGGCAAGTCGCTGAGCTTATTGAGAAAGACATGAAAAAAAATGGAGGGATTATCACTAAAGAAGATTTAGCCAGTTATAATGTGAAATGGCGTAAACCTGTGGTAGGGAGTTATCGCGGGTATAAGATCATTTCTATGTCGCCACCAAGTTCAGGAGGCACGCATTTGATCCAGATTTTAAATGTCATGGAGAATGCGGATTTGAGCGCCCTTGGGTATGGGGCTTCTAAGAATATCCATATCGCTGCAGAAGCGATGCGTCAAGCTTATGCGGACAGATCGGTTTATATGGGAGACGCTGATTTTGTTTCAGTGCCGGTAGATAAATTGATTAATAAGGCGTATGCCAAAAAGATTTTTGACACTATCCAGCCAGATACGGTTACGCCAAGCTCTCAAATCAAACCAGGAATGGGGCAGTTGCATGAGGGGAGCAATACCACGCATTATTCTGTAGCGGACAGGTGGGGGAATGCAGTCAGCGTTACTTACACCATTAACGCTTCTTATGGGAGTGCTGCTAGTATTGATGGGGCAGGATTTTTATTGAACAATGAAATGGATGATTTTTCCATAAAGCCTGGGAATCCTAATCTCTATGGTTTAGTAGGGGGCGATGCGAATGCGATTGAAGCCAATAAGCGCCCTTTAAGCTCCATGTCGCCTACGATTGTGTTGAAAAACAATAAGGTTTTCATGGTGGTGGGAAGCCCTGGAGGGTCTAGGATTATCACTACGGTGTTGCAAGTGATTTCCAATGTCATTGATTATAATATGAATATTTCTGAAGCGGTCTCAGCCCCTAGATTCCACATGCAATGGCTTCCTGATGAATTAAGGATTGAAAAGTTTGGCATGCCCGCTGATGTGAAAGATAACCTCACTAAAATGGGCTATCAAATCGTTACTAAGCCGGTCATGGGCGATGTGAATGCGATCCAAGTTTTGCCTAAAACTAAAGGGAGCGTTTTCTATGGGGCAACGGATCCAAGGAAAGAATTTTAATTCTTTGTCATATACAGGCTTTTTAGCTCTCATCTTTCCCTATTTTTTTTGGGGGGGGGCTTTTTAGCGAGGAAATCTTAAATTTAGTTTTAAAATTCATAAAAATAGTGTAGAATTTCTCAATACAAGAGACGATATTCGATCTAAAATGGTGTATGCAAAAATGGAGTTTGAGAGTGTTTGCTGATTCTGGAACGCATGCAATTTGTTTTTTAAGATTGGTGGCTGTTGACATTATTTTGATCTTATTAATAGTAGAGGAGCAACAATGAGATACTCAAGTAAATTAGCCTTGAAAATTTGTTTAGTAGGTTTGTGTTTATTTAGCACTCTTGGGGCAGAACACCTTGGACAGAGAGGGAATTATATTTATAAAGGGGAGGAAGCCTATAATAATAAGGAATACGAGCGAGCGGCTTCTTTTTATAAGAGTGCTATTAAAAATGGCGAGCCGCTTGCTTATATTCTTTTGGGAATCATGTATGAAAATGGTAGGGGCGTTCCTAAAGATTACAAGAAAGCGGTTGAATATTTTCAAAAAGCTGTTGATAACGATATACCTAGAGGGTATAACAATTTAGGTGTGATGTATAAAGAGGGTAGGGGAGTTCCTAAAGATGAAAAGAAAGCCGTGGAGTATTTTAGAATAGCTACAGAGAAAGGCTATACTAACGCCTATATAAACTTAGGCATCATGTATATGGAGGGTAGGGGAGTTCCAAGCAACTATGTGAAAGCGACAGAGTACTTTAGAAAAGCGATGCATAAGGGTAATGTAGAAGCTTATATCCTTTTAGGGGATATTTATTATAGTGGGAATGATCAATTGGGTATTGATCCAGACAAAGATAAGGCTGTTGTTTATTATAAAATGGCGGCTGATATAAGTTCTTCTAGGGCTTATGAAGGGTTAGCAGAGTCTTATCGGTATGGGTTAGGTGTGGAAAAAGATAAGCAAAAAGCTGATGAATACATGCAAAAAGCATGTGATTTTGACATTGATAAAAATTGTAAGAAAAAGAACACTTCAAGCCGATAACTCTCAAACTTGGGCTTGATTGAAGGATTTTTTGTTTTATACTAAGTAGCGTGTTTTTTGAGCCATTGATTTGAAGCGATAGATTAAAGATATTGCATTTTTCATGGCTAAGTGGCTTTATACTAAAAACTTTAGCCAAAAAACATTGCTTGTTATAACTTTGCTTTGTTTGTCTCGCCTGAATATTCCCCTTGTCTTAACAAACCCCTAAATTTACAAACTCCAAACAATAGCCAAAGGTTTAGCGACCACTTTAAGCGGAGCGTTAAAGTATCAATGGACTAAATCCACCTTATAGACTTTATACCGCAACGCACCCAATCGCAGGCGTGGAATTACCCAAATCCTTGAACGAAGCCATGAATTAAAAACTAAAATGCGAGAATATGAAAGCTATTTTACTAATTTTAACGCTAGCATGCGCGCAAACGAGCAAGGAGTGATAAACACCCTAAACGCTAATGCGCAAAACATTAGAAGCGAGATTGAAAGGTTAGAAAACGGGATTACAGAAACCACAACCAGGCTTTAACGAGCTATCAAATCTTTTTAAAAGAAGCTAGAGGTAACGCTACAAATTAAATTAACGCTAACAAGACCGAAAGCCTTGAAACGATCAAAGACGCTAGAGAACAAGCTAAAAATGAAATTAGTGAAGCCAAAAAACAATCATTATCAAAACATTGATTTTTTTGAGATTGAATAAGGCGTGTTTAAAAACCACTATAATACCCCTAAAAAATGCGAGTTTTAAAGATGCCTTTATTTGATTTAAAAAGCCCTTATCCGCCAGCAGGCGATCAACCCCAAGCTATAGAAGCCTTAACGAAAAGCTTGAAAAATAACAACCATTATCAAACTTTAGTGGGGGTTACAGGAAGCGGTAAGACTTATACGATGGCTAATATCATTGCTCAAACCAATAAACCCGCTTTGATCATGAGCCATAATAAGACTTTATGCGCGCAGCTTTATAGCGAATTTAAGGCGTTTTTCCCACATAATAGGGTGGAGTATTTTATCTCCCACTTTGATTATTACCAGCCTGAAAGCTATATTCCTAGAAGGGATTTATTCATTGAAAAAGACAGCTCTATTAATGATGATTTAGAGCGTTTAAGATTGAGCGCGACCACCTCACTTTTAGGTTATGATGATGTGATCGTGATAGCGAGCGTTTCGGCTAATTATGGTTTGGGTAACCCTGAAGAATATTTAAAAGTCATGGAAAAAATCAAAGTGGGCGAGAAGCGCGCTTATAAGAGCTTTTTATTAAAGCTAGTAGAAATGGGTTATAGCCGTAATGAAGTGGTGTTTGATAGGGGGAGCTTTAGAGCGGCGGGGGAATGCGTGGATATTTTCCCCGCTTATAATGACGCTGAATTCATTAGGATTGAATTTTTTGGCGATGAGATAGAAAGGATTGCTGTCTTTGACGCTTTAGAAAAAAATGAAATCAAGCGCTTGGATTCTGTCATGCTTTATGCGGCCAGTCAGTTTGCCGTAGGGAGTGAGAGGTTGAATTTAGCGCTTAAAAGCATTGAAGATGAACTCGCTTTAAGATTGAAATTTTTTAAAGAGCAGGATAAAATGCTTGAATACAACCGCTTGAAACAACGCACCGAGCATGATTTAGAAATGATTAGCGCAACTGGTGTGTGTAAGGGCATTGAAAATTACGCGCGCCATTTTACAGGCAAAGCCCCTAATGAAACGCCTTTTTGTTTGTTTGATTATTTAGGGATATTTGAGCGGGAGTTTTTAGTCATTGTGGATGAAAGCCATGTGAGTTTGTCGCAGTTTGGGGGGATGTATGCAGGGGATATGAGCAGGAAAAGCGTTTTAGTGGAATATGGTTTTAGATTGCCTAGTGCTTTAGACAACCGCCCTTTAAAATTTGATGAATTTATCCATAAAAATTGCCAGTTCCTTTTTGTGTCCGCTACGCCCAATAAGCTAGAATTAGAGCTTTCTAAAAAGAATGTCGCTGAGCAAATCATTCGCCCTACAGGGCTTTTAGACCCTAAATTTGAAGTGCGAGACAGCGACAAGCAAGTCCAGGATTTATTTGATGAAATCAAGTTAGTGGTGGCTAGAGATGAAAGGGTGCTCATCACCACACTCACTAAAAAAATGGCAGAAGAATTGTGCAAATATTATGCTGAATGGGGCTTGAAAGCGCGTTACATGCATAGTGAAATTGATGCGATTGAACGAAATCACATTATCCGCTCTTTAAGGCTTAAAGAATTTGACATTTTAATAGGGATCAATCTTTTAAGAGAAGGGCTGGATTTGCCTGAAGTCTCTTTAGTAGCGATCATGGATGCGGATAAAGAAGGGTTTTTAAGGAGTGAAACAAGCCTCATTCAAACCATGGGGCGAGCCGCTAGAAACGCTAATGGCAAGGTTTTATTATACGCTAAAAAAACCACTCAAAGCATGCAAAAAGCCTTTGAAGTTACTAGCTACAGGCGCGCTAAGCAAGAAGAGTTTAATAAGCTTCATCATATTACTCCCAAAACCGTTACTCGCGCTTTAGAAGAGGAGTTGAAATTAAGAGACGATGAAATTAAAATCGCTAAAGCCTTAAAAAAGGACAAAATACCTAAAAGTGAAAGGGAAAAAATCATTAAAGAACTGGATAAAAAAATGCGAGAATGCGCGAAAAATTTGGATTTTGAAGAAGCGATGCGTTTGAGAGACGAAATCGCTAAATTAAGAACGCTTTAAAAACTATCGCTTAAAAACTATAAGTGTAGTTGAAATAAACCGAGTAATTGCACCTGAAATCAACTTGATACAACAAGCTGTTGATCCCGTATTCTAAAAATCGTAAAACCTTTAGGACATCTCCACTATTATTGCTAATGTTATTCATGGAATAATAATGGTTAAAATAATAAGTAGGGATTTTAATCCCAAAGCCAAATTGGTTGCGCTTATTCCCCAAACGAACCCCTAAATCCACCAAAAACTGGAAGCCATTTGGATCCACTTTCCCGCCAAAAGTGTCTTGAAGAAGCGTTTGATACAATAATTCATTGCTCAATTTCTTATACACTCCAGCAAAAGCAATCCCCAGATTGAACCCGGCAAAAAACTTATCCCCATTATAAGCGTTAAATAATAAATCCATATAAGAGCCGTAAGT
Organism: Helicobacter pylori; assembly: GCF_001653475.1. Taxonomy (NCBI): domain Bacteria; kingdom Pseudomonadati; phylum Campylobacterota; class Epsilonproteobacteria; order Campylobacterales; family Helicobacteraceae; genus Helicobacter; species Helicobacter pylori. Next base: position 1,023,485 of record NZ_CP011487.1, on the reverse strand, counting down.
GGAAATGATGATAGACTGCGATTCTTGAGCACCATAAAGAGAGGCGCTCAAATCATAAAATAGCCCCCACCTGAAGCCAAACCATTTCGTTTCTTCATGCTTGCCCACCCATTTATAGCCCGCTTGTACGCCAAGACCATTAGACACATACGAATTTTTAAAAACAGGGCTTAAGCCATCGCTGAAAAGGATTTGGGTTCTAGTGAAACGCTGGAATAGATTCAAATTGCTGTAGTTGTGCTGAACGCTTCCTAATTGATACCCAAGCCCCAGATAAAACGCCGATCTATCCGCATAGCGTTTGATGGGCAAAACCACCTTTTTATTAAAAAAAGTGTAATCCCCTTTAGTCAAAATGTCTTTAAAACCCTCTGCATTAAGTGCGCAAGAAAGCCCTAAAATTAAACATAACGCTCGCTTCAAAAAACCCCTTAATTTAAAACTTTAATTTTTTACCGCTTAATTTTATAGTTTTGTTTTTGTAAAAACGCGCCTTATTCAAACACCCTTTTAAAAATCGCCCCCACATTTTTAGTGTAATAACTATAATCAAAACATGCTTTGATTTCATCCTCGCTCAAATATTTTTTCAAGCGTTCATCGTTGAGTAGGGCGTTTAAAAACAAATTTTCATCAGCGTTTTTAAAAGCTCCTTGTTGCAAAACCTCCCATATTTTCATCGCATTTTCTTGCACGATGAGATAGCTTTCTTCTCTGCTCAAACCTTTTTTAGGCAATTCCAATAACACCCGTTGCGAAAAGACTAGCCCCCCACTCAAAGCTAAATTTTTAAGCATGTTTTTAGGATAAACCACCAAATTTTCAATCACGCTATTCAAGCGGCTGAGCATAAAATCGCTAGTGATGAACAGATCGGGCAATGCAAAACGCTCCACAGAGCTATGGCTCATGTCCCTTTCATGCCATAAGGCGACATTTTCTAGCATAGGGGTAGCAAAAGAGCGAATCACCCTGCAAAGCCCGGTGATATTCTCGCTCAATATGGGGTTTCTTTTGTGAGGCATCGCAGAGCTTCCTTTTTGCCCTGCTGAAAAAGCTTCTTCCACTTCATAGACTTCACTGCGTTGCAAATGGCGGATATTGACAGCGATTTTTTCACAACTGCTCGCTAAAAGAGCCAGATCGCATGCAAGCCTAGCGTAGCGGTCTCTTTGAATGACTTGATTATTGATATTGGCGGTTTTTAAGCCTAAAAATTTGCACGCTAATTCTTCTAATTCTAAGGGGGCGTGTGCGAAATTCCCCATAGCCCCACTGATCGCTCCCACGCTGATAAATTCCATCGTTAAATCTAAGGCTTTTAAATGCCGTTTGATTTCATCGGCAAAAAGGGCCAACACTAATCCAAAAGTAATGGGTTCGCCAAACACCCCATGGCTTCTGCCCACCATCAGCGTGTCTTTATGCTCTAAAGCCCTGTTTTTAAGGGTTTCATAGAGGTTTTTAACGCCTTTTTGAATGAGTTTTAAGCTTTTTGTCATCAATAGCGCCATAGCCGTATCAATGCAATCGCTAGAAGTGATCCCATAATGAAAAAAACGGGATTCTTCGCCCAGACTTTCAGCCACGCAAGTGGTGAAAGCGATTAAATCATGCTTAGTGGTTTTTTCAATTTCTTTGATGCGCTCAAGGTTGAATGCCGCCTTTGAGCAGATTTTTTCACAATCGCTATCTTGGATTTGCCCAAGCTTGTTCCACGCCCTAACGACAGCTTTTTCCACTTCTAAATAGGTTTCAAACTTGGTTTGCTCATTCCATAGGGCTTTCATTTCTTCATTCGCATAGCGTTCTAACACCGGCAAATCCTTAAAATCAAAATGGAATTTATGTTACTTAAAGGGGTTTAAAAAGTCAAGGGAGAAAATCACACAAGACGCAAAAAGCGCCTTGATTTAATGGAAGAGCTATACTTTAGCTTCTTCTCTGCGTTGCAAGTATTCCCAACGCTCATTCACATCTTTTTGCAATTCTTCAATAATGTGTTCGTTTTCTTTTTTGAAAAGGTGTTTGAAGCGCTTTTGAGCCCCTAAATAATCCTTTACAGGAATGATATTTCTTGGGCGGTAAGTGATTTTCAACTCCCTGCCATTAAAGATTTCAAATAGGGGGAACATCAAGCTATCCACAGCCATATCCGCTAATTCAATGGTTTTATTGGATTCAAATTTCCATTCAGTCGTGCATGGGCTAAGAGCGTTGATGAAGCAAGGCCCTTCAGTGTCTAGTGCGGTTTTAATCTTTTTATTCATGTCTTTCCATTTATTGGGCGAGAGTTGTGCCACATAAGGAACCCCATGGCTTGCCATGATATTGACGATGTCTTTTTTCTTTTCTTTTTTGCCAAAGCTAACCGATCCTGATGGCGTGGTAGAAGTGCTAGCCCCTAATGGTGTAGAGCCGCTTCTTTGGCCGCCGGTATTGGCGTAGTTTTCATTATCTAGGCAAATGTAAGTCATGTCATGCCCTCTTTCCATGCAACCGCTGATGAATTGAAAACCAATATCATAACTAGCCCCATCGCCCCCGAATGCCACAAATTTTGGTTTTTGACCTTGATAGCGGCCCTTATTCACGAGTGCTTTATACATCGCTTCCACCCCTGAAATCGCCGTAGAGCCATTTTCAAAACCAATATGAATCCAAGGCACATCCCATGAAGTGTGCGGATACACCGCCGAGCATACCTCTAAACAGCCGGTAGAATTGCCTAAAACAATAGGCCCATCTACAGCGTTTAAAACTTCGCGCACGATAATGCCATGCCCACAACCCGGACAAAGCAAGTGTGAGCCTTGAAATTTTTCAGCGCTTTGGCTAAAACCTTTGAGTGTTTTGACTTCTTTTACCATGATATTTCCTTTTTAAAAAAAGCTCATTTTAGGACCGCGCAAGCCTACGAATTGTTGGGTAGAGTGCGTGAGCGTGCCTTTAAGAGCGTCTTCATTGATTTCTTCAAAAATTTCACATAAATGCGCGATTGTCATATCCCTTTCGCCTAAACCATAGATATAGTTAGACACCACAGGGTGTTTAGTCCCTTGCGTTTGATACACCGTGCTCGTTACTTCATTAAACATCGCTCCCATAGCACCCGCTGGAGAGCTCTTGTCTAAAACCGCTAAAGCTTTAAGATTTTTCAAATCCTGCCCTAATTTTTCATAAGGGAAGGGGCGTAAGGAATGGATGGTAGCCGCACCGGCCTTAATGCCTTTTTTACGCATTTCTTTAGCCGCTACGATCGCTGATTCATAGGTAGTGCCTAATGCAAAGATAGCGATTTCAGCGTCTTCTAGCTGGAAAGTTTTAGTCAGATGGTATTGTCTGCCGGTGAGTTTAGCGAAATCATTGAACACTTCTTCAATCACAGAAGATGCGCTCATGATCGCATGGTGGAGTTGGGCTTTATGCTCATAATGCCATTCTTCTTCAGCTTGTGCGCCATAGCTTACCGGTTTATCAAAATCCAAAAGGGAATGTTTGGTTTGGTATTCGCCTACGAATTGATAAGCCACTTCATCGCTCAAAGGGCGGACATTCTGCACGGTGTGCGAGCATAAAAAGCCATCTTGATTGACAATAGTAGGCACGCGTACCTTCTGATGCTCTGCGATTCTAAACGCCATTAAAGTGAAATCATAAGCTTCTTGGGGGTTGCATGTGCATAAACTTATCCAACCAGAATCCCTGCTTAAATACATATCAGAATGATCGCCATGGATATTCAAAGGGGCTGCTAAAGCACGATTGACTAAATTCAAAACGATAGGCAAACGCATGCCAGAAGCCTGGTATAAAACCTCTACCATTAACGCTAAACCTTGAGAGCTAGTCGCAGTGCTGACCCTCCCGCCTGCAGCAGCAGCTCCCACGCATGCACTCATGGCGGCATGCTCAGATTCCACTAAAACAAATTCGCCATCAATATAGTCATTATCCTTAAACGAGCCATAATTCTGTACAATGGGCGTTGATGGGGTGATAGGATAGGCTGCGACGACATCAATTTGAGCCTGTCTTAAAGCGTTAGAGCTAGCGGTATTACCATCCCACACTTCTATCTCTTGTAATTCAATACTTCTTGCCATATCTTTTCCTTATGATTTTTTCTTTTCTTGTTTTTGCGGCCATTGAGTGAGAGCGGTAGCAGGCTCAATTTGTTCTTCAAACATCCATAGCGATTTAGGGTTGGTGGGGCAGACATCCACACACACGCCACAGCCTTTACAATGAGAATAATCCACGCCTTTTAATTTGCCCTCTCTTGAAAGAATAGCAGCGTCTGGGCAATAAACCCAACAATTAAAGCAATTGATGCAAATATTATTGTTATGCACAGGCTTAGCCACGCGCCAATGAGCCACTGAAGTGGTGAAGTAGCTTTGCTCGGTGTAATGGCGCTCATCATTGTGTTTTTCCATTTCGCTTTGCGCGTTTTTTTCAAAAGGGAAGAGCACCGCTCCCATTTCAAATTCATTCCAATCTTTCATCTTTGCTCCTTAATGTTATTGAACTTCTTCATAAGCTCTTTGGATAGCGAGCATGTTAGCGTCAATGACTTCTTGCGTGAGCTTTTTGCCTAAAACTTTCTTAAAAGCTTCTTTAAAAGCCCCGATTTCAAGCATGCCAGACACTTTCATCAACGCCCCTAGCATGGGCGTGTTAGGGATGGGGCGTTTTAAGGTTTCCATAGAGATTTTTAAACAATCCACTAAAAACACCTTACGGGTTTTCAGTTCAGGTTTTTTTTCAAACAATTCTTCTTTGTTAAGATAGCTAGTGATGATATAGGTTGTGTCTTCTTTTTCATTAGCGAAGATGTTTTCAATGAAAACCAAACCGGGATCAATCACCAGCACATAATCAGGTTGCATGAAGCGTTCATGGTTTAAAATAGGCTCATCATCAATGCGGTTATAAGCCATCATAGCAGCCCCCCTTTTAGCTGAACCATAAGAAGCGAACGCTTGCACTTCTTTGCCTGTTTTTGAAATCACATCAGCCAGCCCCTTAGCACCGGTGATAGCACCTTGGCCAGCTCGTGCATGCCATCTAATTTGAAACATGGTAGTATGTCTCCTTAATATCGTATAAAAATAAATTGAATATACCCAAATTATACAAGAAAAACCATTAATATGTCTTATAACAACACCTTTTTAAGAATTTTTACAGGAAAATGGGGGCATACCCACAAGCATTATGGCTATTTTATGGCTATTTATTCTAAAAAGATAGGCGTTCTCAATAAAAACCACTAATATTTATTTTAAACTTTGTTATTATTTAGGGTGTGATTTGATTTTAGTCTGTATGGGGCAAGTGTGGGGCAGGATAACATAAGGAATTGGGTTATGAATAAAACAATGGTTAAAATATTGATGGGCATGGCGTTATTATCATCGCTTCAAGCCACAGAGGCAGAGCTTGATGAAAAATCCAAAAAACCTAAATTTGCGGATAGGAATACATTTTATTTAGGGGTTGGGTATCAACTTAGCGCGATCAACACATCTTTTAGCACCGAGTCTGTAGATAAATCGTATTTCATGACCGGCAATGGCTTTGGTGTGGTGTTAGGGGGGAAATTTGTGGCTAAAACGCAAGCTGTAGAGCATGTGGGTTTTCGTTACGGGTTGTTTTATGATCAGACTTTTTCTTCTCACAAATCCTATATTTCTACCTATGGTTTAGAATTTAGCGGTTTGTGGGACGCTTTCAATTCGCCAAAGATGTTTTTAGGGTTAGAGTTTGGCTTAGGCATCGCTGGGGCGACTTACATGCCAGGAGGGGCTATGCATGGGATTATCGCTCAAAATTTAGGCAAAGAAAATTCGCTTTTCCAATTGCTTGTGAAAGTGGGTTTTCGTTTTGGCTTTTTCCACAATGAAATCACTTTCGGGTTGAAATTCCCTTTCATTCCTAACAAAAGAACTGAAATCATTGATGGCTTGAGCGCGACTACTCTATGGCACCGCTTACCGGTCGCTTATTTCAATTATATCTATAATTTTTAGATATAGTTATTTAGAGGTTTTAGATTTGACAAAATCAATCAACTCTCGTGTGTCTATGGTTAGGGTTAAGAATTGCTGATAAGTAGTGATCCACTTGCCCCCTTTTCCATACAAATGATACCCATCGCCCCCACCTAAAAAGTTAAAAAACGCATCCGCTCGCACGCTCACCCATTTATTTTTATAAACATAATAAAGCCCTATCATGTCAAAATTGGGGGCTCTATACCATGGCAGTCCGGTATAAAGGGATTGGCCATAAGTGGCATAAAAGTGCATTTGGGGTTTGTTGGAAAAATAGTATCTGTTAAAAATCCCAAAGCCCTTGTATTGCGCTTGAGCGTAAAATTCCCCCCCAAAGCTGTTATAAAATCGGGCGTTTTTACATTCGCTAGCATAACGCACGCAATAATGGGTTTGAGACGACTGCGTGCCAAAGGTCATAAAAATATTGTCCATATAAGGCATGAGATTTTTAAAATCCGCTTTAAGATAAGCGTGGTAATAGACTCTATCTAAAATAGTAGGGTTAGAGTATTTCCCTATTTCTCCGCCTTGTGGGTTATTTTTTTGACTGAAATAGGGGTAGCCATTAGGCCATTGTGGGGTTGCATCGCTTGGTTTTAAGTAGGAATTTCCGCCATAAGGGTAGTTATCTCCCATGCTATGAGAGCTAGCGTTATGAAAAATGACAAGCTGTCCCCCTAAACCCAAATACCCTTTAAGAAACTGAAATTCTGAAGAAACAAAATACAAGAATTGATCAAAATCGTAATTTTTCTTTTTGGGCTGGTTGTTCCAATTGCGCCCCCCATACCAATCAACAACGCCCTCAAACCACCCATTCCACCAGCGATTAGGATCATAAGCCGGCTTGAATTGAAACGCTCCTCCCCTAAAAGTAGGGTCTATAAACCAAAAAAGTTTTTTAAAAGCGCTTAAAGGGTAATACCCTATTTGATAGCTTCGTGGCACAATGCCTAAAAAAAACCTCAAATTTTTCCCTATGTATTGGTAATACATCGTAACCCCCCATGAATAAGGGAAATAACTATAATGCGTGTGTAAATTTTGAATGAACCACGCTCCAAACATCAAGGCCTGTCTTTTGTCTAATTGAACGCCAATTTGAGGCATGAGACGACCTTGCATTTTGGTTAGGCTATTCCAATAGGGGTTGTTGGCTGGGGCCACTAAATTGAAATTAAAGCTCATAAACTTCAAGTCATAGACAAAACTAGCCGCCTTGATTAAGGGTGGTATTAAAAAACTTGAAAATAACAACGCAAAAAGAGATTTTTTTAAGAAAATCAAATGAGAATACAGCCCCTTTCATCATCTTTTAACATTGCAGCATTTAAAATAGCCACACTTAAAGACAAGATACGATTTTAAATTAATTTTCATTAAAAACAACATAAAAACCCAAAACAGAACCCTTTCAAGTTTGGTTTTTTTTTTTTTGGATAAAATAGCTTTAAAAAAGGGTATTTAATTTTTATGACTCCAGCTTCAAGCCATTCTTTTAAAGAACAAGATTTTCATATCCCTATCGCTTTTGCTTTTGATAAGAATTACCTTATTCCTGCGGGCGCATGTATTTATTCCTTGTTGGAAAGCATCGCTAAAGCCAATAAAAAAATTCGTTACACCCTACACGCTTTAGTGGTGGGCTTGAATGAAGAAGATAAGGCAAAGCTTTACCAAATCGCAGAGTCTTTTAAAGAATTTGCTGCTTTAGAAGTGAAAGATATTGAACCTTTTTTAGACACTATCCCTAATCCTTTTGATGAGGATTTCACCAAGCGTTTTTCTAAAATGGTGTTAGTGAAGTATTTTCTAGCGGACTTGTTCCCCAAATATTCCAAAATGGTGTGGAGCGATGTGGATGTCATCTTTTGTAATGAATTTAGCGCTGATTTCTTAAACATTAAAGAAGATGATGAGAATTATTTTTATGGGGTTTTAGAAGTTGAAAAGCACCACATGATGGAAGGGTTTTTGTTTTGCAATTTAGATTACTGGCGCAAGAAGAATTTCACCTTAAGAATGCATAATCTTTTAAAGGGGAATGAGGCTAAAGAAGAGTTGGATTTTACAAAATGGTGTTGGCCTAACATGAAAGCTTTAGGGATTGAATATTGCGTTTTCCCTTGGTATTACACCATTAAAGATTTTTCTAACGCGTATTTAAACAAGAATTACAAGAAAACCATTTTAGGGGCACTTCAAAACCCTACCATTATCCACTATGACGCTTGGTTGGGGGCGGTGAAGCCTTGGGATTATCCTTTTGGTTTAAAAGCGGATTTATGGCTGAACGCTTTGACTAAAACCCCTTTTATGAGCGATTGGATTGATTCGATCGCTAGGGTGGAAATAGGCAGCGAAAAATGGCATCGTTACCACAGCATCGTTGCCTATCGCTACTACTTTCCCCTAGAAAAGACTGAAGAGCAGATCGCCCATGACGCGCTCAAGACTTTTTTAGATCATTATTTTTCGTGCATCCATGACGCAATCAAGCAGGAAAATCTCGAAATGTTCTTAAACCACTACTTCTCGCATGCCCATGCAGAGATTAAAGAAAACTCCCTTGAAGCGTTCTTGAACCACTACTTCTCGCATGTTCATAGACTCCCTAAAAACGCACAAAAGAAACTCTTTAGGGTGTTTGTCAAACACTGCATCCTCATGCCATTCAAGAGCCTTGTGGGTAAGACTCTGCGATTCTTAAAACTCCATGCACCAACCAAAAAAATCCTAATCCAACTCAAGCTCTTAAAAAAGAGCTAGAGCCAAAGCCTTTAATCAAACGATTTTTTCATATCAATCACATAGCGGAATTTCGCTTTCCCATGGGTTAGGTTGTGATAAGCGGTGTCAATATCCTTGCCTAAAATCAAATCCACTTCAGGGTAAATATGGTGTTTAATAGAAAAATCCATCATCTCTTGGGTTTCTTTAATGCCCCCAATCAATGAGCCATAAACCTTGCGATTGCCTAAAAAGATAAAATCAAAAACGCTGAGCGTTGGAGCGACTTCTACAGGGGGGAGTCCCACAAGGGCTAGATCGCCATTATAAGTTAAGAGCTTGAGGTAGTCTTTTAAGTCATAATGGGTAGGAATGGTTGAAATGATAAAATCCAATTCTTCTTTGCATTGTTTAGGGTCAGTGTAGAAATGTTTAGCCCCCATGCTTAAAGCGTCTTGCTTTTTGTGTTCATTTCTTGCAAAAACGCTCACTTCAGCCCCCATAGCCACAGCGTATTTAACCGCCATGCTTCCTAGCCCGCCAAACCCAGCGACGCCAACTTTTGTGCCTTTGGTAACTTTAGAAAATTTTAAGGGCGAATAAGTGGTGATGCCTGCGCAAAGCAAGGGGGCTACTTTTTCTAAAGGAGCGTTTTTATCCACGCTAATCACATAGTTTTCATCCACGACAATATTATTAGAGTATCCGCCCATGTGGGGTTCGTTGCCATGGAAAGAATCCAAACAATCGTAAGTGAATACCACTTTAGCACAAAATTGCTCTTGGTGTTCTTTACAGGGTTTACACGCTTTGCATGAATTGACAAAACAGCCCACGCCCACCACATCGCCAACCTTAAATTTCTTAACTTCCTTACCCACTTCTTTGATGATCCCAGCGATTTCATGCCCAGGAATCATAGGATAAATGCCTTCTTTCCATTCGCTATAAGCACTATGAATATCGCTATGGCAAATCCCTGCATAAAGAATGTCAATCAACACATCTTTAGGGCCTACAGCATGGCGGCTAAAATCATGGGGTTTGAAATGCCCGTCTTTAGAAAAAATAGCAAAACCTTTAGATTGAACTTTCATTAAAACTCCTTGTTTGATTAAAATACCGCTATTGTATCGTTTTTATGGTTTGCTTATATTTCTATAGGTTTAACTAATTTTATCATTGTTGGTTATATGGTATCGTTGTTTGGCGTGCTTTAAACACACCCCTTGTATAAGGCGCTTCTGTCTTAATACTGCTATATCTTATCATGCAGTAAATAATTCTCTAACGCAATGCCTGCCCCATCAAGTCCTGGAGTTTTTTTCAGCACGACATGTACAGGGATAGAAGCGAGAAACGCTCCCATGCGCCCTTTCGTTTCAAAACGCGCTCTAAAGGGCGAAGTTTTAAAATAATCAATGAATCGCGGGATAATCCCCCCACACAAATACACGCCCCCCCTAGCCCCCAAAGTGAGAGCCACATCAGCAGCGAGCGTGCCCAGCATGGAGCAAAAAGTGTCCAAGGTCAATCGGCATATAGGGTAATCCCCATTCAAAGCGCGTTCGCTAATGATTTGTGGGGTTAATTCAGCCTTGCTTAACTTCGCCACTTTTTCTAATCCTTTGCGTTTAGACAGGGCTTCATAAATCAACACCAAACCGCTCCCGCTCAAAAACCTTTCCGCGCTCACATGGTTGAATTTAGAGCGGGCGTATTGCCACACTAAAATTTCTAGATCATCAAAAGGGGCAAAGCTCACATGCCCCCCTTCACCGGGCAAGACTTTTAAAGAGCCATCGCTGTTTTGGATAAGAGTGCTTACCCCAAGCCCAGTTCCTGGCCCTAAAATCGCTTTAGGAGCGTTGATTTCGCACTTAATTCCGCCTATTTGAGCCAGATCGTTTTCTTGCATCGCGCTAATGGCATAGGCTTGCGCGACAAAATCATTGATGACAAGCAATTTTTTTAAATTCAAACATTGCCGTGTCGTTTCAATAGAAAAAGTCCAGTGGTTGTTAGTCATTTGGACAAAATCCCCCATAATGGGTGTAGCCACAGCAAAAGAGCCATAAATAGGGTGCAGTTTAAGGCTTTCTTTGCATTTAGAAAGGTAGAATCGCACCGCATCGCTCAAGCTTTCAAAATCTTCGCATGGCAAAACTTCAATGCATTCAATCTGTCGTGGGGCGACTTCTAAACCAAAGCGCGCGTTCGTGCCACCAATATCGGCTAATAGTCTTGGGTAAGTTTCAGTGTTTGGCATAAAACACCTCCGTGGTAACTTTTTTAGAATGTAAAATCCGAGCAATCGGCAGAGAATAGGGAGCGTTTTCTTTTAAAGCTTTTTCTAAAACTCCCCTTTTTTGCGCTCCGCTAATGCTTAAGAAAAGTTTTTCGCAATTTTCTAAGGCGTTAATAGACATGCTCAGGCGCTCATAAGGAGCGTTAGCTGGCTTAGTCAAGACGATATTTTCTTTTTCTTCGTTTAAAAAAGCACTCGTTTCAGGAAAAAGGCTAGCCGTATGCCCGTCAGTCCCCATGCCCAAAATGGCTAAATGGGGCTGTTTGAAATGCTGGTTAGCAAAATTAAAAAGCGCGTTTGTATCGCTAGAAATCTTTTCAGGCAAAAGCGGGATGAAAGAAGCTTTTAAGGCGTTATTTTGCAACAAGTAGTCGTGTAATAATTTGGTGTTGCTATCATCATGGCTTGTGTCTATAATGCGTTCATCCACCAAACTGATTAAACACTCATGCCATTTGAGATCTAAAACGCTCAATTTTTGCAACAAGCTAACGGGCGAACGGCCCCCAGAAAAAGCGATAGAAACCTGATGATGCTTTTTTAAGGCGGTGTTAAAAAATTCTTTAAAACGCTCTATTAAAACCTTGTGGCAATCTTGTAAATTTTCAAATTCAAACAATTGATAACCCATGAAATCCCTTTTATTGATAGAGTGGTTTTAAAAATTCTGATTCGTTTAGATTGTGGCTTTCATAGGAATATAAGGGCGTGGCGTTATTCATAAAACCTTCTATGAGCGTGTCAATAAAAACCCATGACGCTTCTAATTCCAACTGGTGGGCGAAATTATTGTGGTTATTTTGTATCGCATCATAGAGCAATTTAGCGTAGGGCTGTAAAAATTCTTGTTTGTGATGGGTTTCTAAAATAAGGGGGTTTTGATGATCTTTTAGGGTGAGGGTGATTTTATCTTGAGAGAGAAAAAATTCTAGCGTATTGACTGCATTAAAATGGATTTTCACGCTCGCTTGGTTGCGGGACATTTTTTTAGCGTGTTTAAGGTAGAAAGGCACGCCCTTAAATTTAGGCGTATCCAAAAAGGCTTTAATAGCGACAAAAGTCTCTGTCTGGCTCTCTTTATTGACCTTATTTTCATCTCTATAGCCTTGATATTGGGCCCGAACAACCTGTTTTTTAAAGTCTTTAGGGGGTTGTAAGGTTTTTAAAACTTTGATTTTTTCTTTTCTCAAATCCTTTAAATCGTTGGGTAAATCTGTAGCGATAAGGGATAGAATTTGCAAGAGATGGTTTTGAACCATATCCCTTAAAGCCCCGATTTTATCGTAAAATTCGCCCCTTTCTTCCACCCCTAAAGTCTCATACACGCAGATTTCAACCGCACTGATTTGATCCCATAAAATGTTTAAGATAGGGTTATTTAAGCGCAATTCAAGGATATTTTGAACGCCCTTTTTCCCTAAATAATGATCGATTCTAAAGATTTGTTCTTCTTTAAAAAAAGCGCTAATGCTTTGGAAAATCTCTCTACAAGTCTTTAAATCATGCCCTAAAGGCTTTTCTAAAATCAAGCGCGTATTAGCGTGATTGAGCGCGTTTTTGGCCAAATTTTGAGCGGTCGTTGTAAAAAAACCAGGAGAGATAGAAAAGTAGAAAATCAAGGGTTTATTTTTTGTAGCGGTTTTACTCAATTCTTCAAAGTCTTTAGGGTTATCCAAACGAACGCAAAAATAACTGATATGGGCTAAAAATTCCTTACCCTTTTCTCTTGAATGCAGTTGTGTCTTTTCGCAAAGAAGCGCTAAAAATTTTTCATTAGATAGATCCTTACGCCCAGATGCGATAATTTTAGAATCTTTTTTAAAACCATAATAGATATAAATTTCATAGAGCGAAACAAAGAGCTTTCGCATGGCTAAATCCCCAGTCGCACCAAAAAGAACCAGATCAAAATCTAACATCAATAACCCTTTTAGAGTGTTTTTGAGTTATTATTATATATTAAATCTTAATTAAAGGGGTGTTCATGCCTAAGCATTCTTTAGAACAAATCAAAGAAAAAATTACAGAGCGTAGCAAAAAAACCAGAGAGCTTTATTTAGAAAATATTTTTAACCCTAAAAACCAGCCCAAGATTGAGAGCTTGGGTTGTGCGAATATCGCACATGTTACAGCGAGCATGCCAGAGCATTTAAAAATACCTTTAGGTTCGCATAAAAGAAAGCATTTTGCGATTATCACGGCTTATAATGACATGCTTTCAGCCCACCAACCTTTTAAAAATTACCCTGACTTGATTAAAAAAGAGTTGCAAGAGCATAACGCTTATGCGAGTGTCGCTAGTGGCGTGCCAGCGATGTGTGATGGTATCACGCAGGGTTATGATGGCATGGAATTGAGCTTATTCAGCAGAGATGTGATCGCTTTAAGCACCGCCGTAGGGTTAAGCCATAATGTTTTTGACGGGGCGTTTTTTTTGGGCGTGTGCGATAAGATCGTGCCAGGCTTACTCATAGGAGCGTTAAGCTTTGGGAATTTAGCGAGCGTGTTTGTGCCAAGTGGGCCTATGGTGAGCGGGATAGAAAATTATAAAAAAGCCAAAGCGCGCCAAGATTTTGCAATGGGAAAGATCAACAGAGAAGAGCTTTTAAAAGTGGAAATGCAAAGCTATCATGATGTGGGCACTTGCACTTTTTATGGCACGGCTAATTCTAATCAAATGATGATGGAGTTTATGGGGTTGCATGTGGCTAATTCTAGCTTTATCAACCCTAACAACCCCTTGCGGAAGGTTTTAGTAGAAGAGAGCGCGAAAAGATTGGCGAGCGGGAAAGTTCTGCCTTTAGCCAAACTCATTGATGAAAAAAGCATTCTTAACGCTCTTATAGGCTTAATGGCAACAGGAGGTTCCACTAACCACACTTTACATTTAATCGCTATCGCTAGATCTTGTGGGGTGGTTCTCAATTGGGATGATTTTGACGCTGTTTCTAATCTCATACCCCTTTTAGCTAAAGTCTATCCTAACGGATCAGTGGATGTGAACGCTTTTGAAGCGTGTGGGGGCTTAGCGTTTGTGATCAAAGAATTGTTAAAAGAGGGGCTTTTATTTGAAGACACTCATACCATTATGGATACAGAAACGCAAAAAGGCATGCAAAATTACACCAAAACCCCCTTTTTAGAAAACGGCCAATTGGTGTATAAAGACGCTGTTAGTCATAGCCTGAATACGGACATTTTACGCCCTGTTAGCGAACCTTTTGCTGCTAATGGGGGGCTTAAAATCTTAAAGGGTAATTTAGGGCGGGCTGTGATTAAAATCTCAGCCATTAAAGATGAGCATAGGAAAGTTAAAGCCAGAGCGATTGTTTTTAAAACCCAAAGCGAATTTTTAGAACGCTTTAAAAATAAAGAATTAGAAAGGGACTTTGTGGCTGTCTTGCCTTTCCAAGGGCCTAAATCTAACGGCATGCCAGAATTGCACAAACTCACCACGAATTTAGGGGCTTTGCAGGATATGGGCTATAAGGTCGCACTTGTTACGGATGGGCGCATGAGCGGGGCGAGCGGGAAAGTGCCTAGTGCGATCCATTTAAGCCCTGAGGGAGCGTTAAATGGGGCGATCATTAAGATTAAAGATGGCGATTTGATAGAATTAGACGCTCCTAATAACGCTTTGAATGTGCTTGAAAAGGATTTTGAAAATAGAGGCATCAACCCCTTGTTTTTAGAAACCTTAGAAAATTTAGAAAAGCCTAGTTTTGGGTTGGGTAGGGAATTATTTACGAGTTTAAGATTGAATGTCAATACCGCTGAAGAGGGTGCTATGAGTTTTGGCATATAAGGTATAAAAATATAAAGGAGATAAAATGAAAGATAAAATAATAGAGATTTTACAAATTAGCCCCATTGTCCCTGTGGTGGTGGTTGAGAATATAAAAGACGCTGTGCCTTTAGCACAAAGCCTGATAGAGGGGGGTATTCAAATCATAGAAGTGACTTTGCGCTCCAACTGTGCTTTAGAGGCCATAGAGCTTATCGCTAAGAATGTGCCAAAAATGCGTGTGGGTGCTGGCACGATCCTAAATCCCACTCAATTAGAGCAAGCTCAAAATAGGGGGGCAGAGTTTTTGATTAGTCCGGGTCTTACAATAAAGCTTTTAGAATACGCAAAGAAAAAAAACATGCCTTTAATACCTGGGGTTTCTAGTAGCAGTGAAGTCATGCAAGCCTTAGAATTGGGCTATAGCGCTTTAAAATTTTTCCCGGCAGAGTATTGCGGGGGCGTTAAGCTTTTAAACGCTTTTAATGGTCCTTTTAAAGGGGTGAAATTTTGCCCTACTGGGGGGATTAGCGTGGATAACATGCGTTCTTATTTGGATTTAGAAAATGTTTTGTGCGTGGGGGGGAGCTGGCTTACCCCTAAAAATTTGATTCAAAACAAAGAGTGGGATAAAATCACAGAAATTTGCAAGCGAGCGTTAGCTTTAAGATAACAAAGAGATCATGGCATTTTGTATTTGCTTAATAACACTATAATAAAATTTTTAATAAGGAGATACATCATGTTAGGAAATGTCAAAAAGTCCCTTTTTAGGGTTTTGTGCTTGGGCGCGTTGTGTTTAGGGGGGCTAATGGCAGAGCAAGACCCTAAAGAGCTTGTGGGTTTGGGCACAAAGAGTTACAAAGAGCAAGATTTCACTCAAGCTAAGAAATATTTTGAAAAAGCTTGCGATTTGAAAGAAAATAGCGGGTGTTTTAATTTAGGGGTGCTTTATTATCAAGGGCAAGGAGTGGAAAAGAACTTGAAAAAAGCCGCTTCATTTTACGCTAAAGCTTGCGATTTGAATTACAGCAATGGGTGTCATCTATTAGGGAATTTATATTACAGCGGGCAGGGCGTGTCCCAAAACACCAATAAAGCCCTACAATACTATTCTAAAGCGTGCGATTTGAAA
The DNA here is from genome assembly GCF_001653475.1 of Helicobacter pylori. Lineage (NCBI taxonomy): Bacteria > Pseudomonadati > Campylobacterota > Epsilonproteobacteria > Campylobacterales > Helicobacteraceae > Helicobacter > Helicobacter pylori. The sequence continues at coordinate 1,007,466 of NZ_CP011487.1, read as the reverse complement.
TACGCTGAAGGGTGTGCGAGCTTAGGGGGGATTTATCATGATGGTAAAGTGGTAACTAGGGATTTTAAAAAATCGGTGGAATATTTTGCTAAAGCTTGCGATTTAAACGATGGCGATGGTTGCACGATATTAGGGAGCTTGTATGATGAAGGCAGAGGCACGCCTAAAGATTTGAAAAAAGCGCTCGCTTCGTATGACAAGGCTTGCGGTTTGAAAGACAGCCCGGGGTGCTTTAACGCAGGGAATATGTATCATCATGGCGATGGCGTGGCGAAGAATTTTAAAGAGGCTATCGCTCGTTATTCTAAAGCATGCGAATTGGAAAATGGCGGAGGGTGTTTCAACTTAGGGGCCATGCAATACAATGGCGAAGGCGTAACAAGGAATGAAAAACAAGCCATAGAGAACTTTAAAAAAGGCTGTAAATTAGGTGCTAAAGGGGCATGCGATATTCTCAAGCAGCTTAAGATCAAAGTTTAGTTTGAATAAGGCTTGATTAAACGGCTTTAAAAAGCGTTCTTTTGGGGGATTAGGGGAATTTTAGGGAGGATTGTTTCAAAATACTTCCTATTCTCTTAAGACAATGAGCCTAAAATAAAGTAACCAAAATCCCTTTTCTTGAAGATAAGTTAAAAAGTTGTTAAAGTTTGAATTTATTCTTAAAACCCCTTAAGGGTTTTTATGGGTAGGTAGGGGAGCGAAAGTTTGGCTTGTGGGCATGATTTCTATGCGGTTGATATTGACATGCAAGGGTTGTTCATAAATCCATAGCACGATGTTAGCAATATCTTGTGGTTTGAGGTAAATGGTGTTTTCATAGACGGATTGGGCTTTTATTTTATCGCCCTTAAAGCGCACCATGCTAAATTCGGTTTCGCCGCACAAACCGGGTTCAACATTACTCACTCTAATGTTAGTGCCGGCTAGATCCGCTCGCAAATTTAAAGAAAATTGTTTCACAAACGCCTTGCTCGCTCCATAGACATTCCCTCCAGGATAGGCGTAAGTGCCAGCGATAGAGCCAAGATTGATGATAGTCCCTTGGTTATGCTCTATCATAGAGGGCAAGATCAAACGAGTGAGATACAACAACCCCTTGATATTCGTGTCTATCATGATTTCCCAGTCGTCTAGCTCGCATTCATAAGCCTTGTTTAAGCCTAGCGCCAAGCCGGCGTTATTGATTAAAGCGTCAATGCGATTTGTCATGGAAAAAATAGTCTCTATCGCTCGCTTAGTTTCAAGCTTGTTTTTAAGATCAAAACACAAGGGAATGAAATGCTTGGGATAAGCGAGTTGCAATTTTTGTAAATTCTCTTTTCGCCTCCCTGTGCCAAAAACCACATGGTTTTTTTGTAAAAACGCTTTAGCGGTTTCTAGCCCAAACCCTGAAGTCGCCCCGCTAACTAAAATGTGTGCCATTTCTATCCTTTAAAATAGGGTTAAAAAAGCCCCTTAAGCCCTTTTTCAACCTTTTCTTTGAGCTTATCATCTTTAAGCAAATGGTCTAAACCTTTTTTAAGGGTGTCGTTTTTTAAGATTTCTTTCAAGCCTTGTTGCAGGTTTTGTTGGATGGCTTTTTCGTTTAAAATGAGGGAAAATTTTGGCTGGTGCATGTTGCCTTGAAGTTTCATTTTAAAAATGAATTTTAAAATTTCTGCATCCATGAGCATGTCCATTTGCTTGGTGTTTAAATCCAATAAGCCGTTATGGATTTTCAATTGGGTTTTGGGGCTTTTCATGCTGAGATCAGAGAGCAGGCGTTGCTGGTTGATCTGGCTTGTCAGATTGACATCGTTATAAATTTCTTTAGTAATATCAAATTTAGAAATGGAGTAGAGGAAATCGCTGAACGAATTTTTGAGGAATCTTGCGTTTTTTAGGCGGGCTTTCAATGCGCCTTGCTTAGCACTAAGGTCATAATCCAAATTAGCGTCTGCAACGGATTGGAAAAACTTAGGGTAATTGAATAAATCTAAGGCTTTTAAAGTGGAAATATTGGAAAAACGGGCTTTCAAATCTTTATTTAAAAGTGTGAAATCCAGCGTGCCGTCGAATAAATTTGAATGGCCGCTGACTTTTAAAAGTTTGGGGCTTTGCTCTATAGCGCCCTTTAGAGTCAAACTCCCTTTTAAGGGGTGGTTGATAATGTTTTGGAGTTTGGCTAGATTGGGTATTTCTAAAGTGTAGGGGGCGTTGAGTTTTAAAGCAGAGAAAAGGTATTCGCTTTTTAGAGCTGTAAAATTGGCTAAAGGGCTAGTCAAGGTGGTATCGCTGATGGCTTTGTTCTCTTTAAAGCCACTTGAGTGCGAGAGGTTGAAAACAAGCGTGTCTTTAAGGTTTAAATGAAAAATTTGATTGATTAGGGCGTTATTGATTAAAGCGTTATTGGCTGTTAGAAGCAAATGCCCTTCTAAAGGCTTTAGAGAGTTAAAACCCGCTTGTAAGGACACTCTTGCGTTCGCATAAGCGGGGCGGTTGAATAAATAAAGCAAATCTTCTAAACTAGCGTCTTTTGCGTTCAGGCTTAAGCGAGAAAGCTTGAAATCATCTAAAAGGGCGTTGTAGGCAGTGTGGGATTGAGCCACATTAGAGACGCCTTGAATCACAAGGGCTTTTCTAGGTCCTTTGATATTCCCAGAAGTGACAATAGCCCCCCTTAAAGGGTAGGGTATCCATTCTTTGAAAGAGCGTAAATTTTTAATATCTATATGGTAATTCAAATCCACGCTTTGCTTTAAAAGTGAAAAATCCCCCTTAAGAATGAGCGTAGAATCATCGTTGGCTTGAGCTTTAAAATCCAAAGAGTTGAATCTCAATTTAAAGGTTTTAACGCTCAAGTAGCGCTCGTTCGGGTTGATTTTTTTCTCTATATACGAAGCGACGATTTTGTTTCCCCATTCTGTAAAAAGGATGAGATAGGTTGTTAAAAGGCCGATTAAAAGAAGCGCAAGTATGGTATAAAGAAGTTTTTTCATGTTTGTTTGTCCTTGAAGCAAATTGAATGGAATATATTAGCTTGTTTTGTAAGGGTTTCTAACATTTTTTAAGCCTTAACGAAAGGCTTGAATTGAGCTGATAAAGAATCAAGCACTAAAAACCCACAATTTTCCCACAACACGCTTACAATCATTGAAAAACTCAATAACGGCGTAAAGCTTAGCAGCACATGAAGCCCTTTAGAGCAAATGTGAGCCAATAAAGGCAGAAAGGCAGAAAGTTATAGAACAAAAGAGATTTTGCGCAATTTAAAGAACAAAGTAAACAAAAAATCTCAATTTAATTCAATCTTCCATCAAGGCGTTTTTAAGTTAAAAGATTTGTGGCGTTAAACAGGGACGATCCAATCGTTTAGGATTTTCCCAACCAAGCATGATTGACAAAAAGAAAAAATTTAAGGAGAAAAACAATGGTGGAGAATAGCGGGATCGAACCGCTGACCTCCTGCGTGCAAAGCAGGCGCTCTCCCAGCTGAGCTAATTCCCCAAAGATTGTAAAAAATGGTGGGCTTAGGAGGAGTTGAACCTCCGACCTCACCCTTATCAGGGGTGCGCTCTAACCACCTGAGCTATAAGCCCTTAAAATTCATCAAAACTAAAGATAGGATTATAGGTTAAAATTTCTTAAAAAATCCTTAAATAATAAATGGGATTAAGATGTTATAATAACTCGTTATTTTTTCATTTCAAAAGGGGTTTTATGGCATTATTATTCACAGGGGCGTGCGGGTATATAGGCTCGCATACCGCAAGGGCGTTTTTAGAAAAAACCAAAGAAAACATCGTTATTGTAGATGATCTCAGCACCGGTTTTTTAGAACATCTCAAAGCGTTAGAGCATTACTACCCTAATAGGGTTGTGTTTGTTCAAGCCAATTTGAATGAAACGCAAAAATTGGACGCATTTTTGAATAAGCAGCAATTAAAAGATCCCATTGAAGCCATCTTGCACTTTGGGGCTAAAATCTCAGTAGAAGAATCCACGCGCTTGCCTTTAGAATACTACACCAACAACACGCTCAACACTTTAGAGTTTGTCAAACTTTGTTTAAAGCATGCAATCAAGCGTTTTATTTTTTCTTCTACGGCCGTGGTTTATGGCGAGTCTGATTCAAGTTTGAATGAAGAAAGCCCCTTAAACCCCATTAATCCTTATGGAGCGTCTAAAATGATGAGCGAAAGGATTTTGTCAGACACTTCTAAAATAGCGGATTTTAAATGCGTTATTTTGCGCTATTTCAATGTGGCTGGGGCATGCATGCGTAATGATTATTCCACCCCTTACACGCTGGGCCAGCGCACGCTCAACGCCACGCATTTAATCAAAATCGCATGCGAATGCGCAGTAGGAAAAAGGAAAAAAATGGGGATTTTTGGCACTAACTACCCCACAAGAGATGGCACTTGCATTAGGGACTATATCCATGTAGATGATTTGGCTAACGCGCATTTAGCGAGCTATCAAACCCTTTTAGAAAAAAATAAGAGCGAGATCTATAATGTCGGCTACAATCAAGGCCATAGCGTGAAAGAAGTGATTAACAAGGTTAAGGAAATCTCAAACAACGATTTTTTAGTGGAAATTTTAGACAAACGGCAGGGCGATCCAGCAAGCCTTATTGCCAATAACGCTAAAATCTTACAAAACACCCATTTCAAACCCCTTTATAACAACCTAGACACCATTATCAAAAGCGCTCTAGATTGGGAAGAACACCTTTTGAGATTTCAATAATACACCCTGTGCAAATACAAGCCATTAGCCATTACGGGCGTTCTTATAGTGGCTTTGATGTTATGGATTTGTGCTTGAATTTCAGCGAGCGTGATTTTTTCTAAGGAGTATTGGATGCACGCTTGAATGATCAAACGCACGCTAGAGCGTAAAAACGCATCGCCAACGATTTTAAACACCACGCACTCATGCCCTGCGATAAAGGTTTTATAAGCAAAAGCGTTAAAAATCGTGCGTTTAGGGTTGGTTGTCGCCCCGCCTTCTTTTTTAAACATGGAAAAATCATGCTTGCCTGTGAATTGCTTTAAAGCGGTGTTTAATGCATCTAGTGAGCCATAATCCCCACAAGCGATATAAGGCGCTAAAAAAGGCGTTTTTAAATCCTTCGTCAAAAGGTAACGATACGCTCTTTCTTGAGCGTCAAAACGCGCATGGAAGTTTTTTTCTTCTAATTTTTTTAAGACAATATGCGGGGCGAGTTTAGGGGCTAGATAGTAAAATAATTTAGCGGCATTCCAGTGTTTTTGAGCGTGAAAAGACAGCGTTTGGTTGTTCGCATGCACGCCTTTATCCGTGCGCCCAGCCGCAATCACAACGCTTTTAATCCCTAGCGCATTTAAAGCGCTCTCTATCTTATCTTGAACGCCGAGTTTGTTAGGCTGTTTGGCATAGCCTAAAAAATACGCCCCATCATAAGCGATAGTAGCCTTAAAACAACGCATTTAATAACGCTTTAAAATGAATTTTCTGAACAAAAAATAAGAAACAAACGCCCAAATAAAGGGGAAGAAAAAGGTCATCAAAAACAAATCCGTAGAAATCACATGCACCATTAAAAAATAAACCCCAACCGCTCCAAGGACATAAAAATAACTCCAATTCGTTTTGAATCGCGGGTTGGCGATGCCAAATAAGGGGATTAAAAACACGCTCGCTAAAGGGAACAATGAAACTAAAATCGCTTGAGAAAAACGGCGTTTTTGATTTTTATTAGCGTTTTTACCAAAGGCTTTTTTCCAATAACCTAAATAATCCGTACCTTGCAAATAAGCCGCATCATTAGAATTGAAAGACTTGAGCTTGTTGCGCAAATGCAATTCTTCAAAATCAACTTTACGCATTTTATCGCCTTGAGTGAAATACGCATGCCCTTTGTATAAGTTCAATTCAAATACGCCGTTTTGATTGTTGATATTGCCTTTTTGAGCCAGAATGAAGCTTTCTTGAGAGAGGCTTTTATTGGAAAAAAGCACTAAATTATCATAGGAATTGTTTTCAGCTTTATCCACATACACGAGCCAATCGCCTAATTTTTGCCCGAATTCACCCGCTCTGATGTTAATATCAATCTTGTCTTTTTTTTGACGCAAAAACCCGTAATAAGCGCTCTTAGAAGTGGGGATTAAAATAAGCGAAAACACTAATAGAATCGCACTCACGAACAAACTTAAAGGCACAAACGCTTTAGTCATTTTTTTAGGCGAAACCCCTAAAGAGAAAAACACTAACAATTCATGGTCATAGCTAAGTCTTGAAAGCCCTAAAGCGCAAGCCGCAAAAAAAGTGATCGGTAAAATAAAAAAAATGGTTCCAGGCAAGGAATACAAAAAGAGTTGCACCAGATCTAAAAAGCTCACTTTAATCACGAGCGTTACGCTTGCAATACTGATTAATAGCACGATAGAAGAGATAAAAAACAGCACTAAAAAGAAAGAGAAAAAGACCTGCGAAACCGCCATGAAAAGATAGTGTTTAATCATGCCTTAATCTTTATTGCACCCCATCTACAACAGGCACGAACAAGCATTTTTCTAACACTTTTTCAACGCGCAAGGTGGCATTTTGTTTCACAAACCGCTTGATCACTTGCTCGTTATTTTCTTGAATGGGCGCAACTAATATCCCACCTTCTTCAAGCTGATCAATAAGCGCTTGAGGGATATTTTTAGCGCAAGCAGAGAACAAAATCCTATCATAGGGGGCGTATTGATCCCAGCCCTTATTCCCATCAGCGAATTTAACATGAACATTGTTTAAGCCTAGAATTTTAAGGCGCAAACGCGCTTCTATATACAAGCTTTCAATCCTTTCAATGCTAAAAACGCGCCTGAAAATTTGAGACAGCACCGCCGCTTGATAGCCGCTCCCGCAGCCAATTTCTAGCACGCTATCCACTTGATCAATTTCTAAATATTGCGTCATTTTGGCCACGGTTAGGGGCGAAGAAATGTATTGTTGCGCTTGCATGGAAAGAGCGTTTAAAGTATAAGCAAAATGTTTAAAGGGGGCTGGCACAAAAACCTCCCTTTCAATGCTCTCCATAGCCTTTCTCACTTTGGGATGCAAATTGAAACGCTTATTGATTTCTTCACACATCAAATGGTTTTTAATACTATTCAAACAAGCCCCTTAAAAATCATCAAAACTCACGCTCCCTTTAGCGTAATTACTCACCCTAGCTTCAAAGAAGTTAGAGCGCTGCTCATTGAAACTTGAAAAGCTCTCTACCCATTTAATGGGGTGTTGGACGCCATAAACTTTAGCGATACCCACCTTACTCAAACGGCTATCCGCTAAAAACTGGATGTATTGCTCAATCAAGCTTGAAGTGAGTCCTAAAATCTTGCCTTGCGTGATATAATCCCCCCATGAAGCTTCAATTTCTACCGCTTTTTTAAACATTTCTATGACTTCATTAATCAATTGCGGCGTGAATAGATCCGCTCTTTCATTCCTTAAAGCGTTGATCATGTTTTGGAATAAAATCAAATGCGTTACCTCATCTCTTTGGATAAAACGAATCATTTGCGCTGATCCTAGCATTTTACCGCTCCTAGCCAAAGTGTAAAAATAGCTAAACCCGCTATAAAAATAAATCCCCTCTAAAATTTGGTTAGCAAAAAGTGCTTTGAGAATGTTTTCTTCTGTAGGGTTTTTGGCTAATTCCATATACACTTGCGCGATATAATCGTTCTTGCTTTTTAATTGCATATCGTTACGCCACATGTCATAAATTTCTTCAGTATTCGCACTTATGCTTTCCACCATCACCGCATACGCATGGCTGTGTAAGGCTTCTTCATAAGCTTGACGCACCAAACACAAATTGATTTCGGGACTGGTGATAAAGGGATTGACATTATCAATTAAATTATTGGTTTGCAAGCTATCCATAAAAATGAGTTGCGCTAAAGCTCTGTCATAGCCGATCTTTTCTTCTGCGCTTAATTTCAAATAATCTCTTTTGTCATCATTCATGCTCACTTCTTCAGCAAACCAGGTGTTGGCGAGCATCGTTTTCCACAAATGATCCGCCCATTGGTACTTGATTTTATTCAGATCAAACATGCTTGTAGGATTGCCCCCAAAAATCTTTCTTTCATTCACACTTTCTGTAGAATTGGGGTTGTAAATTTTCTTGCGTGAAACTTCCATTTTGTTCCTTAATTTCCTTAAAACTATCTAATAATATAGTCTCGTTAGAATACCTTAAAAGAATTTAAAACTCCCTAAAGCCAGAAAAAACTCCAAATTGTAAAAAACTCCAAATTTTCAGTATTTTTAAAGGATTAAAAAGCTAAAATACTGCTTCTTTATTTTCTACTTCTTATGCATGCGATTGCGTGCGGTGTGCGGAAGTGGCGAAATTGGTAGACGCACTAGACTTAGGATCTAGCGCCGCAAGGCATGAAGGTTCGATTCCTTTCTTCCGCACCATTCTTAATGATTAAAATTTGAAGCCCTAAATGAAACTTATTTTATCTTAAATCTCTCAAAAGTTTTTAAAACGCCATGAGCGATGTTTTGAACGCTCTTTAAATTTAAATTCGCATGACAAGGTAAGGAAATTTCAGCGCGATAAAAATCCTCCGCGCTTTTTAATGAGGCTATTTTAAAGAGCTGTTGATACAATTGGTATTGGTAAATGGGCTTGTAATGCACTTGGGCTAAAATGCCAAGCTTGTGCAAATTTTCTAAAATCAGTTTTTTGCATGTAAAAAATTTTTGGTGCATTAAAATAGGATAAAGGTGGTTAGAGCTTTTATGTTTTAACAAGGGGTGTAAAGGGGTGAAATAAGGGTTATCTTTAAAAATCCTGTCATAGGTTAGAGCGGCTTCTTCTCTTTTTTGCATTAAAAGGGGGGCTTTTTTAAGCTGGCTCAAACCCAAAGCACTTTGGATTTCATTCAAACGGAAGTTATGCCCTATGCTTTTGACTTCACCTTCAAAAAAATCTTTTTTGAGCATGCCATGAGAGCGAAACAATTTCATTTTTTCATACAATTCGCTATCGTTAGTAACGACCGCTCCCCCTTCAGCCGTAGTGATAGGTTTAATGGCATGGAAACTAAACACGCTCGCTAACGCAAAGCCTCCTACTTTTTTGTTTTGATATTCGCTTCCTAGAGCATGCGAGCTGTCAGAAAGAAAACTCAAAGAATGCTTTTTGCAAAGCTTTTGAATGCTTTCTGCTTCCACGCTTTTACCGGCATAATCCACGCTCATTATGGCTTTGGTTTTTTCGTTAATGAGCTTTTCTAGGGCTAATTCATCTATATTGCCATCGTTTTTAATTTCAGCAAATACGGGTTTGTAACCACTTTCTAAGAGCATGTTAGCCGTCGCTACAAAGCTTATAGGGGTGGTGATTATTTCATTACAATCAGCGTTAAAACCGCTAAAATTCCTATAGAGCGTTAAAAGGGCTGAAGTTGCGCTGTTAAACACTAACACATGCTTAACGCCCAAAAACTCGCACAAAGCCTCTTCAAATAAAAGAGAGCGTTTGCCTTGCGTGAGCTGTTTGGAATTTAAAACCTCTAAAACAGCCTTTTTATCTTCTTCATCTAAACAAGGCTCGCTATAAGCAAACTCTTTCAAGCGAGCAAGTCTTGCAAGCGAGATGGGGTGATCTTGCTTGTGTCATGGACATCTTGGAATTTTTGAGCGTTCAGTCTTGTTTTATCTAAGGTGTTGTATTCCTTGTTTAAATGATTCGTTTCAGCGAGCTGTTTTTTCCACTGGTGCAAAGAGTTTTGAATGTTTTCTTTCTCACTTTCTAATGATTTTGAAAATTTTTCCAAAGCCTTCGTGTCGTCAATGCCAATATTGCTAGGGAGTTTCAAACCATCATTGCCTGATTGTTGATTGAAAGAATCAATCGCTTTATCCAAACGGCTTTTGAAATGCTCAAAATCGCTTCGATCTTTTTCATTATTATGAGCGTAAGCTTTAGAAATCCCTACCAATTCCTTAGCGTCTTTATCCATGCCCTTTAAGCTTTTAAGACGGCTTTCTAAATTCCCTATAGCTATGTTATCCTGCTTAGCTTGTTTGGCTAATTTGATTTTTTCATCACTCTCTGAAAGATTTTGAATTTCCTTATTTTCTTCTTTTCTTGCGTGCGAACTAACCTTTTGGGTGTGGTAATCTCTCACCATCAAAGACGGGTTATAATTATTTGAAATCTTAGACATCTTATCCTCCACTTCATTGGATTTTCTTAAAGATAAGCAAACTCTATTCCTAAAAACATTTTGATCCACTCAATTCTATCTAAAAATATTAATCTAACCCTAAAACCCTTTCTAACTCTTTGATGAGATTTGTAATTTCTTTCAATTCTTTAATATTGAGAGTGAGCTTATAATTGACTTGATTATCAGGATTCATTGGAACCAATTGTTTTTTAAACTCATTTTGTTTCATAAAGTATTTTCTTTCTTTATGAATGTAATTGATTTCATTCTTTTTAAAAATTCTATAAAGCAATTTGTCTTCGCACACTCCTAAGCAAATCAAAAAATCATAGTTGTATCGTGGGTTTATACCATTGAACTGAAAAGTGTTGTTAGTTCTGCCTTTTCGTGCTGTTTTAACTTCAAAGGATACACCGCTTTTTGTCATAATATCGTATTCATCATGAATAATGCCATCATTGATTACTTCATCTATAGCGTTAAGCACACTTTTTAAAAACTCTTCACCAATCTGCCCTATAGCGTTGGCTTCAAAATCTCTAATTTTTGAAAAAATAGCGTTGTAACCTTGTCCTAAATTCAGTTCTTTATGTTTTTTTTCAATAATTTTTAAAAAAGTTTGCTCTAAGTCCATCAATCATCCTTTAAACTACCCAAATGATCATATAAGGCTTGAAAAATATGACTTTTTCCTAAATGATAGCAAGAATTAGTCGCTAAACTTGCGTATTTCGTCCAATCAATCTCTTTGAATAGTTTTTTTAATTTAGTGTTTAAAGCCTTGTCAGTGCTAGTAAATACCACAGCGATACCAGATTTATATTTAACTTCCTCAAAGTTCTCTACAATTTGTGTGTTTTTATAAAAAGTTGATGAAAGGTAAAAAGACGCTTTTTGATTAAAAATCCACTCTTTACCGCATTCTCTATTTTTAGCTAATGAAACCGTGAAAACCTTGATATACTCGCCAAAGGGTTCTTTATGGCGATTCTTATACCAAGAAAATTCACTTTTTTTGTTTTGATACTTTTTGCTCCAAATTTGAAACACGCAATGCACATCCACTTCTTTATTTTTAAAATCTATAAACGCATTTTTTTCTAAGCGTTCGCTATAAAGCAGATTTAAACCTTTCACACGATACTTAATGGAGCCTTTTCCTTGACTTTCAAAGAACATGGGCAGGATAAAACACACAAAATCACAATTTCTAGCATGGTTGATAAATTCTAACGCCATAACCCCACGATGCCCAAAAGGAGGGTTGCCCAAGCAAATCACTTTTTGATGCGTAGGCAATTTATAATTTAAAAAATCGCATTGAATAAATTCATCTCTTTTGGGTTCAATGTCTATACCAATGCGTCTATTTTTAGGAAACAAGTCATAAAACACCCCATCGCCTGCACTTGGCTCTAGAAAAATAAAGCTATCTAGATTTTCGTATTTTTTAATAACTTCATAAGCTTTTTGAAAGCATTTTAAAGCCACACTAGGCTTAGTGAAATACTGATCTAGAACATTGCTAGAATTTTCTTTCATCTCATTGCCATTGACATAGCATTTAGGGGTAACTTCTTTAAATAAGGTTTGCATGAAAAAACTTTACTATAAAATCATAAAATTTAACGCTGATTTTTTTGATCGTTTAAAATCCTTAAATAATGCTTAAGAAAATCCTTAAAACTTAAAAATTTTCTTCTAAATACTTCGTGTGGATTTTTGCTTGCCTAAAATCCGCATTTTCAAGCATTTCAAGGTGGAAAGGAATGGTCGTTTTAATGCCTTCTACTTTAAATTCCTTTAAAGCCCTTTTCATCTTAGCGATCGCTCTTTCTCTGTTTTCACCCCACACAATGAGCTTGCCAATCATAGAATCATAGTGTGTAGGCACGACATAATGGGCATGCGCATGCGAATCAAGGCGCACATTGACCCCACCAGGGGCGATCCATTCGGTGATTTTACCCGGGCTTGGGTAGAATTTTTTAGGATCTTCTGCAGTGATCCTGCATTCTATCGCATGCCCTTTGAGAGAAAAGCTTTCTTGCTTGGGCAATTCTTCGCCTTGAGCGATTTTAATCATCCATTCAATGAGGTTTAACCCGCTCACCATTTCGCTAACGGTGTGTTCCACTTGCAAACGGGTGTTCATCTCCATGAAATAAAAATCTTTCATGTTGGAATCGAGCAAAAATTCAAAAGTCCCAGCCCCCACATAGCCGATATATTTAGCGGCCTTGATTGCTGTTTCTAGCAAACGCTTACGAACGCTCTCTTCTAAAACCACTGCCGGAGTTTCTTCAATGAGCTTTTGCTGGCGTCTTTGCACTGAACAATCCCTTTCGCCCACATGAATGACATTGCCATGCTTATCGGCTAGAATTTGGACTTCAATGTGCTTAGGCTTGTTGATGAATTTTTCTAAATACACGCTCCCATCGCCAAACGCACTCAAAGCTTCTGTTTCTGCGGCTAAATAAAGGTTTTTAAGCTTGGATTTATCCCCTACGACACGCATTCCTCTCCCGCCCCCACCAGCGGCTGCTTTAATGATGACAGGGTAGCCGATTTTATCAGCGATTTCTTCAGCTTCTTGATAGCTTTTAAGCAACCCATCACTGCCCTCAATCACAGGCATACCGGCTTCTTTCATCACGCTTTTGGCTTTGGATTTATCGCTCATTAAAGCCATGACTTTCGCGCTCGGACCAATAAATTCTAAAGAATGGTGCGAGCAAATTTCTACAAAATTCTGGTTTTCACTCAAAAACCCATACCCAGGGAAAATCGCATCGGCTTCAAACAATTCCGCCGCGCTAATGATCGCAGGGATATTCAAGTAACTCTCGCTGGATTTTGCCCCCCCTATACACACTTTTGCGTTAGCTGTATTGAGATAGTGGGCGTCCTTATCAGCGATAGAATAAATGGCTATGGATTCTTTACCCATTTCTTGAATGGTTTGGATCGCTCTTAAAGCGATCTCGCCTCTATTAGCGATCAAAATGCGTGAAAGCTCTTTTTTTTCTACCTTTTTATTTTCTTTACTCATGGATTTTAAAGCTTTTCAACTTTGATGAGTTTCGTGCCGTATTCTACCGGTTGAGCGTCCCCCACTTCAACAGAAATCACCTTGCAAGGGTATTCCACTTCAATTTCATTCATGATTTTCATCGCTTCTACAATGCCCACGATTTGCCCTTTTTTAAGCGTATCGCCCGCTTTGACATAAGGCTCAGCCCCAGGTGATGGCGCATGATAAAAAGTGCCTACCATAGGCGAAAGCACGAAATCTTCTTTTTTATCCACAATAGGGGTGCATACCATAGGCACAGGAGTTTGGACACTTGGCATGCTCGCTTCTACCATAATGGGGGCTGGAGAATGGGTGGGACTTAATGCGTTTTTATGTTTCGTATAAGCGGATTCTTTATCCAAAACCAATTCAAAATGCTCACGCTTTAATTTCAAATGCCCTAAATCAGAAGCTTTAAATTCTTTGATCAACTCTTCAATTTCAGAAAGGTTCATAACGATCTATTCCTTATATATATTATTTTAAAAATATGCCACAAACGCATAATCTTACTAACCATAAGCGTTTTTAGCAAAAAATTATTGTTATAATAACATAATTATTAACAAACTTTAAAGGCTTTGTGCGTATGGGATTAAAAGCGGATTCTTGGATTAAAAAAATGAGTTTAGAGCATGGCATGATTAGTCCTTTTTGCGAAAAGCAAGTCGGTAAGAATGTGATTAGCTATGGTTTGAGCAGTTATGGGTATGATATTAGAGTGGGGAGTGAGTTCATGCTCTTTGATAACAAAAACGCTTTAATTGACCCTAAAAACTTTGACCCTAACAACGCGACTAAAATTGATGCGAGCCAAGAGGGTTTTTTTATCTTACCCGCTAATGCGTTCGCCCTAGCCCATACGATAGAGTATTTTAGAATGCCTAAAGACACCTTAGCGATTTGTTTAGGCAAAAGCACTTACGCTAGATGCGGGATTATTGTGAATGTCACGCCTTTTGAGCCGGAATTTGAAGGCTATATCACGATTGAAATTTCTAACACCACTAATTTACCGGCTAAAGTCTATGCCAATGAGGGGATCGCACAAGTGGTGTTTTTACAAGGCGATGAAGTGTGTGAGCAAAGCTATAAAGACAGAGGCGGTAAGTATCAAGGGCAAGTGGGCATCACTTTGCCTAAAATTTTAAAGTGATTTGAAGAAAGATAAAAGCGTTTATCCTTTGAGCGTTGTTTATTTTATTAATATAAACAATGCCGCAACTTCTCAAAAATGTATTATAATACGAAATTTCAGTTTTATTGGGTTACAAACTCTTTGAGAATAAAACGCTCAACCATTTAGGAAATGACCATGCTAAGATTCGTTAGTAAAACGGTTTGTTTGTCTTTAATCGGCTTGTTCAACCCTTTAGAAGCCTTTCAAAAACACCAAAAAGACGGCTTTTTTATAGAAGCCGGGTTTGAAACCGGGTTATTAGAAGGCACGCAAACTAAAGAAGAAGCAACAGCTCAAAACACCCAAAAAACCCCTAAAAACCCCCTAACCAACCCGCAAAGTAAAGAACAAAACAAAAGCGATACAGCCACCCCGCAAAGCGTCTATGGGAGATACTACATACTCCAAAGCACCATTTTAGAAAAAGCGACTGAGTTATTCACAGCGGCTAATATCAACGGCAACGGCTTAACTTTTTATTCTCAAAACCCTGTGTATGTGATGGCATACAATCAGCAAAACGCCGAGTTTGAAGGCTATGGCAATAACAGCGTGGTTGTGATACAAAATTTTCTGCCCTACAATTTAAATAATATTGAGTTGAGTTTTACAGACGCTCAAGGCAAGGTAGTCAATTTAGGCGTGATAGAGACTATCCCTAAAGATTCTCAAATCATTCTGCCTGCAAGCCTGTTTAATCATTTTTCAAACGATTCGCCATTCAACTCTGATGGCCTCCAACAACTCCAAACCACTACCACCCCCTTTTCTGACGCTAACACGCAGAGTTTGTTTGAAAAGCTCAGTCAAATCACGACCAATCTTCAAATGACTTATGAGAATACAGACCCATTTTCTAGCGGTAACAATGATCCTAGTGGCCCTCTTGCTTCTCCTAAACCTCATTATGAATGCCCTGGTTATAAAAAGAGTTGTCAAGTCGCTTCAGTGTCTTTCACCCTGCAAACCGCAGAAGAATTGACCAATTTAATGTTAGATATGATTGCGGTATTTGACTCTAAATCTTGGGAAGAAGCCGTTTTAAACGCCCCTTTCCAATTTGCTAACAGCCCATCAGAGTGCGGTATTGATTATCCTAAATGCGTGAATCCCTTTAATAACGGGCTTGTTGATCCTAAAGATGAAAAATACGTGCTAACCCCTCAAGAAGTTATCAATAGTTATAGAGTCGCTAATGAGCTTACGGTGAATCTCTTGAATGCGGCCAAGGGGTTTTTGGGGCTAGGATCCCAACTGGGTAGTGCAAATGCCCCCGGTGATAATGGCTTCAATCAAGGTGTTTTAGGGATAGCGCCTTTTGCCTTAAATCCTGAAATATTGTTTGGCAAAAATTTGAATAAAGTTGCTATTTTGGCATTAAGAGACATTATCCATGAATATGGCCATACTTTAGGTTATACCCATAATGGGAACATGACTTATCAAAGGGTTCGTTTGTGCCAAGAAGGGAACGGACCAGAAGTGCGGTGTGAAGGCGGGCATGAAGTGGAGAAAAACGGAAAAGAAGAGCTAGAATTTAGTAACGGGCATGAAGTGCGAGACCATGATGGTTATGACTATAATGTTTGCTCTCGTTTTGGTGGCAAAAATCAGCCCGCTTTCCCTAGCAATTACCCCAATTCCATTTATACTAATTGTGCTCAAGTCCCCGCTGGGCTTATAGGCGTTACCACCGCTGTTTGGCAACAGCTCATCAATCAAAACGCTCTGCCTATTAATTTCGCTAATTTGAGCAGCCAAGCCAACTATTTAGACGCCAGTTTGAACGCAAAAGCTTTTGTTAGCTCTATGTTTAATGCATTCAATCAAAGCTTTTTAACTTCTAGCTCCTCACCATCTTTTAGAAGCCCTATTTTAGGGGTTAATGTTAAAATAGGCTACCAACATTATTTCAATGACTATATAGGGTTAGCCTATTACGGCATCATCAAATATAATTACGCCCAAGCTAACGATGAAAAAATCCAGCAATTAAGCTATGGTGGGGGAATGGATGTGTTATTTGATTTTATCACCACTTATACCAATAAAAAGCAAGACAATCCAACTAAAAAAGTTTTTGCTTCCTCTTTTGGGGTGTTTGGGGGGTTAAGGGGCTTATACAATAGCTACTATGTTTCCAACCAAGTCAAAGGAAGCGGTAATGTAGATATAGTTACTGGGTTTAATTACCGCTACAAGCATTCTAAATATTCTGTAGGCATTAGCGTTCCTTTAATCCAAAGAGACATTAAAATCGCTTCTAACAATGGCATCTATGCGAACTCTGTTATTTTGAATGAGGGTGGCAGTCACTTTAAAGTGTTTTTTAATTACGGATGGGTGTTTTAGGGGTTAAAAATTGGCTTTAACTGAAGCTTTTTAGCAAAAAGTTAAGATCTTAAGTTTTTAAAATTTTGTTTTTAAAACTTTTGCGATACCCCCTAAACTTGCGCGACACTCGCCATAAACACGCATGCACTCTCAGATTTTAGCACCATGTCTAACGGGATGCGATAAATTTCACGCTCTTTAAAATACCCTCTTTCTTGTTCGCTAAAACCCCCTTCAGGCCCTATGATAACGCCTTTTTCAAAACCCGCGCTTGCAAGTAAGGTTTCGCCCTTAAAATCCAAAACACTCGCCTTTGGGTAGGCGTTTAGCATCTCTTTAGTGTTTGAAAACACTTCCAATTCCATTAAAGCGCTGCGGCCGCATTGCTCGCAAGAATGAATCAAAATCTTTTGAAAACGCTCTAATTTGGCGCTATCTATTTTTTCATTACGCTGGCTAAAATCCGCATAGAATAAACTCAACTTGCTCACGCCTAACTGATTTAAAAAGGGTAGAATTTTTTCAATGCTTTTGATTTCAATCACGCTTAAAATCAAATGCGTTTTTTTATGAGCCATAATCTCTAATACTTGTGCGCCCACCAGCCTTAAAAGGGCGTGTTTTTTAGTGATTTCTGCATGCTCATAGGTATATAAAAAGCCGTCTTTTAAGTTTCTTAAATCCAAACGACTCGTGCTTTTGATACGTCTTGAGCGGTATAAATGCGTATAACTCTCGCCTTCTATTTTTAAAACAGGCTCTTTGGCTAAAGGGTGATAGACAAAACGCATTCAAAGGCCCATTAACACAACAATAAGAATCGTTTCTAAAAAATACAGGATTTTAGCTTTTTTGATATACGCCTCCATCCTTTCTTTTTTAGTGATAGCGAATTTCACGCTTTTATGGCGTTTGATTTCTGCTATAAGCATCAACAACAGCCCTAAAAGCATGATAACAGCGCTAAAAGAAAATTCAAATTGTTGCATCGCCCAAATAAAAACCCCGCTCAAAAGAGCGATGCTTAAAAGAATGTAAATCGCTGGCATGACAAGATAGATTTTTTTGTTTAATTGGATAAAATTCTTTTCTTTAAAAAGGGTGTAAAGATTGATCATAAAGGCTAGGGCAAGCAAGGCGGCAAAAAAGGCATGGATAAGCAAGGATTGAGCCATCACAGAAGAATCTTGTGTATTTAATGCTTGCAAACTCATCTCTAACATTAACTTCTTTCTAACGATTTATTTTTTATTAATCGTTTTATTTTAGCATGCACTAATGGATTTAATCAATGAAAAGCTTAATAATTTAGAAAATAACGCCACAAAATCCCCTAAAGAAGCGGTCGTTCTTTTGAACATGGGAGGGCCTAACAGCCTTTATGAAGTGGGGGTGTTTTTAAAAAACATGTTTGATGACCCCTTTATCCTTACGATTAAAAACCATTTTATGCGTAAAATGGTGGGTAAAATGATCGTCAATAGCCGCATAGAAAAATCCAAAAAAATCTATGAGAAATTAGGAGGCAAATCCCCTTTAACGCCTATCACATTCGCCCTTACGGAGCGTTTGAACAAATTAGATCCTTCCCGTTTTTACACTTATGCGATGCGTTATACCCCTCCTTATGCGTCTATGGTCTTGCAAGATTTAGCCTTAAAAGAGGTAGAAAGCTTGGTGTTTTTTTCCATGTACCCGCAATATTCTAGCACCACCACCCTTTCTAGTTTCAATGACGCTTTTAACGCCCTCAAATCTTTAGAAACTTTCCGCCCTAAGGTGCAAGTAATTGAGCGTTTTTATGCCAGCAAAAAGCTTAATGAAATCATTTTAAACACGATTTTAAGTACCCTAAACAACCGCAAAAGCCAGGATTTTGTCTTAATCTTTTCCGTCCATGGCTTACCGAAAAGCATTATTGATGCAGGCGATACTTACCAGCAAGAATGCGAACATCATGTGAGCTTGTTAAAAGAGTTGGTGCAACAAAAAAATATCCCTTTTAAAGAAGTCTTACTCTCTTATCAATCCAAACTAGGGCCTATGAAATGGCTAGAGCCAAGCACTGAAGAATTGATAGAAAAGCACCGTAAGTCTCATATTATTATCTATCCTTTGGCTTTCACGATTGATAATTCTGAAACGCTCTATGAATTAGACATGCAATACCGCTTGATGGCAGAGCGCTTGGCGGTTAAAGAATATCTGGTTTGCCCATGCTTAAACGATTCCATAGAGTTTGCAAAATTCATTATTGAATTGGTTAAAAATCTTAAAGACGGATGAAATTTGCATAAAAAGCGATTATTTAGTAAAATACTGCGTTTTTAAATCCATTACTATGTTTTTAAATCCATTACTATGTTTTTAAATCCACAAATTACAAAATAAAGGTTTATTATGTTTTTAATCCCTCGTTTTTTAAAAAAAGGCTTAGGCGTTTTTTTACTTGTTTTGTTAGTTTTTAGCGCTTGCAAGTCCAACAATAAGGACAAATTAGATGAAAATCTTTTAAGCTCCGGTTCTCAAAGCTCCAAAGAATTAAATGATGAGCGAGACAACATAGACAAAAAGAGCTATGCTGGTTTAGAAGATGTTTTTTCAGACACCAAGTTTATTAGCCCTAATGATAAATACATGCTTTTAGTTTTTGGCCGTAATGGTTGCTCCTATTGTGAAAGGCTTAAAAAAGATCTCAAAAATGTCAAAGAATTGCGCAACTATGTCAAAGAGCATTTCAGTGCTTATTATATCAATATCAGCTACTCTAAAGAGCATAACTTCAAAGTGGGCACTAAAGATGATGAAAAAGAAATCAAAATGTCTACAGAAGAATTAGCGCAAATTTATGCCGTCCAATCCACTCCTACCATTGTTTTATCGGATCAAACAGGCAAAACCATCTATGAATTGCCCGGCTATATGCCTTCCACGCAATTTTTAGCGGTGTTAGAATTTATCGGCGGTGGGAAGTATCAAGACACGAAAAGCGATGAGGATTTCACTAAAAAATTAAAGGCTTATATCAAGTATAAAACCAACCTTTCTAAAAGCAAGTCTAGCTAGGAAAGTCTGATGAAGAATCTCAAAAGCCTGCTTTCTTTTTTGCTGGCTTCTTTTTGGGTCGCTATCCCTTTAATTGCGCTCTATGCCTTAGCGTGCGCGATAGCCACTTTTATAGAAAACGATTACGGCACGAGCGCGAGTAAGGCGATTGTGTATAACACCCCTTGGTTTAATTTCTTGCATGCGTATTTATTGGTGGTTTTAATAGGCACATTCATTAATTCTAAAGCCTTAGAGCGCAAAAGATACGCAAGCCTTTTTTTCCACAGCTCCTTGATTTTAATCATTTTAGGGGCAGCCATCACGCGCTTTTTTGGTGTAGAAGGGCTTATGCATGTGCGAGAAAACAGCACGCAAAGCTCTTTTGAAAGCGCGGACACTTATCTTAATATCACTCTTAATGACACCACTAAACTTTCTTTAAAAACGCCTTTAACCTTTTATTATTCCAAACGATTAAGACCCATTCATGCCACTTTAGATCACAAGCCTTTAATTTTAGAACCCTTAGAGATTTACAAGCAAAACGCCATTAAAAAAGATGACGCTGCTATTTTAGTGTTAAAAGCGACCTATAACGGCGTGAGCCGCAAATTCAATCTTATTAAAAACAACAGGAATGAAGGCATAGAAGAAAGCGAGATGTTTAAAGACGACAAGCTCTCTTTAAGTTTTGGATCCGCTTACATTGAATTGCCTTTTCAAATCAAACTGAAGCGTTTTGAATTAGAGCGCTATGCCGGCTCTATGAGCCCCTCATCTTACGCTTCAGAAGTGGAAGTTTTGACATTAGATAACACCTTAATCAAACCTTATAGGATTTTTATGAACCATGTTTTAGATTATGAAGGCTATCGCTTTTTCCAATCTTCCTATGACATGGATGAAAAAGGCACGATCCTTTCTGTCAATAAAGACCCGGGTAAAATCCCCACTTATTTAGGGTATGCGATGCTTATTTTGGGGGCTTTGTGGTTGCTTTTGGATAAAAACGGGCGTTTTTTAAAGCTTTCACGCTTTTTAAAATCCCAACAAGCCGCTAGTTTCTTGCTCGCTTTAATTTTAATCAGCCCTTTTACTTCCTCGTTCGCTAATGAGACTCCAATTGAGATGCATGGGGGCAAAAGTGCTCAAATAGAACGACAAAATGTAGAAAATTCCGCTAATAAAGAGGATTCTAAAAGCGCGATTTTAGAGCGTTTGAAACACTTAAGAGAGTATTCTAAAGATCATTTGAAAGCCTTTCAAAGGCTTCAAGTCCAGGATTTTGACGGGCGTATCAAACCCCTTGATACCATTAGCATTGAATATATCCATAAGATTTTAAAAAAAGATGATTTTCAAGGGCTAAATGCTATGCAAACGCTTTTAGGGATCATGTTTTTCCCCAATGATTGGCGCAGCGTTAAGATGATTTACACTTCTAATAAAGCCCTAAGAAAGCTTATCGGCACGCCTTTAGATGAGAGCCGTATCGCTTTTAGAGATGTGTTTGATAGCCGTGGGTATAAATTAAAAAATCTTGTTGAAGAAGTCAATCAAAAATCCCCCAATGCACGCAATGAGTTGGATAAAGATGTGTTAAAAGTAGATGAACGAATCAACTTAGTCTATACGCTTTTTAGCGCTCAATTTTTACGCATTTTCCCTAGCGATAAAACCACTGCTTGGCTCTCGCCCGTTGAAGCGATCAACAGTCCTAATAAAGAGATTTCAAGCGTGGCAACGGGGTTTTTAAAAAATATTTTTAGCGCCTTTGATGACGCTTTAAAAACCAATCAATGGGATAAAGTAGAAAAAACTCTAAAAGATTTAAGCATTTACCAACAAGAGCATGCCAAAAACCTCTATTTACCCTCTTCTAAAGTGGATTCTGAAATTTTTTTAAACCACACTAATTTTTTTAACAGCCTGACCTTGCCTTATATCTTTCTTGGGTTATTGCTTTTTATCGTGGTGATCAGTTCTCTTGTTAAAAACACGATTCCAAATATTTGGCTCACTAAAATCCTTTACATTGCTATCTTGCTTTGTGCGCTCGCTCATTCTATGGGGCTCATTTTGCGCTGGTATGTTAGTTCTCATTCGCCTTGGAGCAACGCTTATGAGTCCATGCTTTATATCGCATGGGCTTCTGTTATCGCAGGGTTTATTTTACGCTCCAAACTCGCGCTATCGGCTTCTAGCTTTTTAGCCGGTATCGCGCTCTTTGTGGCCCATTTAGGCTTTATGGACCCTCAAATTGGCCATTTAGTGCCGGTGTTAAAATCCTATTGGCTCAATATCCATGTTTCTGTCATCACCGCTAGTTATGGCTTTTTGGGCTTGTGTTTTGTGCTGGGGATTTTAAGTTTGGTTTTGTTTATTTTGCGCAAACAAGGGCGTTTCAATTTGGACAAAACCATTCTCTCCATTAGCGCTATCAATGAAATGAGCATGATTTTAGGCCTGTTCATGCTCACAGCTGGGAATTTCTTAGGCGGGGTGTGGGCGAATGAATCTTGGGGGCGCTATTGGGGGTGGGACCCTAAAGAAACTTGGGCGTTGATTTCTATTTGCGTCTATGTTTTAATCTTGCATTTGCGTTTTTTAGGCTCTCAAAATTGGCCCTTTATTTTAGCGAGCAGCAGCGTTTTGGGGTTTTATTCGGTTTTAATGACTTATTTTGGCGTGAATTACTACCTTTCTGGCTTGCACAGCTATGCCGCAGGCGATCCCTTGCCTATCCCCACTTTCTTATACTTTTTGGTAGCGATACCTTTTGCTCTCGTGATCTTGGCGTATTTCAAACGCCATTTGAGTTTGCCTAAATTGGTTTAAAGGATAACCATGTTCCAACCTTTACTAGACGCTTATACAGACAGCACCCATTTAGATGATACAACCCATAAACCCCCATTAAATATAGCCCTAGCCAATTGGTGGCCCTCAAAGAATAGCGAAAAAGAAGGATTCAGAGACTTCATTATTCATGTCATCTTAAAACAACGCTACACAATCACCCTCCACCAAAACCCCAACGAACCTTCAGATCTAGTCTTTGGCAACGCTTTGGGACAAGCCAGAAAAATCTTATCTTATCAAAACACCAAACGAGTGTTTTACACCGGTGAAAATGAAGCGCCTAATTTCAACCTCTTTGATTACGCTATAGGCTTTGATGAATTAGATTTCAACGATCGCTATTTGAGAATGCCTTTGTATTACGCCTATTTGCACTATAAAGCCATGCTTGTTCATGACACCACTGCGCCTTACAAGCTCAAACCTGACAGCCTTTATACTTTAACAAAACCCTCTCATAAATTTAAAGAAAACCACCCTAATTTATGTGCACTAATCCATAACGAGAGCGATCCTTTGAAAAGAGGGTTTGTCAGTTTTGTTGCAAGCAATCCTAACGCTCCCATTAGGAACGCTTTCTATGACGCTTTAAATTCTATTGAGCCAGTTACTGGGGGAGGGAGCGTGAAAAACACTCTAGGCTATAAGGTCAAAAACAAAAACGAGTTTTTAAGCCAATACAAATTCAACCTCTGTTTTGAAAACTCACAAGGCTATGGCTATGTAACCGAAAAAATCCTTGATGCGTATTTTAGCCATACTATCCCTATTTATTGGGGGAGTCCCAGCGTGGCGAAAGATTTTAACCCTAAAAGTTTTGTGAATGTGCATGATTTCAAAAACTTTGATGAAGCCATTGATCATATCAGATACTTGCACGCACACCAAAACGCTTATTTAGACATGCTCTATGAAAACCCTTTGAACACCCTTAACGGGAAAGCTGGTTTTCACCAGGATTTGAGTTTTCAAAAAATCCTAGATTTTTTCAAAACGATTTTAGAAAACGATACGATTTATCACAACCCTTCCGCTCTTTATCGTGATTTAAATGAGCCGTTAGTGTCTGTTGATGATTTGAGAGTTAATTACGATGATTTGAGAATTAATTACGATGATTTGAGAAGAGATCATGAACGCCTCTTATCAAAGGCTACCCCTCTTTTGGAGCTATCCCAGAACACCTCTTTTAAAATCTATCGCAAAGCTTATCAAAAGTCTTTACCCTTGTTGCGCACCATAAGGAGATGGGTTAAAAAATAGGTTTGCAAAACAAACCAATCAAACCCCTTGCGCTATCATCGCAGACGCTACTTTTCTAAAGCCGGCGATATTAGCCCCTAAAACAAAATTAGTAGGGTCTTTAAACTCTTTAGCGGTTTGAGAGACATTCTTATAAATCTCTTTCATAATGTGGTGTAACTTCGCATCCACCACTTCAAAACTCCAAGGGTGCATGCTCGCATTTTGCGCCATTTCCAAGCCGCTCACACTCACTCCCCCAGCATTAGCCGCCTTGCCTATGCCATAAGAAATCTTAGCCTGTAAAAACAATCCAATCGCTTCATTGCTTGAGGGCATGTTCGCCCCTTCAGCCACGCATTTGCACCCGTTAGAAAGGAGGGTTTTAGCGTCTAAAACGCTCAATTCATTCTCGGTCGCACTAGGAAAAGCCGCAAAACAAGGCACATGCCATACAGCATTCCCCCCTTTGGGGTAATTTTCTATGGGGGTGTATTTCGCATTGGTTTTTTCTGAAGCGTATTCTTTGATCCTCCCACGACGCACCTCTTTAATCTCTTTCAAAAGCTCTAAATCAATGCCGTCTTTATCATAAATCATGCCATTAGAATCGCTCGCAGTTACCGGTTTGGCTCCTATTTGAAGCAATTTTTCAATGGTATAAATAGCGACATTACCGCTCCCAGAAACGCTACAAACCTTACCCTCTAAAGAGCTGTTCCTTTCTTGCAACATTTCTTCAGCAAAATACACGCACCCATAGCCGGTAGCTTCTTTTCTGCACAAGCTCCCCCCATAAGTTAGCCCTTTACCGGTCAATACGCCCTCAAAACGATTGACTAATTTTTTGTATTGCCCAAACAGATAGCCAATCTCTCTTTCACCCACTCCAATATCCCCGGCTGGCACATCAGTCGTGGCTCCAATATGGCGGTATAATTCATTCATGAACGCCTGGCAAAAACGCATGATCTCATGTTCACTCTTCCCTTTAGGGTCAAAATCGCTCCCCCCCTTAGCGCCCCCCATAGCCAAAGTGGTGAGCGAATTTTTCAACACTTGCTCAAAGCCTAAAAACTTGATCACGCTTTCATTCACGCTAGGGTGGAATCTCAAACCCCCCTTATAAGGACCAATAGCTGAATTGAATTCAACCCTACATCCCCGATTGATTTGGATTTGATTGTTATCATCTAGCCAACACACCCTAAAAAAAATCTCCCTTTCAGGCTCAATCAAACGCTCTAAAATGGCATGCTTTTCATAACTTTTATCGCTGTCTAAAAGGGGTTTTAAAGAAGTGATAGCTTCATAGACGGCTTGATGGAACTCTTTTTGATAGGGGTATTTTTTCTGTAAAGATTGGAGAATTTTTTCAATATACATAAGCGACATCCTTTATTATTTTAAGTGTTTTTATTGTAACACTAAAAGGGTAATTAAATTTTAACTTTATCTTAAAAAACTTTTTAAAATGCCTATAAACCCCCTATCAAAGCCGCTCAAATCCTTGTAAAACTCCGCAAAATAACCGCAAAACTCCAAGCATTCTTTCAAGCTTTTTAACTGGTCATACCCCATTTCACAAGCCAAAAAAGGGATTTTTAACCCAGCGGCTAAAAAAATGATTTCTTTTAAGATTTCATCGCCTTTAACCCCCCCAAAAAGGGCTTCATGCGGTTCTTTGAGAACGGATTTTTCCAAAGGATAATCTCTAGCGATATAGGGCGGGTTAGAGACAAGCATTTGTATCGTTGGCATGCCATCCCAAAGGCGCGTTTTTTTTAAAAAAACACGCTCTTTTAGACAAAAGCGTTCAATATTTTTGGACGCCACTTCTAAAGCTTTTGGTGAAATATCGCTCGCATGAATGGAAAGTTTAGGGTTTTCTAAAGCCAAACTAACAGACACGCAAGCACTCCCTATGCCTATTTCGCCTATCTCTTTTAAATGGTATTGAGAAATAATATCAAGGGCTTTTTTGACCAAAATCTCCGTTTCAGGCCGTGGGATTAAAACATGCTCATTCACGAAAAAAGAGCGCCCATAAAAATCACAGCTTTTTAATAAATACTCTATGGGGCAGTCATCCAAGCGCTTTTCTACCAATTCAAAAAAACGCACCTCTTCTTCGTGGTTTAACTCTAAATAGGCATGCGCGTGCAAAAAAACCCTCTCTTTTTGCAAGACAAAGCCTAATAAAATTTCAGATTCTAAGCCCCCCCTAAAACCTTTTTGCGATAATTCTTTTTTAGATTTGTTTAGGGCTTGTGAAAGAGTCATTCAATTTCATAATCCAAAGCTTTCAAGCGCTCTAATAGCGGTGGGTGCGTGAAATGCAAGAAAACATAAAAAGGGTGCGAATGGGGGAACGCTTTATTTTCACTCACAATAGACACTAACGCTTTGGCTAAAACCTCTTTAGAGCTTAAACTCGCTCCAAACTTGTCCGCATTGTATTCATTCTTTCGGCTAAAAAACCCGATCAAAGGCATAGCGTAAAAAGAAAATACCGGCAAAAACAAGAGTAAAATCGCAATCAAACTCGCTGGTGTTTGTGAGACATTAAAGCCTTCAAAAACCAACGGTGGCAAATGAGCGATCAAAGCAAAAACAAGAGCGAGCAAACCTCCCATAATCCCTAAACTTTTCAACAAATCCTTATTTTTAAAATGCCCTAATTCATGCCCTAAAATGGCTAAAAGCCCTTCTGTCCCAACTTTAGAGATCAAAGTGTCAAACAACACCACCCGCTTGTTTTTACCCAAGCCCCCAAAATACGCATTCAAACGCCCATCCCTCTTGCTAGCGTCCATCACAAAAATGCCTTCGGATTTAAAACCCACTTTATCCATCATGCTTTCAATTTGACTTTCCAAATCCCTATTATTCAAGGGGGTGAATTGGTTGAAAAGCTGGGCGATTTTAGGGTAAAAAAGATTGGCCAAAATCATAAAAACAAACACGACAAAAAACGAGCTAATCTCCCAATGTTCCACATGTTCAATGATCATAATAAGAGTGTAAATCAACAACAATCCCACGCTTAAAGTGAGCAATAACCCTTTGAAAAAATCCTTAAAAAATAACGATAAGCTCACCTTAGAAAAGCCAAATTCCTTATCCAAATGCATGGTGGTGTAGTAGCTAATGGGTAAGGATAAAACGCTTTGAATCGCTAAAAACAACAAGGCAAACACCAAGTAACCTAGCGTTTCAGAAAGGTTTAAATAATGCATCAAATCTTCTAAATGCGTCAAACCAAAAAAGACCCAACCAGCAAAGATTATCCCATCTAAAATTTGAGAAATAATGGATAATTGCATTTTTCTAATAGCGTAATTTCCCGCTTCTTCATAATCCTTTTGGGGGAGTAAAACAGGCTTCTCGCAGAGCTTTTGACGGATAAATTTCAATTGCAAAATATCGCCTGCAATGTAAGGAGTCGTAAAAAAAAGCAAATAAAAAATACAGATTATCATATCTATCCATATGTCAAGCATGTTCTAAACTCCTTTCTTAATTGACTTACCAATAAAAATGTAGGAATTATAACAATTTTTCAAAAATTTACCATAAAATTAAATAAATATGGTAGAAAAAAGAGGCTATTTTTGAGCGTTTTTAATTCAATAGTAAAAAGCTGTGTTATTCAACCCACTATAAACAAAAAGGTTTGTCATGCCCTATTCTTTTAAAAAGCGTTTTTTAATCATTTATGCCCTTTCTACCTTGCTTTTAGTGGGGGTTTTGTTAGCGTTATTTTTCTTTTATGCGAAAAATAACCTCTTAGAAAACACCCAAATACGCATGCAATACACCGCTGATGCGATCGCTAAAAGCCTTTTAGAATTGGACAATGCCTCTTCTTTAGAGCCTTTAAGAATCTTAGAAGAACGATTCAAAAACACCCCCTTTGTCTTGTTGGATGCAAACAACCAAGTCAAGTTTTCTAATATCGGGGCGTTTGTGGCCTCTTTTAAAAATGACGCCTTAATCAAAACCCCTTATTTTGCGCTTAAAAAACAAGGCTTTTACCTCACAGACAGCACCCCAACTAACCGCTTAGGGGTTTCTAAAATCATTATTGCAGAAGAAGAAATTCAAAAAAATTTTATCCCCCTTTATAAAATGATAGGCTATGTGTTTTTGGGCGCGAGTTTGTTTGTCACGCTAATAGCCATGTGGCTTTATAAAATCCAATAAAACTATAGATTTATTTTCATTAAATTAAGGATAGTTAAAACGATTACTTTTCCACTAATACAGGCCTATTTTTAAAGCTTTTGAGCGCTTTTTCAAGCTGTTTTAGGGCTTCTTCTTTCGTTTTATAAGGGCCAATAAAATAATGCGTGAGAGATTCTTTTTTCTCCATTTGGTAAGGGAAAGTTTTGAGCGTTTGCAAAAAATCCTTACTGGGCACGTTCAAAAAAGCCCCCATTTGCAAGTAATATCCTTTAGGCATACTTGCATCTTTTAAGCTAGGTTTTATTAAGCTCTTTTTATTCTCGTTTTTAGGCAGCTCTTTGGTTAGGGGTTTGGATTCATTAAGAGCAAGCGCATGCTGATGGGCTTTCTTGATTTTTCTTTTCACCTTTTTGCTTTCTATATAAAAATCATATAAATCATGGATTCTTTGCTTCACATAAGCTTCATAGCAATTCTGATAAATCGGGCTATTTTCAATAGAAGCTTTAGGGCTTATTAGCATCATCAACGCCACGCATTCTTCATGGGCGACTTTGAGCCATTCTTCTTCGCTTTGCTCCAGAATTTCTTTAATTTTAGGGAACTCATACTGCGTGCTTTTTCCCATATTGTCTAATATTTTGATAAGATCATCGTAGGCTTGATCGAGCCTTAATTGGATAGGGGGTAAATTTTTAGGCGTATTTGGAACGCTTTTAAGATCTGCTTTTTTGTCCTCTAAACCAACAGCGTTTCTTAAAAAGAGGAAAACCAACAACAGAGTCATTTTTAATATATTTTTTTGCATTATTACTCCCATGTCAAGTTTTCTATCTTGTTGCTTTATGGTAATAAAAAATACCAAATACCGCCATAAGGATTGTTTAAAACATGGGGTTTTAGTTGCTTTATTTTAAGGTAAAAGCCATTACCTTAAGGGGATAGGGGTATTTTGCGATCATTAAATAGCTTTGATATAATAACTTTTAAAAACCATGAAAGGCTTACTATGCAATCTTTAAGTTTGTTAAACCAATTGGGTGCTAAAATTGATGAATTGATTGAAAAAATCAAAAAACAAGAAGAAGAGTTGAACGCTTTACGCCAAGCAAACACCACACTGAATGCGCAAAATGAAGAAAAAGACATTCAAATCGCTATTTTATACGATGAATTGAGTGCTAAAGATAAGGGCATTCAAAGTCTTTATGACAAAATCTCTGATTTATTGTCATAAACCATTAAAAACATGCATTCAGAAAATGACAGCTTAGAAATCACTTATTTAGGCAAACGCTATAAAATCTCTCTCAATAACACCTTTAGCGATGAGATGAAACGCACCCTAAAGGAGCGTTTCCACAACCAAGAATTAAACGCATTAGAGCTTTTAAAGGATTATTTGCATGAAAGTTGTCAAAACGAGTATTTGCACAATGAACTCAAAAAGCTTTTAGAAAAAATCTCATCATGTTCTATCACTTGATCGCTCCTTTAAAAAATAAAACCCCCCCTTTAACTTACTTTTCTAAGGAGCGGCACCAAAAAGGAGCGTTAGTCAATATCCATTTAAGGGATAAAACGCTTTTGGGCGTCGTTCTTGAAGAAGTTTCAAAACCCTCTTTTGAATGCCTAGAACTAGAAAAAACCCCTTATTTCTTACTCCCCTTTCAAATAGAACTCGCTGCATTTATCGCTCAATACTACTCGGCTAATCTTTCTTCAGTCTTAAATCTTTTTACCCCTTTTAAAGAATGCGATTTGGTGGGGTTAGAAAAAATTGAGCCTGTTCTTAATGCGTTAAGCCAAACGCAAACAAACGCTTTAAAAGAATTGCAAAAACATTCAGCAAGCTTGCTCTTTGGCGATACGGGTAGCGGGAAAACCGAGATTTATATGCATTCAATCGCTCAAACTTTAGAGCAAAAAAAAAGCGCTCTGTTGTTAGTGCCAGAAATCGCCCTCACCCCTCAAATGCAACAACGCCTTAAAAGGGTTTTTAAAGAAAATTTAGGCTTGTGGCATAGCAAACTCTCTCAAACCCAAAAAAAACAATTTTTAGAAAAGCTTTATTCGCAAGAAATCAAATTAGTGGTAGGCACACGAAGTGCGTTGTTTTTACCCCTTAAGGAGTTGGGTTTAATCATTGTAGATGAAGAGCATGACTTTTCTTATAAATCTCATCAAAGCCCTATGTATAACGCTAGGGATTTATGCTTGTATTTATCCCATAAATTCCCTATTCAAGTGATTTTAGGCTCTGCTACGCCAAGTTTAAATAGTTACAAACGCTTTAAAGATAAGGCTTTGGTGCGCTTAAAGGGGCGCTACACGCCTACGCAAAAAAACATTATTTTTGAAAAAACCGAGCGTTTTATCACGCCCAAACTCCTAGAAGCGCTAAAACAAGTTATAGACAAAAACGAGCAAGCCATTATTTTTGTGCCTACAAGGGCTAATTTCAAAACCTTGCTGTGTCAAAATTGCTATAAAAGCGTTCAATGCCCCTTTTGCAGCGTGAATATGAGTTTGCATTTAAAAACCAACAAACTCATGTGCCATTATTGCCATTTTTCAAGCCCTATCCCTAAAATTTGCAGCGCGTGTCAAAGCGAAGTTTTAGTGGGTAAAAGGATAGGCACCATGCAAGTGTTGAACGAGTTGGAAGGCCTTTTAAAAGGCGCTAAAATAGCCATTTTAGATAAAGATCATACCAGCACGCCAAAAAAACTCCACAATATTTTAAACGATTTCAACGCTCAAAAAACCAATATCTTAATCGGCACTCAAATGATAAGCAAAGGGCATGATTACGCTAAAGTGAGTTTAGCGGTTGTTTTAGGCATAGACAATATCATTAAATCCAATAGTTACAGGGCTTTAGAAGAGGGCGTGTCGTTACTTTATCAAATCGCTGGGAGGAGCGCTAGGCAAATTTCTGGCCAAGTGTTCATTCAAAGCACCGAAACCGATCTATTAGAAAATTTCTTAGAAGATTATGAAGATTTTTTACAATACGAATTGCAAGAAAGGTGCGAACTCTACCCGCCTTTTTCAAGGCTGTGTTTGTTAGAGTTTAAGCATAAAAACGAAGAAAAAGCCCAACAATTGAGCCTAAAAGCCTCTCAAACCCTTTCTTCGTGTTTAGAAAAGGGCGTAACGCTTTCTAACTTTAAAGCCCCCATTGAAAAAATCGCCTCTTCTTATCGCTACCTTATTTTATTGCGTTCCAAAAACCCTTTAAGCCTAATTAAAAGCGTGCATGCGTTTTTAAAAACCGCCCGGAATATCCCTTGTAGCGTGAATATGGATCCTGTGGATATTTTTTAAAAAACTCATGTTTTATATCTTTTTTAAAAAACTTAAGTTTTTCTGGCGACTAGTAGCGTGAAATTTACCCATTTAAACAGCGCTTCCACATGCTTAAACCCCACACTTTCTAAAAGAGCGACATTTTCTTTTAAACTATAAGGCACAAGCACATTTTCTAACGCTTCCCTTTTGAAAGCGATTTCATTGTGACTATAGCCTTGATTTTGTTTATAAAGGTAGTATAGCTCTATCATTTGCTTGTCTAATATCCTGTCTTCGCTCATGATCTTTTCGCCCACCAATAAAACCCCATTCAACGCAAGGCTGTTATAAATCTTTTTGAGCAACACCTCTCTTTGCATGGGGCGGACAAATTGCAGCACAAAAAGCAATGAAAACGCGCTCGCTTCTTTAAACTCAACCTCTAAAAAATCCATGCATTCAAAACGGGCATTGTTAAAATCTTTTAATTTTTCTTGCGCTTTTTTAAGCATGGGCATGGAATTGTCAATCCCTACAAGCTCAATATCTTGTTGGATTTGTTGGTTAAGCGCAATAAAAAAGTTTCCGGTAGAACAGCCCAAATCATAAATCAAGGGCTTAGCATGGATATTTTCTTTTAAATTTTGAGCGATAAAATACGCCCCCAAATCCAACATCTCATGGTAATAGGGAATGGAGCGCTCCAGCATGTCATCAAAAACATGGGCGACTTTCTCATCAAAACAAAAGCGTTTGTTTAGAGATTGGTTAAACAGAGTGTCTTTCATTCAAAAAAGAAGCGTGGTTTAAAAATCTTTAAACCACAACAGCAGTAACGCTTAGGCTTTTTTATGCACCAACTCATTGATGTAGTAATCCACTGATCCTAAGCCTTCTTTTTTCGCCCACTCATAGCATTGAGAAACAAAATGCCAATTAATATGCTCGTAGAATTTTTCCAAATACACAGGGCGTGCGTTTTTATGGTCAATGTAATAAGCATGCTCCCACACATCCACCACTAAAAGCGGCACTTTTTTATCCGTAACTGGGGTTTGAGCGTTGCTCGTTTGAATGATTTCAATTTTTTGAGTGTCTAAATTATACGCTGCCCAATTCCAACCAGAGCCAAATAAAGTGGTTGCACTCTTAATGAAGTCTTCTTTAAATTTTTCCAATGAGCCAAAATCTTTTTCTAAAGCCCCTTTCAACTCATCACTTAAGGCAATTGCTTTTGGGCTTAGGCAATCCCAATAAAAATCGTGGTTATAAATTTGAGCGGCGTTATTAAACACGCCTCCGCTAGACTTCGTCAAAATAGCAAACAAAGAACTTTTCTCAAAATCCGTGCCTTTGATGAGATTGTTCAAATTATTCACATAAGTTTGATGGTGTTTCCCATGGTGGAAATCAAACGCTACAGGGCTTAAAAAATCTCCCATGCTGTCTTTAGCAAAAGGCAACTCTCGTAATGCAAACATGTTTTCTCCTTGTGATTAGATAGCCATATTGTAATCATTTTTTAATACTTCTTGGTAAATCTTTTCTTAAAAATTGATTGTTATGCAAATTTTGTAGATTTTAAGGGGTTTTTTAAAATTAAAACGACTTTTTAAACAAATTCTTTTTAAATTTTTTGAAAGTTAATCTTAATTGACTATTATTCCAACGCAATATAGCAATTCATTAGAAAGGATTTATCAATGCAAAAAGTTACTTTTAAAGAAGAAACATACCAATTAGAAGGGAAAGCCTTAAAAGTGGGCGATAAAGCTCCTGATGTGAAATTGGTAAATGGCGATTTGCAAGAAGTCAATTTATTGAAGCAAGGCACGCGTTTTCAAGTCATTAGCGCGCTTCCTAGCTTAACCGGATCGGTTTGCTTGCTCCAAGCCAAACGCTTCAATGAGCAAGCTGGCAAACTGCCTTCTGTGAGTTTTAGCGTGATTTCTATGGACTTACCTTTTTCTCAAGGGCAAATTTGTGGTGCTGAAGGCATTAAGGACTTAAGGATTTTAAGCGATTTTAGGTATAAGGCTTTTGGGGAAAATTACGGCGTGCTGTTAGGCAAAGGCTCTATGCAAGGCTTACTCGCTCGATCGGTGTTTGTTCTTGATGGTAAGGGAGTGGTCATCTATAAAGAAATCGTTCAAAACATTTTAGAAGAGCCTAATTATGAAGCGCTTTTAAAAGTGTTGGAATAGGAAATCCTTAAAAGGAGGGGGTTACAATCTGGCAAGTCTCAATGCAAAAAACCCCGCCTATTAAAAAGCGTTGGTAATAAAAACTAAAAATAAGAAGTTCTTTTTAATCCGTTTGAAAAAGTTTCACGCTGTGTTTAAAAGAAAAGATTAAAGAAGACTCTATTTTTCAATCAAACGCTAAGATTACCGCTTGATTAAAATCAAGCTTTTTAATGGAATAAGTCTTTCTCAAAGTCCATAGGGGCTGATAAACTAAAATTTTTAAAAGTCTTTCTTTAAGATTTCTTCCACTCTTAAAATGGTTACGAGTCTGTCGTTTTGCTTCCCAATACCATAAGTTAAATTATTGTTATCGCTCAAAGTCTCTGGCACCGGATCAATATCCGTTTGCTTGATGCGAATGGCTTCGGTTAGGCGATCAATGAAAAACCCAGCGATCTGATCGTTATGGCGCACCACCAAATAACGAGTGTCTTTGTTTTGTTTTTCAGCTTTCAAGCCAAATTTTAAACGCAAACTGATCAAAGGGAAGACATTACCCCTTAAATTGAACACGCCAAGCACATAATTTGGGGTCTCAGGGACTCGCGTATAACCAATGGGTTTGACGATCTCTAAAATATTCAAAATAGGAATGGCGTATTCTTCATCGCCAATAATAAAGCCAATGAATTGCAAAATTTCTTCATTATCTTCTTGTTTAGAACCGGCATTAGCTTCTTTTTGCCTTTCAAATAAATCTTTTAATTGGTTGCTCATGACTGGTCTCCTTCTAATTTAATGCTGCGCTTTACTACGGTGGTTAAATACTCACCGCTATAAGGTTTGGTGATGTATTCAGTCATGCCGGATTCGACGCCACGCATTCTATCGGTTTTAGTTACCCGACTGGTTACTGCAATCAAAGGCAGGTTTTTGAATTTATTGTATTTACGCACTTCAGAAGCGAAAGTATAGCCATCCATTTTAGGCATTTCAATATCCACTAAAATAGCGTCCGGGGTCTTATCGCCATTTTTAAGCATTTCTAAGCCTTCTAACCCGTTAGAGGCTTCTAAAAGCGTGATGCCTAATGGTTTTAAACATTTGCGGATAATCGCTCTATCCGTGCTGCTGTCATCAATCGCTAAAACGACATAATCGCTAGGAGAATTTTTGCTCTTTGTGTTTTCTGATTCGTTCATCAAGGTAGTGATATTGACTTTGATGCTTTTTGCCATATCCATCATCGCCCCCACATCTACAATGAGAGTGATTTTCCCATCGCCTCTCACCGTAGCGCCAGCAATGCCTCTAGTGTTTTTAAGATAGTAACCTAAAGATTTGATGACCACTTCTTCTTGACCGATTAAATAATCCACGATCACGCCAATTTTTTGATCAGCCAAGCCAATGATAACCACATACACATCCGAGTTGGATTCCAAAATAGCATCCACTTTAAAAATGTCAGAAAGACACACCAAAGAAAGCACCTCATCTCTCAAACGCAACACGCTCTTGCCATCAACGGTGTAGATTTCATCCTGGCTGATGCGCACGGTTTCTAACACTGAAGAAAGCGGAATAGCGTAATATTCTTCTTGAACGCCCACGAGTAAAGCTTGAATGATAGCCAGAGTGAGAGGAATTTTAAGCTTTTGAGTCGTGCCTACCCCCACTTCTGAATCGATTTCAATGATCCCATTGAGCTTTTCAATATTGGTTTTCACCACATCCATGCCCACGCCTCTGCCTGAAACATTGGAAACGACTTTTGCAGTAGAAAAGCCTGGCTTGAAAATGAGGTTAAACGCTTCCCTATCGCTCATGCCTTCAGCGTCTCTTTCACTAATCACCCCTTTTTCAATCGCTTTTTCTTTAAGCATCACAGGGTCTAATCCTTTGCCATCATCAGAGATTTTAATCACAATGTGGTTACCCTCATTATACGCACTCAATTGCACTTTACCGGTTTCAGACTTGTTAAGTCTTCTTCTTTCTTCTAAAGGCTCAATTCCATGATCGCATGAGTTGCGGATAATGTGAATGAGCGGATCGCCAATCTCTTCTACAATGGATTTATCTAATTCGGTTTCTTCGCCCTCAATGATTAACTCAATGCTCTTGCCTAATTCCCGGCTCAAATCCCTTACCATGCGAGGGAATTTATTGAATACCTTGCCCACTGGTTGCATACGGGTTTTCATCACCGCAAGTTGCAAGTCTGTCGTTACCGCTGAAATAGAAGAAACCACCTGGTTTAATTCCTCTAAAAACTTTTCCCCATCATAGCGTTCTTCCACATCGCTATAAATTCTAATCAAGCGATTTTTGCCCAACACAAGCTCACCGATCAAATTCATTAAGTGATCCAAGCGGCGCACATCCACCCTAACGGTTTGCTCCACGCCAATAGAGGGGGCTTTATTTTCTTCAGTATCGGCTTTAGCCTTAGCTTTAGTTTCTGCTTTAGGGGCTTTTGGGGCTTCTGTTTTGGGGGTTTCTTTTGTTGGGGTAACTTCTTGTTTAGGTTTGGCTTGTTCTTCTTGCTTTTTTTGAGCTCTTCGTTCTTTATCGGCCTCTTGGCGCTTGTTCAACAGCCGTTCAATCTCCGCTTCCACTTCTTCAGTGCTCATGTTAGTATAATCCAAATCCGGCTCATCGGCTAGCGGGTTATCGCTTGCGGGGTTTTCTGCAGTAGGAGCTTTTGCCTTGTTTTCTTTAATTTCTTCTTTCGCTTCTTCTTTATTTTCTTTTTTCACTTCTTCTTTGGAGGCTTCTTTAGTCCCTGAAGTTTCTTTAGCGCCCTCTAAATTTTGGCTCGTAATGGCTTGAAGCTGTTTGACCGCTTCTTCAATCTCGTTTTCCTTGCCGTTATTGGTATCAGAGCCGGTATCTCTAATCGTTACGAGTAAAGTTTTCATCAAATCAATGGAACGCAATACGACATCCATAATATCAGGCGTGATTTTAATTTCGCCCTTTCTGGCACGATTTAAGACATCTTCCATGTTGTGCGTGAGGTGCGTGAGTATGTTAAGATTCAAAAACGAGCTAGAGCCTTTAATGGTGTGGGCGACTCTAAAAATGCGATTGAGCAAGTCCAAATCTTCAGGGTTATGCTCCAATTCCACTAAATCCTGATCCAACTGCTCGTTCATTTCAAAGGCTTCAATCAAGAAGTCTTCCATTATTTCTTGCAAATCATCCATTTTAAAACCCCTTTTTAGCGTTTGAGATAAGAGTATTTTACAATTTTATAAAAAGAATTACGCATTCTTGTCTAAAATCTTAGAAATTTCTTCGGTGAATTTTTCTGCGTCAAACTTGACTAAATACGCTACAGCCCCCATTTCTTTAGCCCTTTCAGCGCTATAATTATCGCAAATAGAAGAATTAAAAATCACAGGAATATAAGCAAATCTGGGGTCTTCTTGGAGCTTGAATAAGAAATGATAGCCATCCATTTTAGGCATTTCAACATCTGAAATAATGAATTTCAAATGTTTCCTCAAATCATCCCCGTATTTTTTGAATAACATTTCTAATTTGTTCAACCCGTCTTCCCCATCCACAGCTTCAGTGATGCTAAAACCCAATTTACTCAAATGGTTTTTTAAGGTTTTTCTTGCGGTCTTGCTATCGTCTAAAAACAACACTTCGCCTTCAAAACGCTCTTTAGGGGCATCTTTAGTGTTTTTAGCGTCTTCATTAAGCTTTAAATCGTCTAAAATGCTTTCTAAATCCAAAATGAGCAGGGTTTTGTCGTTTTCAATGCGTGTCGTGCCGGTGATATTTTCTTTATTGATGTTATTAGATGCGCTAAAGGATGCAGGCTCCACATCTTTCCAACTGATGCGTCTGATACGCCTAGCGGAATGGACTAAAAAGCCCATTTTAACATTGTTAAATTCAGTGATAATGACGATTTTTTCGTTTTCTCTGCTTTTATCTGGGACAATACCTATCCATTTAGCCAAGTCTATAAGCGGGATGATCGTGGAGCGCAAATCAAACACGCCGATAATGTAATCTAAATTCGTGGGGTATTCAAAAAGGGTGGGCATGGGGATGATTTCTTGGACTTTA
Source organism: Helicobacter pylori (assembly GCF_001653475.1). Taxonomy (NCBI): domain Bacteria; kingdom Pseudomonadati; phylum Campylobacterota; class Epsilonproteobacteria; order Campylobacterales; family Helicobacteraceae; genus Helicobacter; species Helicobacter pylori. Next base: position 969,750 of record NZ_CP011487.1, on the reverse strand, counting down.
GCCACATTGATGCCATAAATCCCTTCATAAGGGACGCCCTCTTGCATGCCATAAATACGAAAATCCACGAGTTCTATCTCACTCAATTTTAAATCGTTAGCTGTTTTTTCTGCCATGATTTAGGCGTCCTTATTTTGAGATGGTTCTAAAATGCTTGATGATACCTTAAAAAGGCTTTGTTCGTAATAAAAGGAAGGCAGCGGGCAATAAATAGGCGCATTCAATGGGATTTTTGCACCGCTTTTGAGATGAAAATGCCCCTCTATAATGCCGTCAATGCTATCAATGTTAAGATCTTTAATGTAGTTTTGATAGGCTTTTAGGCGCTTTTCAATAAAAGATTGCAATTCTTTTGGCTCTAATTCCCAAAGGCGGACGGGTTTTTGATAAATGAGTTTTTTAAAAAGGGGGTATAAGGTTTTAAAACTTAATAAATTTAAAAAAGTTAGAAAAAATCTAGCCCAAGTGGAAGTGAGCTGCGTGATGTAAAATTCATACGCTTTAGTGATGAATAAATCCCCATGGGCCAGTAAAAAGCGTTTGTTATCGTATTGGAATAATGCGGGCTGGTTTTGGCGCTCAAAAACCACCACTTTGGAATTGAATACAAAACGCATGGAAAAATCATGGTTGCCTTCAAAATAAAAGACTTGTGAAATTTCGCTTAACGCATGGACTAAACCAATGATTTTTTGCTGCTCTTTATCTAGGGGTAAATAGCCCACAAGAACATGGAAAATATCGCCCATGAAAAAGACTTGTGGGGGTTTGGCGCTTAAAAGTTCTTTAAGCGTATTGATTAAATGAGGGCTTTTAGGCAAAAAATGCGCATCAGAGATAAAAACAGCCCCGCGTTTAAGCGCATGAGTTTCTAGCATCTTACTCTTTAAACAAAAAAGAGCCAATCCTTAAAAGATTCGCCCCGCAAGCAATCGCTAATTCAAAATCACTGCTCATACCCATTGAAAGAACGCTCGCATTCTTTAATCGGTCAAAAAGCTTTTTGGTGGTGATAAAGGATTTTTCAATTTCCTTTTCATCATCAGCATGAGCCCCTATACACATAAGCCCTTTAAGTTTGAGGTGCTTGCAAGTTTCACTGATTTGAGCATAAATTTCTAGCGTTTCTTCAGGCACCACCCCGCTTTTGCTTTTCTCATACGCGCTATTAACTTGTAAAAGAGCGTTTAAATTGACGCCCAATATTTCGCAACGCTTTTCTATCTTCAAAGCGAGTTTTAAGGAGTCTAAAGAATGCAAAAGAGCGGGTTTTAAACGCAAAAGCGCATTGATTTTATTCTCTTGTAAAGAGCCTATCATGTGCCATTCAAGGGGTAAATGCTCTAAAGAATGCATTTTCATTTTTAAATCTTGAACTTTATTTTCTCCAAAAGCCCTTTGAGAGCAGTCATAGTAATGTTGGATAGCTTTTAGGGAAGCGTTTTTTGAAACAGCTACGATTTTTACAATATGATGCCTTGAATAGGCGGTGCGAGCCTTTTCTATTTTTGCGATGAGGGTATCAATCCTTTGGCTATAATCTTTCATAGCTATTCTTTATAGATCTTCTTTATGCGTGCTAAAAGAATGCGTGAGATGGAATTTTTGATTTAAAGTTTCAAAATCTTTTAAAAGCCCTTTCTTTTTCAAATCCTCTATGACTTCCATGGAGCAATTGGTTTCTGCAGGCCATTCTCTAAAATGTTTATCCATAATGCCTTTATTGGTAGCGTCTATAAAAAAACAATGTTTAGAGATGAGAATATCGCGTTGCGCATCAATATTATTAACGATGCGCCATAACAGCATGTAAGGGTTGTTTAAATCGTTGCTGGTATGCTCTACAAAGATGACAATGCGTAAATATTCTTCAAAACCGAGCAAATTTTTAGCCAATTCAATGACGCTCTTGTCTTTCTTTTCCACGCTAATCACGCAAATGGGGTTACGAGCGTGCGGGTAATATTGCTTCAAAAGAACGATATTTGGCATTTTATCTTGCAAAAGCGCTAGCAAGGCGTTATCGTTTAAAAGCGTGGAGTAGGGGGTATTGCTTTTAGAGGTCGCATCAATACCGAGTTTCCCCCCCATAGCGTATTCAGGGCTTGCATGATCTAAAGCGTCGCATACGCCTTGAGAGATAAGAATTTTTTCTTTAGAAAAATTTTCTAGTATATACTCAACGATAGCGTTGGTGTCTCTTAGATCGGGAGCGTCTTCATTGACAAAAATCGCATGTTTGACAAAACTCATCTGCCCCACACCCCAAAAAGCATGCATGACTTGTTTGGCATGAGCGTTATAGCGCGTGTGTATTTTGGCTAAAATCAAATTATGAAACACCCCATTTTCTGGCATGCAATAATCTATAAGATTGGGGGCGTTCATTTGAAGCAAGGGCAAGAACAAGCGTTCAGTCAAATACCCCATGTATTTGTCTTCTAAAGGGGGCTTACCCACTACAGTGGCCAAGTAAATGGAATCTTTTTTATAGCTAATGGTTTTGACTTCTAAAACAGGGTAAGGCTCAATGGGGGTATAATAGCCAGTGTGATCCCCAAAAGGCCCTTCAAGCTCTAGTTTTTTGCAATCCACAAACCCTTCTATCACAATATCGCAATCCCTTGGCACGCTCAAAGAATTACTCAAGCATGGCATCACACACGCTTTTTTTTCTCTCATAAACCCATAAAGCATGAGTTCATAAATCCCATAAGGTAAGGGGGCCGTCGCGCACCATGTATAGAGCAAATCCCCGCCAATAGCGATACTGACAGGCATTTTGACTTTAGCCTTAGCGTATTCGTGGAAAAAGAGTTGGGAGTCTTTATGGATTTGCCAGTGCAAGCCTAAATGGTTTTTATCATAAACTTGCAAGCGGTACATGCCTAAATTCTTTTTTTTATTGTCTAGGCTTTGGGTATAGACTTGCCCCATAGTGATAAAAGCCCCGCCATCTTTTTCCCAAGTTTTTAAAACGGGTAGATCCAATAAATTGACTTCTTTATCTTGCTTGATAATGAGATCTTTAGGGCGAGTGGTTTTTTTAGGGAAAATGTGTCTTAAATCCCATAAATCTTTTAAGACTTTCAAACTCTCAGTGAAATTTTTAGGAGCGTTAAAGTGCAAGAAAGTTTGCATGCGTTGTTGCAGGCTTTCTATGGGGGTTTTTAATAAAAGCTCCAAGCGTTTGAAAGAGCCAAAAGCGTTCATTAAAACAGGCATGTCAAAGGTTTTGATTTGGTTGTGCTCTTTTCTTATGGGTTGCGTGAATAAAAGGGCTTTGCCCCCATTAGGCTTTTTTGCTTCTATATAGGCCAGATGAGCGATTTCTAAATCCACTTCAAGGGGGGTGTCAATGACTTCTAATTCATTATGCTCTTTTAAAAGCTTTAAAAAATCTCGCATCCAACTACCTTAAATAACCACATAATGAACGCTTAAGCACGCAGGAATGCTTTTAAGCTCTTCTAAAACTTCCAAAGAAACTTCTTCATCTACAATAATGAGCGCTAGGGCTTCTTTTTGCGTGTTACGCCCCAAACGAAAATCAGCGATGTTAATGCCATGCCTAGCGAACGCATTCCCCACACTCCCAATAACGCCTGGAATATCCGTATTCCTGAATAAAAGCATTTTACCCTTTGGCTCTATATCAATATGAAACCCATCAATCTCAGTGAGTTTTAAAATATCTTCTTCAAACACCGTGCCGCTCACGCTAATTAAACCATTAGCCGCATTTAGAGTTAAAGAGAGCATGTTCTTATAAGGCGAAGCGCTTTCTTTAAGACTAACCTTAATCTCAATGCCTCTTTCTTTGGCCACAAAGGGGGCGTTAATGTAATTGATTTTATCCCCTACAACAGGTTTTAACACCCCCACTAGCGTAAAGGCTACAAGGGCGTCTTTAAATTGGTTGATCTCCCCACAAAGACTAATCTCAATTTTTTGGCACACGCCCTTATGGATTTGACTGGAAAAATAACCCAGTTTTTGCGCTAAATTCAAGTAGGCTTTTGCGCTTGCATCAAAAGCTTGCATGGGTAAATTCAAAGCATGCGGGTGGCTTGAACCCCTTAAAGATTCCATAACCCCTTGAGCGGCTTGTTTGGAAATTTCTTCTTGGGATTCTAAAGTGTTCGCGCCAATGTGGGGGGTCGCATAAACATTGGGCAAGTCTAAGAGCTTGTTGTGAATGCCAGGCTCTTTAGAAAAGACATCAATGCCAAGCCAACGCACTTTTTTGGTTTCTAAAGCTTCATAAAGAGCGTCTTCATTATAAAGCCCCCCTCTAGCGCAATTGATCAAAATAACCCCTTTTTTCATGCGTTCAATCTCTTTAGCGCCTATCATGTTAATGGTTTCTTTATTTTTAGGGGTGTGGATAGTGATCATATCGCACTGCAAAATGTCTTCAAAATTTTTTGTGTAAATGACCCCTAAATCAGTGGCTTTTGAAGAAGGGATATAAGGATCATAGGCTAGGACTTCCATTTCAAAGGCTTTAGCCCTAATGCCCACCCTAGAGCCAATATTCCCAAAACCAATGATGCCTAGCTTTTTATTTTTCAATTCCGTGCCATACCAATCTTCTCTTTTCCATAACCTTTGGTGTTTGATTTGATCGTTTGCGCAAGGGAACGATCGCACTGCATTGATCAAATGCGCCATCGTTAATTCCACAGCGGCAATCGTGTTAGCGGTAGGGATATTCATCACTACAATCCCTTTTTGAGAACAGCTTTCTAAATCAATATTATCCACTCCCACACCCGCTCTCACGATGGATTTTAAGTGGGTTAAGGGCTTTAAAAAATCGCTTGTGATAGGGGTCATGCTACGCGTGATGAGTGCATCCATGGGAGTGAGTTTTCCTAAAAGCTCATTTTTGGGGCATTTGGAATAATCATGCAAGACAATGTCTTTTTGAGCTTCTAAAATTTGAATGCCTTTAGCATGGATGGGGTCGCAAATGGCTATTTGATGCATTTTTATCCTTTGAATTTAAAAAACAGCATGATAGCGTATTTTATAATAGTCTAAATCAGCTAAAAAGCGTTCTTTTTTGTTTTTATCTAAATAGATGATGAGGTTAGGTTGGTTTTTGGTGTTATCGTAAGCGTAATCAATTTGTTCTTTTTTAAGGATTTCTTTTAAACACAAGAATTGATAACCCTTTAAATCCTTAATGATAAGCTTTGAATATTCCCTTTTTTTTTCTTCAAAAGGGATTTCAAAATGATGCTCTATAACAGGGTAATTGATAACTTCTTGCGCATCAAGATTTTGAGAAAGGGCGTTATTGCGATCTTCTTCGTTATGGGAGACTTTTTCATTAGGAGAGATTTCATTAGGGCTATTTTCTTCTAGGTTGATGTCATGGCTTGTTGCATCCGTTTGAGAGAGGCTTTTATTTGCATGAGAAATAGCGGGCATTTCTTTTTTAACGCTTAAAAACAAATAGGCTAAAACGCCAAGAGCGACAGCTAGGGAAATAAAAGCAACAACACTCTTAAATCTCATGCCATTCTCATGCTTTTAAAATCACCCTTTAGAGTTTTTCTTTAAGAATATCCCCTAAAGTCATTTTATCATCGCTCGTGTTAAAAGCTTGCAACTCTTCTTTTTCTTTTTTGCGCTCTAACCTATGTACAGAAGCACGCACTTTGTTGTTAGATTTTTCAATCGCAACAACCACGCATGTGATTTCTTGCCCTATTTTGATTTCATCTCTTTTCAAGGGGTTCAAATCTTCATTTTTGATCAGCACATCAATGCCATCAGCATTAATGAAAACGCCAAAATCCTTAATACTCACCACTTTGCCTTGAATCACGCTATCCGTTTTATGCTTTTGAGCGAATTCTTCTGTAGGGGAAGTAACCAAGTGTTTCGCACTCAAAGAAATCTTTTTATCTTTTTTGTTGATTTTAAGGATTTTCACTTTGATCATATCGCCAATTTTATAGTGGTCTTTGCATTTTTTATCTTTATCCCAAAAAGCGTCGTGATTGTGGAGCAAACCATCCACCCCACCTAGATTCAAAAACGCCCCAAAATCCGTTAAAGTCGCCACTTTGCCTTCTAAAACATCCCCCACTTGGTGTTTAGATTCAAAAACATCAAAAGGCCTGTTAGTGAGTTGCTTTAAAGAAACCCTTAAGCGGCGGTTTTTAGGATCAATGTCAATGATTTTCACATCAATCTCTTGCCCCACGCTCAAGTAGTTGTTAGGATGGCTGACATTTTTATCCCAAGAGATTTCAGAAACATGCAAAAAGCCTTCAATATCATTACCAATATCCACAAACACCCCATAATGTTCAATATTGCTCACCACCACCTTAATAGCGTATCCAGGTTTTAGTTTGTCTTGGATCTCTTCCCATGGGTCTTCTATGGTCGCTTTTATGGAGAGTGAAAGGCGTCTTTTTTCTCCATCATAAGCGATGGCTTTGACATAGACTTCATCGCCCTCTTTGTAGTATTTTTCAGGGTTGACTGGTCCTTTATGGCTGATTTCAGAATAATGGACCAAGCCCTCAATCTCCTTAGCTTCTACAAAAATACCAAAAGGGGTGATCTGGCGCACAACCCCTAATACCGGCTCTGCAGCTTCTAATAGTTCTTTAGAAACCTCAAGCCGTCGTTTGTCATTGACTTCAAAGAATCGTTTGCGAGAAATATTGATAGAATGGTTTTCCTTATCCACACGAATGATGCATGCTTTAATGCGTTTGCCGATGTGGTTTGCGTCATTCTTTAAAGAAGAGTGCGATCGGGAGAGGAAATACTCCACGCCTTGAGACTCCACGATATAACCCCCTTTATTCTTGCCTATAATCTTGCCCTCAATAATGGCGTTTTCATAGTTTTCGCCTAATTCTTCAATTTTAGCTTGAATCTTTTGTTGGGAAATGGCCTTTTTGTAGGAAACGCTAGGGTGTTCGCCTTTTTCGGACACATGCACGATAATGGGGTCATTTTTTTGATACAGTAACTGCCCCTTTTCATCGGTGATCTCACTCAAAGCCAAACGACCTTCTGTCTTACCGCCCACGCTCACCATGGCGTAACTATCGTTCTCATTGATGGAAACGATTAGCCCCTCTTTGATAGTGCCTTTTTCTAGGGTTTCTTCTTTTTCTAAGAGTTTTGCGAAGTCTTCCTCCTCGTCATTAAAATTCTGATCATCTACTATCTTGCTCATTGACTGCCTTACTATAAAATAAATATAAAATCCTTAAGGGTATTGTATCCTTTTTTGGCTTACAAAATCGTTTAAAAACTAATAATTAGCGGTTTTTTTAAAGAAAAATTTTAAAATGTGTTAAATCGTGCTGATTTTTTGCTTGACATTTTCTATAATCCAATCTGGTGTGGAAGCCCCAGCGGTAATCCCGCATAATTTTTTATCCTTAAACCACGCTAACTCTAATTCGTTTTCATCTTCTACCAAGTAGCTGTCTTCGCAATGCTGTTTGGCGATGCTTAAGAGCTGTTTGGTGTTTGAAGAAGTTTTACCGCCCACGACTATCATAATATCCACTTCCTTACTCAAATCCAAAGCGGCTTTTTGGTTGTAGGAAGTAGCGTTACAAATCGTGTTAAAAATACGCACTTCAGTGCATCTTTCCACCAAATAAGAAGCGATTTGCAAGAGTTTTGGGGTTTGTTTGGTGGTTTGAGAGACTAAAGCCACTTTTCGTTGGAGCTTTTTTTCTTGCAATTCTTCTAAAGAATTGATGACTAAAGCTTGGTTAGTGGCATAGCTGATCACGCCCTTGACTTCAGGGTGGTTAATATCCCCAAAAAGCACGATTTGATACCCTTCTTTACTCATGGATTCCACGATTTGTTGAGGTTTGATCACATACGGGCAAGTCGCATCAGTGATTTTGACCCCCTTATTTTTCAAGTATTCTAAATCCTGCTTAGGAATGCCATGGGTTCTTATGATCACGCTCTTATTTTTAGGGATTTTTTTAGGGTCTTCTTCAATTTTCACATTGAAGTTTTTTTCCAAACGATTGATTTCTTTAGCGTTATGAATGAGCGAGCCAAAAATCAAGCTGTTTTGATTTTTTTCAGCGATTTGTATCGCTCTTTTGACGCCAAAACAAAAACCATAATCCTTAGCCATTTTAATTTCCATTAAGACTCCTTTTTTTGAATAGATTGAGTAAGTGTTTGAATTGTGGGAAAGAAATGTTTGTGCATTCTAAATTATCAATTTCTAAAGGCAATGCTAAAGTTAAAATAGCGAAACTCATCGCAATCCTATGATCGTTAAAGCTTTTGATAAGGGGGGGTTTTTTTTGAGAAAAGCGCTGTTTGAATTGAGTTATATCTTCTAATCCCTCTATGTAAAACCCGTCTTCAAACTCTTCGCACTCAATCCTTAAAGCTTTGAAATTAGAAACAATCGCTTTAATCCTATCGCTTTCTTTAGATCGTAAATCTTTAGCGTTTTTGATTATGCTTTTGCCTTTTGCAAAAAGCATAGCGATACTTAAAGCAGGGATTTCATCAATCAGACTAGCGATATTTTTCTCTATCGTGATGGCTTTTAAAGGGGCATGCTCTATATAAATATCGCCAATAATTTCTAAATCTTTGGATTGAATCGCATACTCTATGGAAGCGCCCATTTTTTTCAACGCTTCAAAAGCTTCTATGCGAGTGGGGTTGAGCAGGACATTTTTTAAAAGAAGGCGGCTTTTTGGCGTAATCGCGCAAGCGAGAGCGAAAAAAAACGCGCTAGATGGATCGTTGGCTATTGTAAAATCAAAGGCTTCTAGGGGTTTTTCTAGGGGTGAAATCATTAAAACGCCGTCTTGATTTTGAATATCAGCTCCCAAACTTTTAAGCATGATTTCTGTGTGGTTGCGGCTAAGCTCACTTTCTTTATAGGCACTTGTGCCTTGAGCTTGTAAGGCGCTTAAAATGAAAGCGCTTTTGACTTGAGCTGAAGCGATAGGGCTTTCATAACCGCAAGCTTTTAAAGGACTCCCTAAGATCACTAATGGGGCGAAATGGTTATCTTCTCTGCCTAAAATCTTTGCCCCAAAAGCTTTTAAAGGCTCAATGATTCTTTTCATGGGGCGTGAGTTTAAGGAGTTGTCCCCGCTTAAAACAAAAAGACCTTTTTGAGCGCTTAAAAGCCCGCTGTATAAACGCATGGTGGTGCCAGAATTGTTGCAATTTAAAATCTTGTTAGGCTCTTTTAAAGTCGTTGGGGGCGTGATTTTAAAAGAATTTTTGGCGGTATTCTCTACTTTAGCCCCTAAATTTTGAGCGATTTCTAAAGAGCTTAAACAATCTCCTCCCATTAAAAAATTCCGCACAACACAAGGCTTTTGAGCGAGCAGGCTAAAAATAACGGCTCTGTGCGAGAGCGATTTATCGCTAGCGTTAATGTCAAGCTCTATCACATATTACCCTTTATATTATCCCTTAAGGCGGGCGTTAAATTCTTTTTCTAAAATTTCAAGCGCTTTTTGCACGGCTGAATTGACCTCTTCATCATTCAGGGTTTTTTCTAAAGAATGGATCACGCAACGCACGCTTAAGGCTATGGTATTATCGCTTTCTTTAAAAATATCAAGGGGTAGAATCTCGCTTAAATTAGGGATTTGAGCGTCTTTTAGGGCTTTTTTAATCCCGCTAAAAGCGGTGTTTTCATCAACGATTAGAGTCAAATCTCTCGCACTACTAGGATAAACGCTAAAGGGTTTTAATAGCATGCTGGGGCGTTTGAGTTTAAAAGCGTCTATCTCAGCGTAATAGCTTTCAAACAAATCTAATTCTTGGATCACTTTAGGGTGGATTTTAGCGATTACGCCTATGATTTTGTGATTTTGAATGATTTTAGCACTCTGGTAGGGGTGGTTAATGGGGGTTTGAGTGGTTAGTTTTTCCAAGCTAAAATCCCCTATAACTTTTGAAACGCATTCGGCAAAAGAATAAAAATCCCAAGCCTTGCCCTTAGCATCAGGGTAGCTTTCTTTTTTTTGCAAGCCGCTCGCTAAAAAGCCTAGTTTTTGGATCTCTTCTCTTTTAGAGTTATACACGCTCCCTTTTTCATAAAGGGCTATGCTTTTAAACCCTAAATTTTTATTCCTTAAACTGGCGTCTAAAAGCCCGCAAACAAGGCTCGTTCTCAGGGTGTTTAACTCTGTTGTGATAGGGTTTTGCAATTCTAGGGGATCTTCTAAAACTTCAAAGCCTAGTTTTTGCTGTTTTTCTTTAGAGTAAAACACATAGTGAATAACTTCTTTAAAACCGCAAGCAAGAGCCTTGTGTTTAAGGTTTTCAAAAAAGCGGTGCGTGTCATAATGGGGGTTTGAATTTTTGTTGCTGACGCTATCAAGGGGCTTTGAAATCAAATGATCAATCCCTACAAAGCGTAAGATTTCTTCAGCAATATCTTGGATCGTTTTAATGTCATGCCTGAAATTTGGCGCAACAACCTCTAAAATTTGAGATTTTGAGTTTGGCTCTTTTGCGCTAACTTTAAAGCCTAAATTTTTTAAAATACCTTGAATGGTTTCTTCTTCTACAGCAAGCCCCAAAATTTCGGTAATGTCTTCAGGTTTGAATTTAAGGGTGCGATCTTTTAAAGCATGTTTAGTTTGTTTGCTTTCTAAAATCGTTGCTTTCAAATGAGCGCTTAAAAAATTCAAGCCGTCTGATAAATTAGGGTTGCTCCCTCTAGCGCTTCTATAAATAAGGGCATTGTCTTTTTGAAGCGTTTTATCTTTTAGGGCGTGTAATTTTAAAGATAGGCTTATAGGATCAGTGTAGCTCGCTTCTAAAAGCAAATGCTCGCTCAAATCCTTTTGATCTTGATGTTTTATAGCGATAGTGGAGCGTTTTTGATGGTTAATATAAACGCTTTCAAGGTTGTTTTCATCGTTTTTCACGCTCAAATCAATAGGGGTTGCATCCAGGCTATAAGCGTTCATTACCACCCCACTAAAATGCGCGTTAAATTCTATGAAATTGTTCAGATCATTCTCGCTCAAGGCATTATTATGAGCGAGCGAAAGTTTGACATTTAAAGGGGTTTTTAAAGAATGGTTGCAAACCAAATAATAAGCCAAATGCGATTCAATATTTTCGTCCGCGCAAAGCGTGATCAAATCGCTTTTTGGCGTAAAATTTAAAGCCTTAATAGGCTTTAGGGGCGTGTGATAAAACGCGCTAATCTCTCTGGCAATTCCTAAAACGCTCAAGCAATCCCCACGATTAGGAGTCAATGAAATTTCTAAAACATGCGTGTTGAAGGGGGCGTATTCGTTTAATCCTTTCCCTAAAACCAACTCCCCAACACTCTCATCTAATTCCAAGATGCCATCATTGATTTTAGGAAAGCCCAATTCGCTACTAGAACAAATCATGCCGCAACTTTCAACCCCCCTAAGCTCAGTTTTAGCGATGGTTGTTGAGCCTATTAGCGCCCCATTTAAAGCGACTGGCACGAATTGGTTTGGCGTGACATTTTTAGCCCCACACACGATTTGTAACACTTCCTTGCCCGCATCCACTTGACACACGCTGAGTTTTTCAGCGTTTTTATGTGGGGCTTTTTCTAAAACTTTACCAACAACTACATTTTTAGGAGCAACACAAGGGATACAGCTTTCCACTTCTAAACCTAAGCAACTCAAATCCTCACAGAGTTTGGCTATATCTTTGGGCGTATCTACAAAAACATTCAAATCATTGACACTCAGTTTCATTAAAAGCTCTCCAACACCCTCAAATCAGTTTCAAAAAAACTGCGCAAATCATTGATCTGGCAAGTCAGCATGGCTAATCTTTCAATCCCCATGCCAAAAGCAAACCCGCTCACATTCTCATACCCTATGGCTTCAAACACCGCATTATTGACCATGCCACAGCCTAACACTTCTAGCCAGCCTGTGTGCGAGCAAACCCTACAGCCTTCTTGTTTGCAAAACACGCAACTAATATCCACTTCAGCGCTTGGCTCTGTGAAAGGGAAAAAGCTAGAGCGCCACCTTAATTTCACGCCGCCAAAGAAATAACGCAAAAAGTCTTCGATCACGCCCTTTAAATGCGTGAAACGGATATTCCCTTTTTGATCCACAGCAAGCCCTTCAATTTGATGGAACATGGGCGTGTGGGTCAAGTCATAATCGCGCCTAAAGGTTTCGCCTAAACAGATCATCTTAATGGGTGGGGTTTGTTCTTGCATGGTGTGGATTTGAACGGGCGAAGTGTGGGTCCTTAAAAGCTTGTGATCTTTAAAATAGAAAGTGTCTTGCATGTCTCTTGCAGGATGGTAAGGGGGCAAGTTTAAAGCGCTAAAATTATGGAAATCATCTTCTACTAAAGAGCCGATTTCAAGCTTGTATCCTAATGGGGTAAAAAATTCAATGATTTTATTTTTAGTGTGATTTAAAGGGTGAGAAGAGCTTGTTTTGATAGCGTTAAACAAACTCACATCAATTTTTTCTTTTTTCAAGCGTTCTTCTAATTCAAGCTCTAAAATCGCCTTTTTTTTCAATTCAAAGGCCTTTTCAAACGCTTGTTTATAATGGTGGATTTCTTTAGCGAAGGCGTTTTTTTCTCCGCCGTTTAGATTTTTGAGTTGGTTGAATTTATCCGCAAAAACCCCTTTTTTGCCCAAAGCATTCAAGCGTGCTTCTTCTAACTCTTTGCTATTAGTAACCTTTTCTAATCGCTCTATTAAGGTGTGCAATAACGATCCTTATATTTTATTTTTAAAAAGCTATAATACAACTTTAATAAAAGAAAAACCTTAAAAGGGAGCAAAAAAGCATGAATGTGTTTGAAAAAATAATCAAAGGCGAAATCCCTTGTTCTAAGATTTTAGAAAACGAGTGTTTTTTATCCTTTTATGACATTAACCCCAAAGCTAAAGTGCATGCATTAGTGATCCCCAAACAAAGCATTCAGGATTTTAACAGCATCACCCCAGAGCTTATGGCGCAAATGACAAGTTTTATCTTTGAAGTGGTGGAAAAATTAGGCATCAAAGAGAACGGCTACAAGCTTTTAACCAATGTGGGTAAAAACGCAGGGCAAGAGGTGATGCATTTGCATTTTCATATTTTAAGCGGGGATAAACATTAAAAGCGTTGGTGGTGTTTCATGCAAGCGTTTTTAAATAGGAGTTTTGCTCCCTTACTCAATCCTAATGAGAGTCCTTTAGAGCAGGTTAAATCCAGTATTATTTTAAAAAAAGGGGTGTCTTATTTTGACTGGGGGGCTTCAGGCTTAGCGAGCGCTTTAGTGGAAAAACGCATGAAATCTTTACTGCCTTATTATGCGAACGCTCATTCTGTTGCTTCTAAACATGCGATTTTAATGGGCATGCTTTTAAAAGAGTGCCAAAAAAAGTTAAAGCGTTCTTTAAATTTGAGCGATGGTTATTGCGTCTTGAGCGCGGGGTATGGGGCGAGCTCAGCGATCAAGAAATTTCAAGAAATTTTAGGGGTGTGTATCCCTTCAAAAACGAAGAAAAATTTAGAGCCGTATTTGAAAGATATGGCTTTAAAGCGTGTGATTGTAGGACCTTATGAGCATCATTCTAATGAAATTAGTTGGCGTGAAGGTTTGTGTGAAGTGGTGCGTATCCCTTTAAATGAACATGGCTTATTGGATTTAGAAATTTTAGAGCAAATTTTAAAAAAATCCCCTAACAGCTTGGTTTCTATGAGCGCGGCTTCTAATGTAACCGGACTGCTTACGCCCTTAAAAGAAGTTTCATCATTGTGTAAGAAATATAAGGCCGCTTTGGCTTTGGATTTAGCGAATTTTAGTGCGCATGCTAACCCTAAAGATTGCGAATACCAAACCGGTTTTTATGCGCCTCATAAGCTTTTAGGAGGCATTGGAGGGTGCGGTCTTTTAGGCATTTCTAAAGATTTGATTGACACTCAAATCGCCCCGAGTTTTAGCGCAGGGGGCGTGATTAAATACGCTAACCGCACACGGCATGAATTTATTGATGAATTGCCTTTGAGAGAAGAGTTTGGCACGCCAGGATTGTTGCAATTTTACAGGAGCGCTTTGGCGTATCAATTAAGAGATGAATGCGGTTTGGATTTTATCCACAAGAAAGAAAACAACCTTTTAAGAGTGCTCATGCATGGCTTAAAAGACTTGCCTGCTATTAATATCTATGGGAATTTAACCGCGAGTCGTGTGGGGGTAGTGGCTTTTAATATTGGGGGGATTTCGCCCTATGATTTAGCGAGAGTTTTAAGCTATGAATACGCTATTGAGACTCGGGCAGGTTGCTCTTGCGCGGGGCCTTATGGGCATGATTTATTGAATCTTAACGCTCAAAAGTCAAGCGATTTTAACACTAAACCCGGATGGATTAGAGTGAGCTTGCACTTCACGCATTCCATAAACGATATTGATTATTTGTTAGACAGCTTGAAAAAAGCGGTTAAAAAATTGCGTTAAGCTAAAACTATTTTTAAGGAAAAATTTGGATATTTTAGATTTGAACAAAGCGCAAGCGGTGCAACAAAATGAGCAAGAGGTAGAGGATAAAGAGCGAGAGTCTAAAGAGCCGGTGGTTTTAGAAGATTTGAGTGCTTTAGCATGGCTTGAATTAGAAGAGTTTAGCCGCCTTTCAGGGCTTCCTAAAGAAAGGGTTTTGGAATTAGTAAATATCGGTAAAATCAAGAGCAAAATAAGCAACAACAAGCTTTTAATTGATGCGAGCAGCGGGACAAACGCTTTAATCAAAAAGGTAGAAAATAATTTGATTTCTATGGATATGAACGGGCGTTCTTTAGAGCCTGCGTTTGTGGAAAAGACCATTAACACGATTTTAAACTTGCATGATAAAGTCATTGGCGCTAAAGATGAAACGATTTCAGCCTTTAAAAATGAAAACATGTTTTTAAAAGACGCTTTAATCTCTATGCAAGAAGTCTATGAAGAAGATAAAAAAACCATTGATCTTTTGCGAGACGAACTCAATCAAGCGAGAGAAGAAATTGAATTTATGAAGAGGAAATACCGCTTGATGTGGGGGAAAGTCGCTGACATGAGCAGCGTGAATAAAAAGTAGTTTCAAATTAACACTCATGCTATAGGGCTTATCAGCGGTAATTTTATGTGAATATATGTTAGAATTTGGGGTGTTTTAACAGAATACAAGCTTGAAGGAGAACCATGTCCATTTCACGCAGAAGTATCCTAACAAAAATCCCAATCGCGCTCGCTAGTGCTAATTGTTTGAAAGCTGTTGGTGTTTTTGAAAAAGTGGAATCCATTCCGCATGCAATGCATTTTGGTCCCTTTATCGCAAAGGTTCAAAATGGAGTGATTAAAGATATTATCCCCCAAAAGAGCGATTATAACCCTACCATGATGTTAAAAGCGATGATTGATATATTCAGATAGTAGGGTGAAGTATCCTTGCGTGCGTAAGAGTTTCTTAGAAAACAAAAAAAACCACAAAGAATTGCGTGGGAGAGAAGAATTTGTGCGCGTGAGTTGGGATGTGGCACTGGATTTAGCGGCTAAAAAGCTTAAAGAAATCCCTAAAGAAAACATCTAAACGCCAGTTATGGTGGCTGGGGCATGCGGGTAGCTTGCATCGTTGTCATCATTTAGCATGGCGTTTTTTTAACACGACTTTAGGGGGGGCTATTGGCACTGATGGGGAATATGGCAATGGCGCAGCTGCAAGAATAAACCCTATGATTGTAGGGGATATGGAAGTTTATTCGCAACAAACCACTCATGAAGAGATGATTAAAAATTGTAAGGTGTATGTCATGTGGGGGGCGGATTTGTTCAAGTGCAACCGCATTGATTATTTTGTGCCAAACCATGTCAATGATGGCTACTACCCTAAGTATAAAAGAGCTGGTATCAAATTCATTAGTATCGATCCCATTTATACTGAAACCGCTCAAGCCTTTAACGCTGAATGGATACCCATTCGCCCTAATACTGATGTAGCGTTAATGCTAGGCATGATGCATTATCTTTATACAAGCAATCAATACGATAAAGCGTTTATCGCTAAATACACTGATGGCTTTGATAAATTCTTGCCCTATTTGCTAGGAGAGAGCGATAATACGCCTAAGACTTTACAATGGGCGTCTCAAATCACTGGAGTGAGCGCAGAAAAAATCAAAGAATTAGCGGATTTGTTTGTTTCTAAACGCACTTTTTTAGCGGGTAATTGGGCCATGCAAAGAGCTCAGTATAGCGAGCAACCTGATTGGGCGTTAATTGTTTTAGCCAGCATGATCGGTCAAGTGGGCTTATCTGGTGGGGGCTTTGGCTTTTCTATGCATTATGGAGGGAACGCTCAAGCAAGCTCAGGGGCAAGAATTGTTCCTATGATTCCACAAGGGCATGGTTCTGTAAAAAGCGCTATTCCAGCGTCTAGAATTTCTGAAGCGGTTTTAAATCTGGATAAAGAAATGGATTTTATGGGTAAAAAACTCAAATTGCCCAAAATCAAAATGATTTATAATTGCGGAGCGGATTTATTAGGGCATGAAGCTGATACAAACGAGCTGATTCGCGCTTTAAGGACATTAGATTGCGTGATCGTGCCTGAGCCTTGGTGGACGCCTACGGCAAAATTTGCTGATATTGTCTTTGCTTCCACTAGCACTATGGAAAGAGATGATATTACTTTTGGAGGGAGTTATTCTAAGAATGTGGTTTATGCCATGCGTAAGGTGATAGAGCCTGTTTATGAATCTAAAGACGATTATGAGATTTTCAGACAGCTTGCTTTGTGCATTGGGGGCAATGAAACAGAGCAACGATTCACTGAATCTAAGAGTTACATGGAATGGATTAAGGGCCTTTATTGAAAAAAGCGATGGCCCTACTTTGAAATCGTTTGATCAGTTTTGGAGGGATGGCTTTGTGGAATTTGAAATCCCTGAAAATGCGAGAAAGTTTGTGCGTCATGCGAAATTCAGACAAGACCCTATTAATAATAAGCTGGATACAGAGAGCGGGAAAATTCAAATTTTTTCTCAAAAATGCACGGATTTTAAACTGGCTGATTTTAAAGGGCATCCTACTCGGTTTGAACCAGATGAGTGGCTAGGCTCTAAAATGGCTGAGACTTACCCATTCCATTTAATCTCTCCGCACCTAAAATACCGTGTCAATTCACAGCTTGATAACACTTTGGTTAGGAATGTGTATAAAATTCAAGGTAGAGAGTCTGTAATGATCAACGAACTAGACGCTAATAAATTAGGCATTAGGCATGGTGAAATTGTAGAAGTGTTTAACGCTAGGGGGAGGTTGTTAGCAGGGGAGTTTGTAACTAAGAATATCCGTCAAGGGGTTTTGAGTATCCAAAAAGGGGCATGGTATGACCCAGAAGATGTTCGGGTTAGAAACCCGTGATGCAATGCAGGGCATGTGAATACGCTCACTTCTTTACGCCCCACAAGCAGCATGACACAAGCCATTTCAGCCAATACCGCTTTAGTTAATATCAGAAAACTCAGAAGGTATGAATTAGTCAAACCCTGTCATTCCATTCCAACGCCAAGTATTATTGGGGCTTAAAAGGAGTGAAAATACCACCATGAGAGTGTTTTTACCCAAGAAAGACTTAACCATTAAAGACTTGACAACTAGCCAAGCTAAAGCGTGGGGTAATTCTCAATTTTTATATTATAATACTCTTTGATGCGTCATGCAGCCTATAGTTATGCAACCGATGATAAGTCAAGGATTATAAAAGATGAGCGTTTTTCAAATGGGTTTGAAATGTTGCGTGGGGTTGGTTTTGTTTATGGGGGTCTTGTTGGGGGATTCCAAAGCTTTTAAGGTTAGGGTGGATAAAAGTTTAACCCTACCCTTTTTGAATGTGCTTTCATTAGCTTTTAAACAAGACATGAGAAAAGAGATCGTTTTTGTGATTACCAAAAGCAATAAGTTGAGTAAAAAAGTGCTTTGTGATTTTGACGCTTTTTTATTGCCTGAGGCTCTGATGAGCGGCATGCCTAAAAAAGCGCTTTTTCATAAAGAGTTTTTATTCCAATCTAAAGAAAGTAAGACGCTCTATGCGTTTTCGCTGATTGATTCTCAATATTGCTCAAAAGGTGGAAATTACAGATACGCATTAGAAAAATTAGAACGCTGGTTTGTGCAAAAAGCGCCTGAGTTGGCTGAGAGCCACAGAGTGGATTATAAGAGCCAGTATGATAAAACACAAACAAAAATAAAGAATGAGCGATGATTTTAGTATTAGATTTTGGAAGCCAATACACACAGCTGATTGCTAGAAGATTGAGAGAGAGTGGGATTTATGCGGAAATAGTCCCTTTTTTTGAAAGCATAGAAAACATTCAAAAAAAAGCCCCTAAAGGTTTGATTTTGAGCGGGGGACCAGCGAGCGTGTATGCTAAAGACGCTTACAAGCCCAATGAAAAAATCTTTGATTTGAATTTGCCGATTTTAGGGATTTGTTACGGCATGCAGTATTTGGTGGATTTTTTTGGGGGAGTAGTGGCTTGTGCGAATGAGCAAGAATTTGGTAAGGCTGTTTTAGAAATCACTCAAGATTCTGTGATTTTTGAAGGCGTGAAAACCAAAAGTCTTGTGTGGATGAGCCATATGGATAAAGTCATAGAATTGCCTAAAGGCTTCACTACCCTTGCAAAAAGCCCTAATTCCCCCCATTGCGCGATTGAAAGCGCTAAGATTTTTGGCTTGCAATTCCACCCAGAAGTCATCCAAAGCGAAGAGGGGGGTAAGATTTTAGAAAATTTTGCCCTTTCAGTTTGCGGCTGTGAAAAAACTTGGGGGATGCAGCATTTCGCTCAAAGAGAAATCGCACGATTGAAAGAAAAAATCGCTAACGCTAAGGTTTTGTGCGCGGTGAGTGGGGGCGTGGATTCTACGGTGGTCGCTACGCTATTACACAGAGCCATTAAGGATAATTTGATCGCTGTTTTTGTGGATCATGGCTTGTTGCGTAAAAATGAAAAAGAAAGGGTGCAAGCGATGTTTAAAGACTTGCAAATCCCTTTAAACACGATAGACGCTAAAGAAATCTTTTTGTCTAAATTAAAGGGCGTGAGCGAGCCTGAATTGAAGCGAAAAATCATCGGCGAAACCTTTATTGAAGTGTTTGAAAAAGAAGCCAAGAAGCACCATTTAAAAGGCAAAATTGAGTTTTTAGCCCAAGGCACTTTATACCCTGATGTGATTGAATCCGTGAGCATTAAAGGGCCTTCAAAAGTGATCAAAACACACCATAATGTGGGCGGACTGCCTGAATGGATGGACTTTAAACTCATAGAGCCTTTAAGGGAATTGTTTAAAGATGAGGTGCGTTTGTTGGGTAAGGAATTGGGCGTTAGCCAGGATTTTTTAATGTGCCACCCCTTTCCAGGGCCTGGGCTTGCGATAAGGATTTTAGGCGAGATTAGTGAGAGTAAGATCAAACGCTTGCAAGAAGCGGATTTTATTTTTATAGAAGAGCTTAAAAAGGCCAATTTGTATGACAAGGTTTGGCAAGCTTTTTGCGTGTTGTTGAATGTCAATTCTGTGGGGGTTATGGGGGATAATCGCACTTATGAAAACGCTATTTGTTTGAGGGCGGTAAATGCGAGCGATGGCATGACAGCGAGCTTTTCATTTTTAGAGCATTCTTTTTTAGAAAAGGTTTCTAATCGTATCACTAATGAAGTGAGCGGTATCAATAGGGTAGTGTATGATATTACTTCTAAACCACCAGGAACGATTGAATGGGAATGATTATCTTAAGAATAGTGCTAAAAGTGGGATTTTTTGGGTAAGATTAGAAATTGATTTTAAAGAAAAAGAAAGGAATTTAATGAAAAAAGGTAGTTTAGCGGTAGTTTTAGGATCGTTATTAGTGAGTGGGGCGTTTTATACGGCTCTAGCTGATGGAATGCCTGCAAAGCAACAGCACAATAATACGGGCGAGTCAGTGGAGTTGCATTTCCACTATCCTATTAAAGGCAAGCAAGAGCCTAAAAACAGCCATTTAGTCGTTTTGATCGAACCTAATATAGAGATCAATAAGGTTATCCCTGAAAGCTATCAAAAAGAATTTGAAAAATCTTTAGTCCTTCAATTGAGTAGTTTTTTAGAGAGAAAAGGCTATAGCGTTTCGCAATTTAAAGATGCTAGCGAAATCCCACAAGACATCAAAGAAAAAGCGTTGCTCGTTTTACGCATGGATGGGAATGTGGCGATTTTAGAAGATATTGTAGAAGAGAGCGATGCGCTTAGTGAAGAAAAGGTTATAGACATGTCTTCAGGGTATTTGAACTTGAATTTTGTTGAGCCAAAAAGTGAAGATATTATCCATAGTTTTGGTATTGATGTTTCAAAAATTAAGGCTGTGATTGAAAGAGTGGAATTGCGGCGCACCAATTCTGGAGGTTTTGTCCCCAAAACTTTTGTGCATAAGATTAAAGAAACCGACCGTGACCAAGCTATTAGAAAAATCATGAATCAAGCCTATCACAAAGTGATGGTGCATATTACCAAAGAGTTAAGCAAAAAACACATGGAACATTATGAAAAAGTTTCTAGTGAAATGAAAAAACGAAAGTAGTTTTTAAGAAACGAAAAGCTTAAAAATCATTTAGAGCTGTTTTTAAAAAAGTAGCTTTTTAAAAGGGTAGGGGAGTTGGATTAATATAATTTTTGAGTGCCGTTTTTGATTTTAGTGGCATTTTTGAAAAATCACGCTCAAAAATTAGAAAATTCAGCTATAATAACGCTTCATGTGAAAATTTCGGGGCGTAGCGCAGTCTGGTAGCGCACTTGGTTTGGGACCAAGGGGTCGAAGGTTCGAATCCTTTCGCCCCGACCACTTTTTACATAATTTATTGTTCTGTTTAAAATTCTTTGGTAGAATGTCGCTTCCTTTCATTGAATGGTGGGAGTAGCTCAGTCGGTTAGAGCATCAGATTGTGGTCCTGAGGGTCGTGGGTTCGATTCCCATCTTCCACCCCATCTCATTAAATAAGCGTTTTACCGAGTTTTATGTTAGTCATTCCTTTATTTGAAGCGTTCGTAGCTCAATTGGATAGAGCACCAGACTTCGGATCTGGGGGTTAGGGGTTCGACTCCCTTCGGGCGCACCACCTAACGCCAGTATCATGCGCTTGTAGCTCAGCTGGATAGAGCAACAGCCTTCTAAGCCGTAGGTCGCAGGTTCGAGTCCTGCCAAGCGCACCACTTTTGACATTCTTTAAAGAGGAGTTATGGATTCTTTAGAGTGGGGATTACTCATTTTCTTAATTCTTGTTTTTCTTATAGGCATAGGATACTACATCTTTATGGTTTTTTCTTCTAAAGATTGATCATCAAAATCGTCCAATTACAAGAGGTAGGGTTGGAAACCTCTAAAACACCGATCTTGCATGAAAACATTAATAAAAGCGGTTATAAAAACCTAAAAAATGAGAGGCATGGTAGAATAAAAGAGATGCGCATTATCCGTGACTTGATTGCGCCGAACAAGGAAAGCTTTTTGACTACGACTTATTTTGAAATTATAAAAGTATTCAATAAAGCAGGACTTGTTAAAAATTAAGGCTCTGTTTTTAATTGAACCTCAACCATAAAATGAAAAAAACTCAAAACGCATCGCACAAGCGGTATAGCGATCTGAAAAGAGGCTCACCATTGGGATAAAACCCTCTTTTTAGGGATAAATAAAAAGCGCTTTCAAATTGCATGGGTAACTTTATGGGGAGAAGCGTTTCTGATTTTTGGTATAATCGCTAGAAATGATGAGAAAGATTTTATCTTGTTTTAGTGGGGTTTTGCATGCGTTGGTTATTGTATTGGGTATTGGTATTGTCATTGTTTTTGAATCCTTTGAGGGCGGTTGAAGAGCATGAAACAGATGCGGTGGATTTGTTTTTGATTTTCAATCAAATCAACCAACTCAATCAAGTCATTGAAACTTACAAGAAAAATCCTGAAAGAAGTGCTGAAATCTCTCTGTATAACACCCAAAAGAATGACTTGATTAAAAGTTTGACTTCTAAAGTGTTGAATGAAAGGGATAAAATTGGCATTGATATCAATCAAAATTTAAAAGAGCAAGAGAAAATCAAAAAGCGTTTGTCTAAAAGCATTAAGGGCGATGATTTCTACACTTTCATGAAAGACAGGTTGTCTCTAGATATTTTGTTGATAGATGAAATTTTGTATCGTTTTATAGATAAAATCAGGAGCAGTATTGATATTTTTAGTGAACAAAAAGATGTGGAAAGTATCAGCGATGCTTTCCTTTTGCGTTTAGGGCAATTCAAACTCTACACTTTCCCTAAAAATTTAGGCAATGTCAAAATGCATGAATTAGAGCAGATGTTTAGCGATTATGAATTGCGTTTGAACACTTATACCGAAGTCTTGCGTTACATTAAAAACCACCCTAAAGAAGTGCTTCCTAAAAACTTGATCATGGAAGTGAATATGGATTTTGTGTTAAACAAAATCAGCAAGGTTTTGCCTTTCACAACCCATAGCTTGCAAGTGAGTAAGATTGCGCTTGCTTTGACGATTTTAGCCTTATTGCTAGGTTTAAGGAAGTTGATCACTTGGCTTTTAGCTTTATTTCTGGATCGTATTTTTGAAATCATGCAACGCAATAAAAAAATGCATGTCAATGTGCAAAGCAGCATTGTTTTGCCGGTTTCTGTCTTTTTAGCCCTGTTTAGTTGCGATGTGGCTTTAGATATTTTCTACTACCCTAACGCATCGCCCCCTAAAGTTTCTATGTGGGTGGGCGCGGTGTATATCATGCTTTTAGCATGGCTAGTGATAGCACTTTTTAAAGGCTATGGGGAAGCGTTAGTTACGAATATGGCTACCAAAAGTACGCACAATTTTAGAAAAGAAGTGATCAACTTGATTTTAAAAGTCGTGTATTTTTTGATCTTTATTGTCGCGCTTTTAGGGGTTTTGAAACAACTAGGGTTTAATGTTTCAGCCATCATCGCTTCTTTAGGGATTGGGGGGTTAGCGGTGGCTTTGGCGGTTAAAGATGTGTTGGCGAATTTTTTTGCTTCTGTCATTTTGTTGTTAGACAATTCGTTTTCTCAAGGGGATTGGATCGTGTGCGGTGAAGTGGAGGGCACGGTGGTGGAAATGGGGTTAAGACGCACCACGATCAGAGCCTTTGATAACGCTCTTTTGTCCGTGCCTAATTCGGAATTAGCCGGAAAACCCATTAGGAATTGGAGCCGTCGTAAATTGGGAAGGCGTATTAAAATGGAAATAGGTTTAACTTATGGCTCCAGTCAAAGCGCTTTACAGCTTTGCGTGAAAGACATTAAAGAAATGTTAGAAAACCACCCTAAAATTGCTAATGGAGCCGATAGTGCTTTGCAAAATGTGAGCGATTACCGCTACATGTTTAAAAAAGATATTGTTTCTATTGATGATTTTTTAGGGTATAAAAACAATTTGTTTGTCTTTTTAGACCAGTTTGCGGACAGCTCTATCAATATTTTAGTGTATTGCTTTTCTAAGACAGTGAATTGGGAAGAGTGGCTAGAAGTCAAAGAAGATGTGATGTTAAAAATCATGGGGATTGTAGAAAAGCACCATTTGAGTTTTGCTTTCCCGTCACAGAGTTTGTATGTGGAGAGTTTGCCAGAAGTTAGCCTAAAAGAAAAGGGCTAAAGTCTAAAATTATTGGTAGATGTATTCTTTGGTTAAGGGGAAAGTGTTATCCACGCTGTTGGTTAAAAGCAATTGGAATAAATCCGCACTCCCTACCCTAAAGGCGGATGCGCAAGTCCTTAAATACAGATCCCACATGCGGATAAAGCGTTCATCATAGCCGAGTCTTTTCACTTGGTCTAGATTGCAATTGAAGTTGTCTCGCCAAATGTCTAAAGTCTTAGCGTAATGGATGCGTAAGCTTTCAGCCATGAGCAAGTGGAAGTCGCATTCGCTCATCACGCTCATCACTTCTCTTAAAGAGGGCAAGTAGCCGCCTGGAAAGATGTATTTATCCACCCATGCGTTAGTCTTGCCTTCAAAACAGCATAAAATGGAGTGGAGCAAAAACATCCCACCCGTTTTTAACACTTCTTTAACTTTTTTGAAATAAAAGGGTAAATTATCCTTACCCACATGCTCAAACATGCCCACGCTCACCACCTTATCAAAGCGGTATAACCGCCCGTCTAAATCCTGGTAATTCAATAACTTGATCGTTACTTTATTCTCTAACCCTAGCTCTTGGACTCGTTTGTTAGCTTGTTTGTATTGCTCGCTAGAAATGGTGATCCCCATCACTTGCGCCCCGTATTCTTGCGCAGCTTTTATAGAGAGATAGCCCCAGCCACAGCCTATATCCAGCAGTTTTTCGCCTTGTTTTAAATGGAGCTTTTTTAAAGTGTGATCTAATTTTTGGAGTTGGGCGGCATGGAGAGTGTCATCGTCTTTTTTGAAATAAGCGCATGAATAGCTTAAGGTTTCATCCAGCCAGATAGAATAAAAGTCATTCCCTAGATCGTAGTGTTTAGAAATGTTGGAGCTTTCTTTGATCGGTTTTTGGATAGCTTTAGCGCCATCATGTTTGTGCAAATACTCGTAATTGGTTTGCAAATACAAAGAGTGCATCACCTCATCCATAGAGCCTTCAATATCAATCACGCCGTCCATATAAGCCTCAGCAATCGTCAAAGACATGTCTTTTTTAATATCGCTAAATTTTAGGGGGCGATGGATCTTAAGGGTGAATTTAGGCGAATGTTCGCCATTCCTATAAACGCTATTATCCCAAAAAACGACCTGATAATCGCCGTTTTTCCACTGCTTGAACATGCTTTTGAGCAAAAATTTTGAAATCATCTGTCTATTCCTTAACTCATTTTTCAATTTTTTGAGTGCTAATTATAATGAATTTTAAGCTAAAAACACCCCATGAATAAGCATAAGTTCAACCTCTATTCTCTAAATTTTTAAAAGCATGTTAAAATTAAGAGATTTAAACAAATTTAAGGTAACACGATTATAAAGATGCAAAAATCACTGATCACAACCCCCATTTATTATGTGAATGACATTCCTCATATTGGTCATGCTTATACGACTTTGATTGCGGATACTTTAAAGAAGTATTATACGCTTCAAGGCGAAGAAGTCTTTTTTTTAACCGGCACCGATGAGCATGGGCAAAAGATCGAACAAAGCGCAAGACTGAGGAATCAAAGCCCTAAAGCTTACGCCGATAGCATTAGCACGATTTTTAAAGACCAGTGGGATTTTTTCAATTTAGATTATGATAGTTTTATCCGCACTACAGACAGCGAGCATCAAAAATGCGTGCAAAACGCCTTTGAAATCATGTTTGAGAAAGGGGATATTTATAAAGGCACTTATAGCGGGTATTATTGCGTGAGCTGTGAGAGTTATTGTGCGATCTCTAAAGCGGATAATACGAACGATAAAGTCCTATGCCCTGATTGCTTGAGAGAGACCACGCTTTTAGAAGAAGAGAGTTATTTTTTTAGATTGAGTGCGTATGAGAAGCCTTTATTGGATTTTTACGCTAAAAATCCTGAAGCGATTTTGCCCGTTTATCGTAAAAATGAGGTAACTTCTTTTATTGAGCAGGGTTTATTGGATCTGTCTATCACGCGCACGAGCTTTGAGTGGGGCATTCCTTTGCCTAAAAAAATGAACGATCCTAAACATGTGGTGTATGTTTGGCTGGACGCTTTATTGAATTATACGAGCGCGCTAGGGTATTTGAATGATTTAGACAATAAAATGGCACATTTTGAATGCGCTAGGCATATTGTGGGTAAGGATATTTTGCGCTTCCATGCCATTTATTGGCCAGCTTTTTTGATGAGTTTGAATTTGCCCTTATTCAAACAGCTTTGCGTGCATGGGTGGTGGACGATAGAGGGCGTGAAAATGAGTAAGAGCTTGGGTAATGTTTTAGACGCTCAAAAGCTCGCTATGGAGTATGGGATTGAAGAATTACGCTATTTTTTATTGCGTGAAGTGCCTTTTGGGCAAGATGGGGATTTTTCTAAAAAAGCGTTAATAGAAAGGATCAATGCGAATTTGAATAACGATTTGGGGAATTTGTTGAATCGCTTACTAGGCATGGCTAAAAAATATTTCAATTATTCTCTAAAAAGCGCAAAAATCACCGCTTATTATCCTAAAGAGCTAGAAAAAGTGCATCAAATCTTAGATAACGCTAATTCTTTTGTGCCTAAAATGCAATTGCATAAAGCTTTAGAGGAGTTGTTTAACATTTATGATTTTTTAAACAAAATCATCGCTAAAGAAGAGCCGTGGGTTTTGCACAAAAACAACAAATCAGAAAAACTAGAAGCCTTATTGAGTTTGATCGCAAATGCGCTTTTACAATCAAGCTTTTTGCTCTATGCGTTCATGCCAAGGAGTGCTATGAAATTAGCGAGCGCTTTTTGTGCAGAAATCACGCCCAATAATTACGAACGCTTTTTTAAAGCTAAAAAATTACAAGATATGATTTTACAAGACACCGAGCCTTTATTTTCCAAAATGGAGAAAATTGAAAAGACTGAAAAAGCGGGAGAAATCTTACCAGAAAAAAACGAAAAAGAAAAAAAAGACGCAAAAGAAAAAGCCCCACTAAAACAAGAAAACTATATCGGCATTGAGGATTTTAAAAAAGTAGAGATTAAAGTGGGGCTTATCAAAGAAGCTCAAAGGATTGAAAAATCCAATAAATTACTGCGCTTAAAAGTGGATTTAGGCGAAGGTTATTTGAGGCAGATTATCTCAGGAATCGCTTTGGATTATGAGCCTGAAAGCTTGGTGGGTCAAATGGTGTGCGTGGTGGCTAATTTAAAACCCGCAAAGCTTATGGGTGAAATGAGTGAGGGCATGATTTTATCGGTGCGAGATAATGATAATCTAGCCTTAATCAGCCCTACAAGAGAAAAAATTACAGGAAGTTTGATCAGCTAAATGCGATTAGGGGTGAATGAAGCCGTAGAATTGAGTTTGGGCGAATTGCAAAACACACCCTCAATCAGCTATTTTAATTCTATTGTTTTGTCTTTAAACAAAGTCCAAAAAGGCTCTTTATTTGTAGCTAAAGATCATGCTCTCATTCCTAAAGCCTTAGAGTTAGGGGCTTATGGGATTTTATACGCAGGAGAATATCCTTTAAGCGATAGGGATGTGGCATGGATCAAGCTTAAAGATATAGAGCATTCTTTGAATCATTTGTTTAAATTTTGCTTGTTGAATGAGTGCGTGGTTGGAGCGCTTTTAAGCCCTATAGAATTAGAGATCGCTTCTAAAATCATGGTGAGTGCTTTTGTGTGGTGCTTGAAAGAGAGCCTTGAAGATTTATTCATTATAGAGGGGTGTAAAATAGCCTTTTTTGATAAATTGGAGTGGCTTCATTTGTTTTATAAGCAAGAGCGTTTAAAAGAAGATTTAAAAGAAAGTCGTTTAATGATTCTCAACCAATCGTTTTTTTGCAGTGCTTTAGTCTATGAAAAACAAGAGTATGAATTAAAAATGCCATGCATCTTTTTAGAGCCTTTAAAAAGGGTCATTCAATTGTGCGAGAAATTACAAATTGAGTTTGATTTGAATCTTTTGGGCAAAAAAGAATACCCTTTAGATCATTGCAAACCCTTTTTTGTGAATAAGAATCTAGAAATAGCCCCTTATGGTGCAACGGCAAGAGTGGTTGTCGCTGAGACTTCAAAAGAATTGTTTGAAATGATGCTTCAAAAAGCCTTTGAGACTTTATCGTGGGGGAAAATTGTCGTGTTTTGTCGTAAAAACAGCACGGCTTTCTTTAAAAAAACCAACCCTTATTTTTACACCACCCAAAACAACTTAAAAAAGCAATTAAAAAATTTAGCGTTTAATTTCGCTTTTATTTATGGGATTAGCTCTCATCATTTAGAATCCCTTTTAAATCCCCCCTTTTTTAAAAAAACCCCCACGCTATGGTAAGTCATGCTCATTTGTAACGATAAAGTTAATCCAAAAACCCTTTTAGAAGAAATCATGGCGTTAAGGCCATGGCGTAAAGGCCCTTTTGAAATTTCTCAAATTAAGATTGATAGCGAATGGGATAGCTCTATTAAATGGGATCTAGTCAAAAACGCCACTCCTTTAAAAGATAAGGTTGTGGCTGATGTGGGTTGCAATAACGGCTATTACTTGTTTAAAATGCTAGAACATGGGCCTAAAAGTTTGGTGGGGTTTGATCCGGGCGTTTTAGTCAAAAAACAATTTGAATTTTTAGCCCCCTTTTTTGATAAAGAAAAAAAAATTATTTATGAGTCTTTAGGGGTAGAGGATTTGTGTGAAAAATACCCTAACGCTTTTGATGTCATTTTTTGCTTAGGGGTGCTATACCATAGAAAAAGCCCGCTAGAGGCTTTAAAAGCCTTGTATCATGCTTTAAAGATGAGAGGGGAGTTGGTGTTGGATACGCTTATTGTTGATTCGCCCTTAGACATCGCCCTTTGCCCTAAAAAAACTTATGCTAAAATGAAAAATGTTTATTTTATCCCCAGTGTTAGCGCTTTGAAAGGGTGGTGCGAAAGGGTAGGGTTTGAAAATTTTGAGATTATTAGCGTTTTAAAGACCACGCCTAAAGAACAGCGTAAAACGGATTTTATTTTGGGGCAGAGTTTGGAAGATTTTTTGAATAAAACCGATCACTCTAAAACTTTAGAGGGGTATGACGCTCCTTTAAGGGGGTATTTTAAAATGCTTAAACCAAGCAAGCGTTAGTTTCAATAAAGGATTAAGATAGTGCAAGAATCAGTCGTTCGTGTGGATTATGACTCTTTAGAGACTTGTAAGAATTTCAAACCAAGCGTTGGCACTGAATTGGTTGTTTTAGAAAAAGATATAGCCCATGCGCGTTTCAAGGGCAATGAAAGCATGGTGTATGAAGAAAATTTTGTGCATGCCGGGTTTGTGCTTATTGCGTGCAATTATGCGGCCTTGTGCGCGTTGAATAAAAGACACAGCGTGGTGGTTTCTAATAACATCAATTTTTATGCCCCCCTAGAATTGAATCAAGAAGCGCTCATTAAAGCGCAAGTGGTTCAAGATGGCGTGAAAAAAGCTGAAATAAGGATAGAGGCGTTTGTGTTAGACATTCAGGTTTTAGAGGGAATGATAGAAATCGTGGTGTTTGATAAAAAGCCTTTTAAATTCAATTTTAAAGAAGAGTAGTTAAATGGTTATTGTTTTAGTCGTGGATAGCTTTAAAGACACCAGTAACGGCACTTCTATGACAGCGTTTCGTTTTTTTGAAGCGCTGAAAAAAAGAGGGCATGTTATGAGAGTGGTTGCCCCTTATGTGGATAATTTAGGGAGCGAAGAAGAGGGGTATTACAACCTTAAAGAGCGCTACATCCCCCTAGTTACAGAAATTTCACACAAACAACACATCCTTTTTGCTAAACCGGATGAAAAAATCTTAAGAAAGGCTTTTAAGGGAGCGGATATAATCCATACTTACTTGCCTTTTTTGCTAGAAAAAACAGCCGTAAAAATCGCACGAGCAATGCAAGTGCCTTATATTGGCTCTTTCCATTTACAGCCAGAGCATATTTCTTATAACATGAAATTGGGGTGGTTTTCTTGGTTTAACATGATGCTTTTTTCGTGGTTTAAATCTTCGCATTACCGCTATATCCATCATATCCATTGCCCGTCAAAATTCATTGTAGAAGAATTAGAAAAATACAACTATGGAGGGAAAAAATACGCTATTTCTAACGGCTTTGATCCCATGTTTAGATTGGAACACCCGCAAAAAAGCCTTTTTGACACCACACCCTTTAAAATCGCTATGGTAGGGCGCTATTCTAATGAAAAAAATCAAAGCGTTTTAATCAAAGCGGTTGCTTTAAGCCGATACAAACAAGATATTGTGTTATTACTCAAAGGCAAAGGGCCTGATGAGAAAAAAATCAAACTTCTAGCCCAAAAACTAGGCGTAAAAACGGAGTTTGGGTTTGTCAATTCCAATGAATTGTTAGAGATTTTAAAAACTTGCACCCTTTATGTGCATACAGCCAATGTGGAAAGCGAAGCGATTGCGTGTTTAGAAGCCATTAGCGTGGGGATTGTGCCTATTATCGCTAATAGCCCTTTAAGCGCGACCAGGCAATTCGCACTGGATGAACGATCGCTATTTGAGCCTAATAACGCTAAAGATTTGAGTGCTAAAATAGATTGGTGGTTAGAAAACAAGCTTGAAAGAGAAAGAATGCAAAACGAATACGCTAAAAGCGCTTTAAATTACACTTTAGAAAATTCAGTCATTCAAATTGAAAAAGTTTATGAAGAAGCGATCAGAGATTTTAAAAATAACCCTTATCTCTTTAAAACCTTATCGTAACAAAAGGATAAAAAATGCAAGAAGTCCATGATTATGGGATTAAATTTTGGAGCAATAACGAATTTAAGATAGAAAAAGGCTTGGTTAAAATTTGTCATGGCAAAAACCCCTCGCTTTTAGAAATCGTTCAAAGCGTGCGCGATAAGGGTTATAGAGGGCCTTTGTTGGTGCGATTCCCTCATTTGGTGCAAAAACAAATCAAAAGCCTGTTTGATGCGTTTTCTTTAGCGATTAAAGAGTATCAATACAGCGGGGCTTTTAAAGCGGTTTTCCCTTTAAAAGTCAATCAAATGCCCTCGTTTGTTTTCCCTTTAGTGCAAGGGGCTAAGGGTTTAGATTATGGTTTAGAGGCCGGGAGTAAATCTGAACTCATCATTGCGATGAGTTACACTAACCCCACAGCCCCTATCACCGTGAATGGCTTTAAAGACAAAGAAATGATTGAGCTTGGCTTTATCGCTAAAAGCATGCAGCATGAAATCACTTTAACGATTGAGGGTTTGAATGAGTTAAAAACCATTATCGCCGTGGCTAAACAAAACGAGTTTTTAGCCTGCCCTAAAATTGGCATTCGCATCCGTTTGCACAGCACTGGTACTGGCGTTTGGGCAAAGAGTGGGGGGATCAATTCTAAATTTGGTCTTAGCAGCACTGAAGTTTTAGAAGCGATGCGCCTTTTAGAAGAAAACGACTTGTTAGAGCATTTTCACATGATACATTTCCACATAGGCTCTCAAATTAGCGATATTTCGCCCTTAAAAAAGGCTTTAAGAGAAGCGGGAAACTTGTATGCAGAATTGCGTAAAATGGGCGCTAAGAATCTTAATAGCGTGAATATTGGAGGGGGGTTAGCCGTAGAATATACCCAACACAAGCACCACCAAGATAAAAACTACACTTTAGAGGAATTCAGCGCTGATGTGGTGTTTTTATTGAGGGAAATTGTGAAAAATAAGCAAGAAATAGAGCCGGATATTTTCATTGAATCAGGCCGTTATATTTCCGCTAACCATGCCGTTTTAGTGGCCCCGGTGTTAGAATTGTTTTCGCATGAATACAATGAAAAATCCCTAAAAATCAAAGAAAGTAATAACCCTCCCTTGATTGATGAAATGCTAGACTTGCTCGCTAACATCAATGAAAAAAACGCCATTGAATACTTGCATGATAGTTTTGATCACACCGAGTCGCTATTCACGCTTTTTGATTTGGGCTATATTGATTTGATTGACAGGAGCAATACTGAAGTTTTAGCCCATTTGATCGTCAAAAAAGCGGTGCAATTGCTTTATGTTAAGGATCATAATGATATTTTACGCATTCAAGAGCAAGTCCAAGAGCGCTATTTATTGAATTGCTCGTTTTTCCAAAGCTTGCCTGATTATTGGGGCTTGAGACAGAATTTCCCGGTCATGCCCTTGAATAAATTAGATGAAAAGCCCACCAGGAGTGCGAGCTTGTGGGATATTACTTGCGATAGCGATGGGGAAATCGCTTTTGATTCCACAAAGCCCTTGTTTTTGCATGATATAGATGTGGATGAAGAAGAATACTTTTTAGCGTTCTTTTTAGTGGGAGCGTATCAAGAAGTTTTAGGCATGAAACACAATTTATTCACGCACCCTACGGAATTTAGCGTGGTTTTTGATGAAAAAGGCGATTATGAAGTGGAAGATATTTGCGAAGCCCAAACGATTTTAGATGTGCTAGATGATTTGGACTATGACACTAAAGAAATCGAGCGCCTTTTAAAACAAAAAATTGAAGACAACAACAAACTGGATATGGAAGAAAAGAAAGAAATCATGGGGCGCTTGTATGTCATGCTGAGCGAAAACGGGTATCTGCGCACGATTTCTTAAAAGAACGCTATCAATGGATTTAAACGACTTTAACCGCTATAAATCAATAAAAGAATGAAAAAAATAACCAAATCTTTTAAAAAAGAACTTATTGAACTAGGGAATAAGTTCGAGTAAAATAGCATTGCGTGGTGTCCTGAAGTGGTAGAAAAAGGCGGTAAGGTTTATGCTAGATTTAGTCTCATTTGCACCACACAAAACCCTAATGGGGTTGAGCTTATGACTTCTTTGGTAAAATACGCAGGCATTGTAAATTAGGGCAGTTGATAGGAAAATCAGAGCTTGTCAGTTTTGGTAGCGATACGAACCCTAGCGCTAAATCCTTTCAAAATGCTTATTCAAAAATACACGGAAGGAAGTTCTTTTTCTATAAACCCACACAAATAGTTGAAAACACCTTACAAAGTTTAAAAGCCAAACTTGACGCTAATAGAATGAAAACTAGCACAACGGGTGGGGTAATAGGCACTTTCGGTTATGTAGATATGAAAAAGTCGTTCAGGTTGGATAGCGTGTTAGGAACCAATAAAAATTTTAATATAACTAGCGATAAAGTCAGTCCAAGCCTTATTCATGCTATGAGAACTTACAAAATTAAACCGACTTTAAAAATGACCTTAAGTGAAGCTATAAATAACCCTAACTTAAAGGCGTTTGATGAACTTACTAAAAAAAGAAAAATACAGCATAACCGCTCCTTTCTAGGTTGTATAAAATCCATTAAAGCCAAGCTAGAGAAAAACCATTGCCATATAGTGAGCGCTAGCCATCAAGTATGGGGTGCGCATAAAGTGGCCTCTAGGTTCAATGCTAAAAACCCTTTTTCATTAGACAGCGTGTTAAAGCCAATCAATTTGACACTAACGCTAGATTGAGCGTTTGAGTTATGATAATAAGGTTAGTCCTAAACATGCTAACATGTCAAAACTAGCTACATAACGATAGGATAAGTTATCTTGTCGTTTCTAGCGATTTTGTGATTTGCAAGGAAAAATTTATGGATGAAATTAAAACGCTGTTAGTGGATTTTTTCCCGCAGGCAAAGCATTTTGGGATAATCTTGATCAAGGCTGTCATTGTCTTTTGTGTAGGTTTTTATTTTTCGTTTTTCTTACGAAACAAAACCATGAAACTTTTATCCAAAAAGGATGAGATTTTAGCGAATTTTGTCGCACAGGTTACTTTTATCTTAATCCTTATCATCACTACAATCATTGCGCTAAGCACGCTAGGCGTGCAAACCACCTCTATTATCACTGTTTTAGGAACGGTGGGGATTGCTGTGGCGTTGGCTTTAAAAGATTATCTTTCAAGCATTGCTGGAGGGATAATCCTTATCATTTTACACCCTTTCAAAAAAGGAGACATCATTGAAATCTCTAGTCTGGAGGGCAAAGTAGAAGCACTTAATTTTTTTAATACTTCTTTACGCTTGCATGACGGGCGTTTGGCGGTTTTGCCCAATAGAAGTGTCGCTAATTCTAATATTATCAATAGTAATAACACTGCATGTCGGCGCATTGAATGGGTTTGTGGGCTAGGGTATGGGAGCGATATTGAACTGGTGCATAAGACTATAAAAGATGTTATTGACGCAATGGATAAAATTGATAAAAACATGCCCACTTTTATTGGAATCACGGATTTTGGATCCAGTTCATTGAATTTCACCATTAGAGTTTGGGCAAAGATTGAAGATGGGATCTTTAATGTGCGCAGCGAACTCATTGAACGCATCAAAAACGCCCTAGATGCTAACCACATTGAAATCCCTTTCAATAAGCTAGATATTGCTATTAAAAATCAAGACTCTTCTAAGTGATTGGTGTGGGGCGTATTGATTATAGTAATGCTTGAATTTTAAAGGAGTAACCCATGCCAAGCGATTTTAAAAACATTTTCAATGGCTTAAAAGATGAATATCAGTGCTTTATCTATGAGCCGATTATACGAGCGAATGTTAAACTGCTCAATAGCGGTTATCTCTGGTCGTAGGGCATATAACTTAGCGATAATGCAAGCAGAGAACACAGACCTAGTTTATGCGTTGGTGTTAAAGACATCGCATATAACAGCTTAAATAAGCACTATTAATTTATCTTTGATACTGATAACCCTTTAAAAATGCATTGACTTCTCAAATCTATAATGGAGCAACTAGTTTTAGAAGTTAAAAGAAGTTTTAAGCCTTTATTGGTAATAGTTAGATATAATACCCCATGTCATCTTTTTTTTAAAAAGGGGTAGAAATGGCATCCAACCATCCAAGCCATCAAGCAACGCTACCCTATTCTTATAACTTTTACCAAAACCGACTTAAAAATCCCCTGCTTTTTATCATTCCCCCTTCCATTAACCCGTGCAATAACCCGCATAACATCTTTAAACCATTGGATTCCATAAGCCCCATTTTTAAATCAGTGGGGCTTACCGAGTTCAATTCAAAGGAGAAATGATGGCAAAAGTAGAAGTAGAGTTAAAAAAACTCCATCAAATTTTAGCGGATAGGGAATATTTTTATCAAGTTCCTGATTACCAACGCCCTTATGTGTGGGATAAAGATCATTTAGGGGCTTTGATTGATGATTTGGTGGGCAGCTATACAAGCAACAGAGAAGATGAGTATTTTTGCGGCTCTATTGTGATTGCCAAAAATCAAAAAGATGAAAGATGGGATGTTGTGGATGGTCAACAGCGATTAACGAGTTTTATCATTTTAGCTTGCACGATTTTAAAGCTTTATAAACACAGTCTTGAGCCAAAATCTAAAGCTTTTATTGAAGAGAGTATTTATGACAGATTTGATAAAGACAAAAATCGTCTGAGGTTCTTAACCGCTCAAAATTACAAGCAGGATTTTGAAAACACGGTGTTAAACAATTTGGAGTTTGAAGACAACCTTAAAAAGAGCGAGTTGCATAAGAAATTTGAAGAAAACACTTATTGGCGTAACGCTTATTATTTCAAGGAGCTCTTGGATGAGAGCATAAAAAATGGTTCAATAAGCGATATTGATGATTTTGTCAAATGGTTTTATGAGCACATTGTTTTGACCAGGATCGTTTGTTTTGAAGAAGACAGCGCGATGCAAATCTTTCAAGTGTTAAACGACAGAGGCCAACCCTTAAGCCCTATTGATATTTTAAAATCCAGTTTAATGCAAGAAATCAAACAAGATAGTGAAAAGCGTAAGGATTTTATAACCACTTGGGACAAATTGGTTGAAGCTTGCAAGAGTGTTGAAGGCACAGATATTGATTTGGAAGACTTTTTTAACATGTATTTGGAATACGCTGACCCTAGCGTTTCTAAAAAGAGAGCCGATAAGGGATTAAAAAAGGTGTTCAAAGACAGCAAAAAAGACGCTTGCGGGTTTATTTATGATGTGAGCGCTTTTATGAAATCTTATACCGATTTGTTAAAAAAACAAGACCGATACATTTACTTATTAAGATACCTTCCCTCCAGATTTTGGGCCAGTATTTTAACGACAGCCCTTTATGTCAAATACCCTGATTTTGATGCTTTGAAAAAGCTTTTGGTGTCTTATTATTATCAAACTTGGATTGCAGGAGGCACGATCACGCGCATCAAGTCAACGAATATCAACATTATCAAAAATGTTAAAAGCAATAAGGGTATTAAAACCATTAAGGAGCTTATATTGAATAACATAGCATTTCATAACACCTTTGACCAATACCACTATAATTTATGGGATAGCTCTTCTGCTTATTCTAGCAAATGGGCGTGTCCTGTCTTAGCCCTAGCTAATTATTTCATGACAGATGAAGAGAAACCCAATTTTATCGTTATGGATGCAGAAACCCAAGTGGAGCATATTTTGCCCCAAAAGCCCAAAAGAGGCAGTCAATGGAACGCAGATTTTGACCAAGAAAAAAGAGAAAAATGGTTAAATAATATCGCGAATTTAACCCTTTTAAAGCGTAAAAAGAACGCACAAGCTTTAAACGGGGATTTTGATGAAAAAAGAGAAATTTATGGCGGCAAAGACATGAGCAAAGTGATTAGCTGTTATGACATCACTAAAGAATTGTATAGCAATTATAGGAAGTGGAATGAGAAATCTCTCCAAGAGCGATACGACTTTTTGCATGAAATTATCACGCCTGTTTTACACATAGAAGGGCAAGAAGAGGAATGAGTTTGATCTAGAATAATTAAAGATCGCTAAGGCTAACACTCTAAAAAGGAGCAAGTTATGTTATTGAATTATGATTTTTAGAAAGAATTGAAGACTCTAAAGTCAGAGCCTTATTGCGAGCGTGTTAGAAGACTCATAAAGCCAATGAGCGAGAGTTTCTTACTGATGTGTGCGATCTTTTGAAAAAAGATTATCAAAGAAAGTGATGACTTGTTTGATAAAATCACTGCTGCTGTCAATGATTTTGATGGGACAAATATTATCTGTATTTGATGAGATATGAAGCTCAATTCAGTCAAAAATGCATTGACTTCACAAATCTATAATGGATCTATGGGTGGCAAGCATGAACAACAAAGCCCTTGGTTTTTGCCAAATGAGTTTCTAGTGTTTTATTAACGAGGGGGTGTTTTGGGATAATTTCCCCATTTAAGCACTTTAAAATCCCCCAAATACTCTAAAAGTCAGCACACAGAAAATCCAAAGCTTTTTAATTTCATTCTAAAAAAACGAATGAGAAAAAACCCAACAAACTACTTTATGATAGCCCTATAAAAATAGGGGAGAAAAGCGAGATCTGCAATTAATCTTGCTGGATTCTCATGGTTGTGGGTATGGATAGCTCTTCTTCAGTAGGGATCTTTAAATACCCGCCATTACCCACTTTTCTTGCTTGTTTCACCACAGGCTGAGAGGGCGTAGCGATAGATTCTAAACTCGCTCCAGTGCTGTTTCTTTCAGCACCGGTTGCAATGATAGTAACGCGCACATGATCAATGGGGATATGATCGCTCGTGTGTTGGCCAAACTTAACATCAACATCTTGATGGGCTTGATCTTGAATAAAATCGCACGCTTGAGAATAAGCCATCATAGGATAATCAGGGTGGTGCTCAAAAAAGACAATAATGCTCTTAGCCCCTTCAATAGAAGCGTCATCAAGAAGAGGCGATTGGATCGCGTTTTCCACTGCTAATTTAGCGGATTCTTCGCCAGTGGCTTCACCAATACCCATTAACGCAAAGCCTTTAAAACCAAGAGCACTCTTTAAATCGGCAAAATCAACATTGATATTACCGGGTTTAGTGATGATAGTAGAAATGCCACTCACAGCCCTAACCAAGACATCATCAACTTCCCTATAACATTCCGTGGTGCTAGCGTTTTTTTTCATGGTGAGAAGGATTTTGTCATTAGGGATAACTAAAATAGAATCGCTAGATTGCTCCAATTCTTTCAATCCCTCTTCAGCCCTCTTTCTTTTTTGATTCCCTTCGTATTTGAAAGGCTTGGTAACGATAGCGATCGTGAGTGCTCCCACTTCTTTTGCGATTTTAACGATAGTAGGGGTGGCTCCAGTCCCAGTCCCTCCTCCAAGCCCTGTAGAGACAATGACTAATTTGGCGTCCTTAATCGCTTCTCTAATTTCATTAGCACTTTCTTCGGCGGCTTTTCTACCAATATCAGGAACCCCCCCAGCGCCTAAACCTCCAGTGGATTCTTTGCCTAAAAGGATCTTAACCGGAGCAGGATTGTTTTTGAGATGTTGGCCATCAGTGTTCGTTGCAATGGGGGTAACATCTTGATGCACGCCGTATTCAACCAGGTGTTTGATCATGTTAGACCCCCCACCTCCAACACCGATGACGACAATCTTAGCCCCTTTATAAGCTGGATCGCTTACTTCTTCAATGCTCGCTTGACCGATATTATAATTTTCCATCTCTGATTGATGAACCATAGCCACATTCCCCTTGAGATACGATTTTTGCAAATCTTAAACTTTGATGAATATCTAAAGGATTATACCATGTTTTCTAGCTTTTGATAACTATTAAGGCGTTTTTATCGCATAAAGAAATTGCTGTATCTTAAAAGATTTTAGAAATCTTATCAAGGAAACTTTTAAAAAAACCTTTTTGTTCGGTGGATTTTACAGGTAAGAAATCATCGTTTTTAGCGGTGTTTAAAGGAGCGCTAGGGGCTTTTAAATCGCTCAAATTCCTTTCTGTAGGCGATGAATGGATATGGGGGGTAGGGCTTGATTGAGGGGCTGTTCTTGTGTAATCATCGCTTTCATGGTAGCGGATAATCCCTTTAGAGTCTCTTTCATAATTGGTATGCCCCCCTGCTTTGTATAAAATCAAGCCAACCACGACTGAAAAGCGAGGGTCTTTCAAGTCTTCAAACATGCCCATGATATTGTATTTTTCCATAGGGGCGGCCAAACGCACGGGGTAATTAGTGAAATGGGCTTTAGCCAGCTCTTTGATCCCTTTCATTAAAGCCATCCCTCCGGTTAAAACAACGCCCCCACCCAAATGCTCTTCTAAACCGCTATCTTGAATGCTCCTGTGGATGATTTCAAAAGTTTCTAAAGCCCTGTCTCTCATGATAGTTTGGATTCTGCTAAGAGGCACTACATGGCTTTCATTGCCATCCGATCCGGTGGTAGGGATTTGGACATTTTGAGAGGGCGTTTCTTCGCCGCTTCCAAAAGAAAGATCCCCGTATTTGATCTTAACTTCTTCAGCGTAAGGGAATGGGGTGTTGAGCATGCACGACAAATCCGTGCTTAAATGGTGAGAGCCTATGGGTAAGTATTTGTTATAGCGTATAGAATTGCCGCTATAAATCGTAAGGTTGCATGTCTCTCCGCCTATATCCACGCAAGCCACGCCCAATTCCCTTTCATCATTAGACAAGGTAGCAATCGAGGCTGCATAAGAATTGATCACGATGTTTTCAATCTCTACCCCAGATTGGATCATGATTTTTTCTAAATTTTCAATGTTGTTTTTTTCCGTATAGACAATGTGGATAAAGACTTCCAAGCGGGTTCCGCTCATCCCTAAAGGGTCATTCACTTCTTGTTTGTCTAAAGTGAAGCGATAGGGGAGGGCATGCAAAATATGTTTGTCGTTATCCAAGCCTGCTTTAGCGCATGCGTTATTGATAGCGCGATTGATTTCATCAATGGTTACCACATTATCTTTGGTGCTCGCTACACCGGTAACATCTCTAATGCTTTCAGTATAAGCTCCAGAAAAAGAAACAATCGCCTTAGTTTTAGGGTGGTATTCCCCAAAATGGGGCATGGGGTTGTTTCTGTCTTCATCAGCGTTCAAACCTGCCATTTTTTTAGCGCTATTAATCACTTCTTTAATGGCGTTAGAAGCGTGAGCAAGGCTATTGATACGTCCTCTTTTAATGGCTTTTGAATTGATTTCTTTGGAGTCTTGATGGGCTGTGCCAATGATGCGCAAAATCCCTTCTTTAAATTCAGCCACTATTGCGCAAATCTTTCTAGAGCCTATATCAACCCCTATAACGATTTCTTTATGTTCCATTATTTCCCCTTGCATTTATTGAATGTATTTGACTATCTTATAGCGTTTTTTCAATTCTTCTATCAACGCTTTATCAAAAAAATCCGTTTTAGTGTTATTGACTAAACGCTGCATATACTGGCTTTCTTCTGCACTAAATGAGTGGTTGAAATTTTGTTCTGTGATTTGATAGAGCACCATTTTATCACCAATAGCGATAAACCCCTTTTTTTCCTGGCGGTTAAAAAGGGTGTTGATAAACTTAGCGCTTTCTTCTTGGTTAAGCTCATTAATAGCACCTCCAAAATTAGGGCTTACATAGCCCACGCTTTTGCCTTTAAAATCCTTAAGTTTTTCTTTAGCTAATGCCTGCAACGCCATAAGGGTTTTTTCTTGAGTCAAGCGGGTTTTAAGAGTGCTTTTAGCTTCATCAAAATTTTGCAATTCGTCTTTGGTTTGAGAGATGAGCTGCACTACAATAAAACCATCTTTAAAAGGCTCTGGTTTTAGGATTTCAAGAGGCTTGAGAGCGGCGAGTTTTTGCGTGATTTCAGCAGTATAGGGGGAGTTGTTTTCTTCAAAATCGTGCGTAGTGTAGTTCTGCACGCTCGCTTTTTTTAGAGCGATATAACTCCTCAAGGCTTTTTCATTCGCTTTTTGCATGCTTAAATCATGTTTGACTTGCTCTTGAACGCTTTTAAAATCCTGTAATTTCCCCTCTTTGTCCAAATAAGACACCTTGTTTTTATGGTAGTATTCCTCCAACTCTTTCAAATCAGGTTTTTCTAAACTGGCGTCAAAATATAAAGAGCGTGTTTTAAAGCTTGTGGGCTTTTTAAAATCCTTTTTATGGGACTCGTAATATTTTTTCATCTCTTCTTCATTAAGAGAGATTTTAACATCATTAGGGTTTAGGATAAGAATGTCTAATTTGTCTTGCAATTTTGCCCAAAGCGATAGGCTGGATTGCTCCAAAGGGGTAGTGGTTTTGGGGAATAGAGCACTGATTTTTTGGATAATCAAAAATTTTTTAACGCTTTCTTCAAAGAGCTTGGGGCGGTAATGGCTTTGCTTTAAGATATTTTTATACAATTCTTCATCAAAAACGCCATCTTTTTGAAAAACGCTCGTTTTTCGGATCTCTTTCGCCACTTCTTGTTTCGTAGCGCCAAGCCCTAAATCTAAAGCGAGATTTCTCAATAGGGCTTGATTGATGAGTGAATCTAAAGCGCTTTTTTCTAAATGCATGGCTTTGATTTGATCTTCAGTGAGTTCTTTAAAATTGGGGATAGACTCAGCGTATGCGTCTTTAAGGCGGCGGTATTCTTGGGCTAATTCTTCTTGAGAAATCTTAATCTGTCCCAC
Organism: Helicobacter pylori; assembly: GCF_001653475.1. NCBI lineage: Bacteria > Pseudomonadati > Campylobacterota > Epsilonproteobacteria > Campylobacterales > Helicobacteraceae > Helicobacter > Helicobacter pylori. The sequence goes on along the minus strand of NZ_CP011487.1, from coordinate 928,617 downwards.
TTTGGCAGCGCTATCGCTATCTAAAGAAAAGCTGTATTGCCCCCAACCTATCATCCCAGCGGCAATAAAAGCGATCGTGCTTATCCATATTGTAACCACTAAATACTTTCTATGATTTTGCATCCATTCAATCATAAGAACTCTAATCCCTTTTAAAAAATAAAAAATGTGAAATTCAGGTTTAAACAACCTTATAGTAAAATCAAATAACCCTATTTTAACCAAAGGTTATTAAAATTATCCTTATTACAGAGAGTTTTTAACATGAATTTTCAAGAAAATTTAGCCGCTTTGGATTTGGAATATCTTTGGCATCCTTGCTCGCAAATGCAAGAGCATCAAAATTTCCCCATTATCCCCATTAAAAAGGCTCAAGGGATTTACCTCTATGATTTTAATGATAACGCTTACATGGATTTAATCAGCTCATGGTGGGTGAATCTTTTTGGGCATAATAACGCCTACATCAGCCAGCAGCTCAAAAATCAAATTGATAATCTAGAGCATGTCCTTTTGGCTTCTTTTAGCCATAAACCCATCATCACGCTCTCTCAAAGGCTTTGCCAGCTCACTCATATGGACAAATGCTTTTATGCGGATAACGGCTCATCTTGTATTGAAATCGCTTTGAAAATGAGCTATCACGCCCATTTTTTAAAGAATCAAACGCGCCACAAAAAGCTTTTTTTATCGCTCTCTAATTCCTATCATGGCGAGACTTTGGGAGCATTAAGCGTGGGCGATGTGAAACTTTATAAAGACACTTACACCCCTTTATTACTTAAGAATCTCACTACACCCGTGCCTAAAAACGACAATGAAATAGAAAATAGTTTGGACGCTTTAAAGCGTCTGTTAGATAAGCATCATGAAGAAATTTGTGCCTTCATTGCAGAGCCTCTTTTACAATGCGCAGGGAATATGCATATTTATAGCGCAAAATATTTAAAACAAGCCGTTTTATTGTGCAAGCAAAAAAACATCCACATTATTTTTGATGAAATCGCTACCGGGTTTGGGCGCACAGGGAGCATGTTTGCTTATGAACAATGCGTAATTGAGCCTGATTTTTTATGCTTATCTAAAGGGATTAGTGGGGGGTATTTGCCTTTAAGCGTGCTATTAACCCATAATGAAATCTATAACCAATTTTACGCTCCCTATGAAGAAAATAAAGCGTTTTTGCATTCGCACAGCTACACAGGAAACGCCCTAGCATGTGCATGCGCGAACGCCACGCTGGATATTTTTGAAAAAGAAAATGTTATTGAAAAGAACAAGGTTTTAAGCGAGTTTATTTTTAACGCGCTAGAAAACGCATTAAAACCCTTGATAGAGCAACAAGTGGTGTCTGATTTAAGGCATTTGGGCATGGTCTTTGCCTTTGAAGTCTTTATTCACACTAAAGAGCGTTTGAGTTTGGCGGTTTTTAAAAAAGCTCTGACCAAAGGCCTGTTATTACGCCCTTTAAACAACACCATTTATCTCATGCCTCCTTATATTATCACGCATGAAGAAATCAAAAAGGCGGTTGTGGGGCTAGTGGAAGTGATTAATGAGTTAAAAAAAGGCTGAAAGCGCTTTTAAAAATAGTAAAAAGCTTGAATTGAATCAAGTGGATAGCTTTTTTCTGTCTGTTGGATTTCAAAAATCAAGTTTTTAACTTGATATGAAATCTATTCAATAAAACCTATTCAATAATTTTGGGCACAACGAAGTAATGATCCTGGCTGTGTTTGTTTTGGCTTAAAATCTCTTTGGCGATGCGGGGTTGGCTTTTGGGCTCATCTTCTCTTAAAGGGGTGCATAGCTCTGTATCTGTTTTTAGCGTGCTAGTTTCTAAAGCGAAAATGTTTTCTACAAAGCCTAAAACCTCCGCTAAATGGCCTTTAACGCTTTCTTTATGCTCATCTTTAATTTCTAGCATGCTCAATTTTTCTAAGCGTTGCAATAAGGTGTCATCAATTTGCATTCTTTTCCTTTAGTTTAAAATAGGGGTTCGTCCATCGTTGCTGGGGCTTTAATGCCCATGAGTTTTAACACGCTGCTAGCGATATTGTTTAACGCTCCGTTTTTAATGGATTTGACTCCATTCCCTAAAACAAAACAATACACGCTCCCGGCGGTGTGGTTGGTTAAGGGGTTTTGGTTTTCATCTTTCATGCGTTCGCAATTCCCATGATCGCTTGTTAAAAGCATGGCGTAATCCAATTTTTTAGCTAGTGAAAGGATTTCTCCTAAACATGCATCCACTGCTTCTACCGCTTTGATGCTCGCTTCAAAATTCCCCGTATGCCCTACCATGTCGCCATTAGCAAAATTCACAATAATCAAATCCGTGCCTAGTTTCATTTGCTCTAACACCGCAAGGGTCACTTCTTTAGCGCTCATTTCAGGCTTTAAATCATAAGTGGTAACTTTTGGGCTTTGGATAAGCACCCGGTTTTCATTTTTAAAAGGTGCCTCCACTCCGCCATTGATGAAAAAGGTTACATGCGCGTATTTTTCAGTTTCAGCGATATGACTTTGGGTTAGGTTATGTTGAGAGACCACTTCAGCGAGCGTGTTTTGAACGCTTTCTTTGGGGAATAAAATAGGGTAGGGGAAAGTGTTATCATAAGGCGTCATGGTAGCGATATGGAGTTTTTTAAAAGCTTGGTGCTTAAAGCCACTGAATTCCTTTTGGCCTAAAGCGCTCACGATTTCTCTGACCCTATCATTCCTGAAATTGATAAAAATAAAGCTTTCATCATCTTGTAAGCCGTAATAATTTTTAAAGCAAGCGGGTACAATGAATTCATCGGTAATATTTTTATCATACTGGCTTTGGATATACTCGCTAGGGCTTAAAGGCGTGTTATTAAGCCCCATTAAGCTATGATACGCAAGCTCAACCCTTTCAAAGCGCTTGTCCCTATCCATGGCATAAAAACGACCGCTTATGGTAGCGATTTGAATGTTTTCATTGCAGATATTTTGCATTTGTTTTAAATAAGTTAAAGCACTTTTAGGAGCAACATCGCGCCCATCGGTGATTAAATGCAGACAGACCTTCTTATGGAATTTTTCACACTCTAAAGCCAAAGCGATAAAATGTTCAATGTGTGAATGCACGCCTCCATCGCTCATTAAACCCATAAGGTGTACCACCTTGCTTTTTTGGATCGTGTTTAAAAAAGCGGGGTTGTTTTTTAATCCGTCGTTTTGAAGGCTTAAAGAAATTTTAACTAAATCTTGATACAGCACCCTACCAGCCCCAATACACATATGCCCCACTTCAGAATTTCCCATTTGCCCCTTAGGTAAGCCCACGCTCAAGCCATGCGTATCAATTAGGCTATAAGGCAAGGTTTTAAACATCAAGTCATAAGTGGGTTTTTTAGCATGGAAGAAAGCGTTATGATCGCTATCTTTACGATACCCAATGCCATCAGTGATAATCAGAAGAGTTTTTTGTGCCATTTTTAGGACTTTTTAAAGCTCTTGCATGAGAGTAATGTGGTTGGCTAAAATCGCATTTCTTTGCCCTGGAGAGCAATTTTTGCACACTTCTTTATTTTTGGAAGCGGTTTTGGCGTTGCTTTTTATATTATTTTTAATGTTATTCTTGGGGGGGCGTTTTTGAATCACTTTAGCCGGTTTTTGAGGGCTTTTTTTAGCGGGTGTAAAATCAGTGTTGTTGATTTGAGCCAAATACATGGGTTTATCCTTTGCTTTTTCTGGTTTGCTAGTTGTTTGATCGCTAGTTGCCTCTTTCATTTCTTGGGATTTTTCTGCTTGGGTTTTCTCTGTTTGAGTTTCTTTAGTCTCTATTTTAGCTAAAGTTTGGGGCATGGTATTGCCGATAGGGTCTAAATCCAGGTTGCTATTAGCGCTTTTTTGCAATTCTTGGTCATTACCGGACTGCGAATCAAAGATTTTAGATTCTTTCAAACGCCTGATCCTGTCTTGTATCTCTTCATAATATTTTTCAGCTTCGGCGTTAGATTTTTCGCTCCTTTCCCAACGACTGCCCTTGTTGTAAGATTTAATCATGTCTTTTAGATTGTCATGGTAGCGTGTTTTCCAATAGAGCAACTCTTTTAAAGCCACTTCAGAAGCAAACGCATCGTCTTTAATGAGCAACTCCCCCATCACATTACGCAAAAAGGGGCTGTTATTATGCCCATAGCTTTTTAGAACGCTTGGGATATAAGAATGATACACGCCCGCACTCGGATCCGAAAAATTGATTTTATAAACCCCTGCGCATGACTCTTTCCATGCAATACCTGCCATTTCATAGCCTAAATTTTCCTTAGATCCGAATTGATAAGCAAACTTTAAGACTTCTTTTTGCTTAGCATTAAAATCCTTAATATTGTCGCAGTTCGTCATCATGACTTTAGTAACGGGCGATTTGGGCTTGTTTTTAACCCCTTTAGCAGGCTTAGACTCTGTTTTAGCGGAGCTTTCTGCTGCAACTAAACTTAAAGATGCGCTTAAGGCTGTGCCTAGCAATAAGGCTTTAAAGATGGTGTGAGTGAGTGGGGTTAAATGTTTCAAAACGCCTGCCTTTTGTATTAAGAAAGAATAAATTCAAGTATAATTCTAACATGATTTAGTCTTAAAAGTGATTTTGTTTTTTAGGGAGAATTGAGGTTTTGCATTCAGATGAGTTGTTAGTAGAGATTTTAGTTGAAGAATTGCCCGCACAAGCGTTATTGAATGAATATAAAGAAATGCCTAAAAAACTCCACGCTCTTTTTCAAAAGCGCGCTTTAGAAGCGCGAAATATAGAGATTTTTTACACCCCTAGGCGTTTGTGTTTGTCTGTTAAAGACTTTCCCCTTTTAACCCAAGAAACCAAAGAGGAATTTTTTGGGCCTCCCGTTAAAATCGCATGCAACAATAAAGATAAAACGCAAGGGTTGAACGCGTTAGGTTTAGGGTTTTATCAAAAATTAGGGTTAAAAGATCACCAGCATTTCCAAACAGCGTTTAAAAACAATAAAGAAGTGCTTTATCACGCTAAAATCCATGCGAAAGAGCCTACAAAAGATTTAATCATGCCCATTGTATTAGAGTTTTTAGAGGGTTTGAATTTTGGAAAGTCTATGCGTTGGGGTAGCGTGGAAAAAAGCTTCATCAGACCCATTCACAATATTTGCGTGTTGTTTAATGGGGAAAATTTTAACGATATTGAAGTTAAAGAGTATGGTTTTAAAACCAAACAAGCCACAAAAGCGCACCGACAAGAGGGTTTTGATTTTATCCCAGTAAATAGCCCTAAAGCGTATTTTGAAGTTTTAGAAAAAAACCATGTCATTTTAGACCCTAAAAAGCGCGAAGCTAAAATCTTACAAGAAATTAAAGAGCTAGAAAAAAAGCATCGCATCATCGCAGAAATAGATAGGGATCTATTAGATGAGGTTGTAGCGATCACTGAATACCCCACTGCGCTTTTAGGGGAGTTTGACAAGGCGTTTTTAAAATTACCCGGTGAAATCATCACCACTTCCATGAAAGAAAACCAACGCTATTTTGCGCTCTTTAGTCAAAAAAGCCAAGAAGAAAGCCCAACATTACACAACGGCTTTATTGTGGTGAGTAACGCTATCAGTAAAGACAAGCAAAAAATCATTGCAGGCAATCAAAAGGTTTTAAAAGCCCGTTTGAGCGATGCGGTTTTCTTTTATGAAAACGATCTCAAAAAGCCTTTAGATAACGCCCCTCTAGAGAGCGTGGTTTTTGTGCAAGGTTTAGGGACTTTAAAGGATAAAGTGGAACGAGAAGCCATCATCGCTCAATACTTGACGCAAAAATACGCTTCATTTTTAAACATGCCTTTAGAAAAAGCCCTTGAGTTGGTTGGCCGAGCCGTTAAAATCGCTAAGGCGGATTTACTCAGTGAAGTGGTGTATGAATTTAGCGAGCTTCAAGGGATCATGGGCTATTACTACGCTTTAAAACAAAACGAAAACGAGTTAGTCGCCTTGAGTGTGAAAGAGCAGTATTTGCCCGCAAGCGAAAACGATCCCTTGCCTTCTAGCGTTTTTAGCGCGATCGTGGCTTTGAGCTTGAAATTAGACGGCTTGTTTTCTCTTTTTAGCGCGGGTAAAATCCCTAGCGGATCTAAAGATCCTTTTGCTTTAAGGCGCTTGAGTTTTGGGCTATTGAAAATCATCGCACATTATGGGTTAGGATTTGATTTGAAAGCGGATTTGAAAAACCTCTTTGAAAAAGTGGGCGTTTATCAAGGCTTTGATTTAGAGATTTTAGAGAAGTTTTTACTGGAGCGCTTTAATAATCTAATAGATTGTAACCCCTCTATTATAAGGAGCGTGTTAAACACCAACGAGCGAGACATTGTTAAAATCATTCAAAAAGTCAAAGCTTTAAAACGCTTTTTAGACGATCCCAAGAACGCTCAAAAAAAAGAGTTGCTTTTTAGTGCTTTCAAACGCTTAGCCAATATCAATAAAGACAGGAACCCTAACGAATCAAGCGAGTTTTTTACCCGTCTTTTTAAAGAGCCAAAAGAGCATGCCCTTTTTGAAGCGTTCAGTGCGATCAAAACAAGCACTTTTGAGGATTTGGATAGCAAAATAGAGGCTTATTTTGGTTTGCATGCACCTTTAGAAGAATATTTTAAAAGCGTGCTGGTCATGGATAAAGATATAGAAATCCAAAAAAATCGTAAAAATTTCTTGTGGGATGTGTATCAAAGTTTCTTGGAAATTGGGGATATTAAAGAAATTGCGATTTAATTCTTTCAAACGCAAAGTCCAGCGTTTTTGTTTGGGGGTAACTTTTTTAATAAGCAGTGTGGACACGCTTGATGCGAAAATCTTTACCCTACAAGAATTTTTTAAAGAAGTAGAAACCAATTCTATGGAGTTGATCGGTAAAAAAGCCGATTTTAAAAGCCGTCTGAACGAACAGCGTTCAATCAATGCATGGGATTTTCCCTATATTGATAATGAAACTTCTATGGTGAAAAACTTCCAAGGCATTATAGAAGCGCAACCCAGAACCGTTTTAATGGTAAAACCCAAGCTCCCATGGGTGAGCTCGCTTTTATCCAAAAGCCTTTCTATTAAAACCATTCAATACGATAAAAGTTATCAATTAAATAAAAATCTCGCTTTTATTGGCGCTAAACGCCTTTATTTGACTTATGTGATGACTAAGGAAAAGTATCAGGTGTATGTGCAACGAGAAGCGAACTTTTATTCGCAGCTCAAAATCGCTAAAGAAAAAGTTAAAGCCGGTAGCATGAGCGAAAAGGACTATATCAACTTTAATAATTCTTATTTGGAATCCAAACTCGCTAAAACCAATGTGGAAACCAAACTCATAGATTTAGAAAAAATGCTAGACACGATGCTCGCTATTGTGGAGCCGGTCAAAGAGGGGGCGCATTTTGACACTTATTTAGACCATTTGCATGATGTCAAGGTGATCGGTTTGGATTTTGAATATGTGCACCTTGAGCCTGAAGCTTTAAAGTTTAAATTGGATCGCTCGTTGTATGTGGATATTTTGGATTTGACAGCTAAAGATTATCAGGTGAATGCGAAGTTAGCGACTAGGGGCGTGTTTAATGAATTTGAGTTCGGGATTGGCGCTGAAAGCTATAACTCTTCTACCAATCTTTCTGTGGAAGTGCGTATCCCTTTACCGGTAACGCCTAAAAATATCTATCAAAAGCGTAAATTCTTGGATTTGCAAAGCGGGACGCTCGCGCAAAATGAAGTGATGAAACGAAACATTAGAATCAACGCCAACTCCTACTTAAACCAGCTCAAAACTAAAGAAGCATACATTGAAACCCAAAAAGAAGCCATTGCCAATAAGAAGCGTTTGATGGAAATGGGGCGCATCGCTTATGAATCCCAAAAAATCGGACTTTTTGAATACTTGATTTATCAAAATTCTTACATGGACGCTCTCATCACTCTAGCGGAAGCTAAGATTGAATACATTGATATTAGCGCGCTTTTAGAAGAGACTTTAGGGGAGAGCTTGACCAGACTAGGAGAATTGCATTGAAGCGGGCATTATTGTGGCTTATGTTAATGGGCGTTTTTTCAATAGGTGTTTCTTTGGAGGCTAAAGAGTATCCAGAAATTGTTTTAGAAGAAAAAAACCTGCAACCCATGGGGTTAAAGGTTGTTAAATTAGATAAAGAAATTTTTAGTAAAGGGCTTCCTTTTAACGCTTATATTGATTTTGATAGTAAAAGCTCTGTGGTGCAGAGCTTGAGTTTTGATGCGTCTGTGGTCGCGGTTTATAAAAGAGAGGGCGAGCAGGTGAAAGCTGGAGATGCGATCTGTGAAGTGAGCTCTATTGATTTGAGCAATTTGTATTTTGAATTGCAAAATAACCAAAATAAATTAAAAATCGCTAAAGATATTACTAAAAAAGATTTAGAGCTTTATAGGGCCGGGGTGATCCCTAAAAGGGAGTATCAAACTAGCTTTCTAACCAGTAAAGAAATGGGCTTAAAGGTGGAACAATTAGAGAGCGTGTTTAAAAGCTTTGGCGTGGATCCCAAAAACCCTAAAGGGCAGTATGGTTTTAGGATTGTGGCTAGAGACAGCGGTCTTTTAGCGTTAGCGCCTAAAAATGTGGGCGAGAAGATTTTAGCTTTCACTAGCTATGTGCGTATTTCAAAAAGCGATGATCTGATCGCTCAAATCAAATTGCCTGTAGGCGTTTCTAAATCCATTAAAAGAGATTCACCGGTCTATAGTGAAGAGGGGGAAAAAATCGGGAAGATTCAAAGCGTTTCGGTGGTGTTAGACAAAGGATCTAACACGATTTTAGCCACTGCTTTATTAGATGAGGGCAATTACCATGTGGGGGAAATGGTAGAAATGTATATTCAAGGCTCACAGCCTAAAGGCTCGGTTTTGATCCCTTCAAACGCTTTAATCAGAAACGGGAAAGATTACCTGGTGTTTGTAAGGACGCCTAAAGGTTTTAGGCCTGTGGCGGTTCAAGTTTTAGAAGAGCGCAGCAAGATTTTTATCGTGAATGCTAAAAATTTACACCCTAATGACAGCGTAGCAGTGGGGTCATTGATAGGGTTAAAAGGCTTGATCAACGGATTAGGGGAAGAATAGAATAATGCTCGCTTCCATTATTGAATTTTCCTTACGCCAGCGAGTGATCGTGATTGTTTGTGCGATTCTTGTTTTGTTTTTTGGGACTTATAGTTTTATCAACACTCCAGTGGACGCTTTCCCGGATATTTCGCCCACTCAAGTTAAAATCATTTTAAAACTCCCTGGCTCTAGCCCTGAAGAAATGGAAAACAACATCGTGCGCCCTTTAGAATTGGAGCTTTTAGGGCTAAAAGGGCAAAAATCTTTAAGAAGTATTTCAAAATATTCTATTTCAGACATTACGATAGATTTTGATGACAGCGTGGATATTTATTTAGCCAGAAACATTGTTAATGAACGCTTGAGCAGCGTGATGAAAGATTTACCCGTGGGGGTTGAAGGGGGCATGGCACCCATTGTTACGCCGTTATCAGACATCTTTATGTTCACCATTGATGGCAATATCACCGAGATAGAAAAACGACAGCTTTTAGACTTTGTGATCCGCCCGCAATTAAGAATGATTAGCGGCGTGGCGGATGTCAATTCTATTGGAGGCTTTAGCAGAGCGTTTGTGATTGTGCCAGATTTTAATGACATGGCGAGGCTTGGGATAAGCATTTCTGATTTGGAAGAGGCTGTAAGAGTGAATTTA